>CAZETM010000165.1:0-12953 GCA_964514885.1 uncultured Polyangium sp. | reverse complement strand
TTGTGCTCGTGTGGAGTTGGGGAGTTCAAAAACAAGACAAGTGGTGGTGGCGTGCGCGTATTGACGGGAGCGTCGAGCGCGCGTCTCGAGTCTTTGCGCATATCGGGTGACGCCGATGGTGTCGTATTCGACGCGGGTTCGTCAGGGACGATCGTCACGTCCGAGATTGCGGACAGCGGTCGGGTGGGCATTTTCGCGGAGGACGCCGATATCACGATTGATCGGAGTGTCGTTCGAGGTGCGGCGGAGCGGGGTATTTCATTCGCTGGCACGGGTTGCGATACGATGTGCGCGTGCACGAGTCGTCCGAAGCTCGTTATGAAGAGCAGCGTGATTCGGGACAACCGTCTTCTGGGCATTGCGGCGTATGGTGCCGAAGTCGAGATTGACGGGGTGGACGTGAAGGGGACGAAGCCGGGAACGGGAGCCAACCTGGGACAATTTGGTGGTGGCGTCACGGCAGCCGAATGCTCGAAGGTGGCCTCGAAAAACCTGCGCGTGCTCGACAGTGTCGCGTGGGGCGTGCTTATTGACCAATCGACGGGAACGTTGGGTGAAGAGGGCGCTGGCGTGGAGATCAGCAACAACTTTCCCGGGCTTTGGATTCAAAACGTGACGACATGCAATCCGGACGTAGACGGTCCGTGCGTCATGGTGCATGACGGGATTTTTACGGCCAACTTCGGTGTGGGCATTGGTGTGGCGGGACAATCGCAGGGCATCATTGTTTGCAAGACGAAAGTGGAGATGACGCAGACCGTGACGATGCCCGTATCGGACGTGAATCAGGCGGGCGGATCCAAAGATGTTGGCGATGGAATCAATTGGCTGGACCAATCCGAGGTGACGATCGATCGGCTGACGTTGAGTGGCAACGAGCGTCAAAGTTTGTTGATCGACGGTCCGACGGGCGGATTGGCGGGCGGGAAGATCTGGTCGGTCACGCTGGAGGGCGGAGACGAGAAAAAGCCGCCGTTGCAGCAGAATTTTACGAGCGGGAAGACACCGATCACGATGGGCATGAGCCTGGCAACGGACACCGTGAGGCAATTCGCGGTACCGTTGCCGTTAGGCGTGCCGGCGGGGATGTAGCGTCGGGTCAGAACGGGAGCGGCGGAGGCGGCGGAGGCGGTTCGAGGCCGGAGGATTGCACGGAGCATTCGTCGAGTACCGTGCAATCGTCGGCGCCGAGCTTGGTGCATGCCCAGCCGGTGCTGCCGGCGTAGGTGAACGGGACGCCTTCGAAAGATTCGCCTTCGAGATTGAAGGCGTTGCATCGTATTGTTGAGTCGGACACCATGATCTCGGAACGGAAGTTCGCGATCCCCGCGCGGGCGTTTGACGTAACCAATGCCCCTCTAAGCGAGACTATGCTGAGGTCTGTCACGATCCCGTCCCCGAAGCGCCCGTCACCGCTGGGCGCTGTTTCCCGGACGACCGTGGATTCGATCGTTGTGTTTGTTACGCCAAACTGCATGCCTGCAGTGTGGTTCTTTTCAATCAGACACGTTCGCAAATCCACGTTCGATGGGTCACCGGTGACGTAACTAGGACTCGTCGAAATTCCAAAACCGAATTGGCCTTGCGTATTTGTTTTGGTCAAACGTACGACGGTCGTATCGATGGTCGCAGTCGAACCCTCGACTTGCACGCCACTTTCTAAATTATCCTCCACCACGCATCCCCGAACAGTCAGAACTCCCCTCTGTTGTGTCTTTGCAAGGTCCGCACATACAATGCCAGCTCCCGAACCCATTTTCGGATGTGGAGCAGTAGCACGAACAATCGTACCCTCGATGGTCGCATCAGATCCGCCGATCGATATGCCTGCGTAGACATTCGCTTCGACAAGACAGCCTCGAAAAATCAGCGTTGCACGAACATTTGGGGCGGCTTCGCCTCGGGCTTGAATACCGAGACCTCCTTGCCCCTGAAAGTCTGCTTGCGTGCCACGAATGACCGTATTCTCGACGACGCTATCTGAACCAGTTACGGAAATCCCCAAATAGTGATTCTGCTCGATGACGGATGCGCGAACGACTACATTCGCCCGCTCAGCCTTATCGGTACTCGGCTGGACGCCGATGCCAGTCCCATGTTGTCCTTTGCCATTTGGCAGGTTCCGTCGAATGACGGTGCTTTCAATTATTGCGTCCGAGCCGCCAATTGCTATCCCTGCCTCCTGATTACCCTCGAGAACACTCATTCGAACAGTGACGGTCGTGCGTGATTTTGTCTGGGCGTTATTGGTCGCCTGAATGCCATTGCCTGCCAATCCCGTAGCGCTGGAATACGTTGAGCGGACGACAGTTTTGTCGATTGTCATTGATGAGCCAACGAGCCAGATACCTGCACCGTGATTGGCCTCTAGTAATGAGTTTCGCACGCGCACGCTACTCGTGTCGACTTCGTCGATGACGTAGAGTCCCCCATACTCGGCGTCGTGAATCCACACCGAGTCCAACTCCACCTCAGTTGCGCCTGACAAGGCAAATCCGCTTTGCAAACCAGTCATGGCCATCCCCCGCACCTCCGTCCCGGAAGCCTGTTTTCCATAGACGAGAATACTTGCCGCCTCCACCCCCGCCCCCGCAACCTCCACCATTCCAGGACACCTTCCCCAAAGTCGCACGGACTTGTATTGAATCGTCACATCTTCCGCATACGTTCCCGCAGCCACCGCTACGATCGCGCCCTTGTCCGCATAATAAACGCCCTCCTGAATCGTCTTCCACGGCTTCGCCATCGACCCATCGCTATCGACGCCCGGATACGCCTGATCCACATATTCAGTATTCGCCTCCACCGGGATATCGCCCCACGTTCCTTCCCCGCACGGCGCGACCTCGCGGCATTCCGTTTCACCCGGAACCGCCATCGTCCCAAATGGACACTCCTCCGCCGGCAAGACCGGCTCGCAACCTTGTTTGCCGTCCGGCAAGAATCCCACGCCGCACGCTTCGGGAGGCACCCCCGCCGGCTGGCATTTCCCGTCCGCGAGCGCAAGCTCTCCCGGTGGGCATTGCATATCGAGCGGCAAACCCGCAGGCTGACACCTACCGTCCGGGAGCTTCAATTCGCCCGCAACGCATTCCTTCGGAGCGGCAGGTTGTTCAGGCGGCGGCGAGCATCCGGAAAACGTCAACAATGCCCCGACAAACCAACCCCAAACGGCGTGATGACGATCCAACAAGCGACGATCTTTCATGCACCGCAGAACACCACACATCCACGATGGCCGCAACACCTTGTTCCACCAAGCTCGTTGTGGACCCCGAAGCGACAACACCGCCGCGTTATGGACCTCCAAGCGACAACCGCGTGTTCCACCCAGTAAAACAGCCGAGAAAACGATTCGCAGAGCCTGACACGCGCGTTGCTTAATCGGTAAACAAGCGAGCGGCACCGCAGACTTTCACCAGGATGTTCCGGTGAAACGCAGGAGGCTAGCTCGAATGGAGCACAAAATGAAAACCACTTCGCTCACCATGCTTTTCGTTGCCGCAATGTCCGCACTCGTCGGTTGCGTCTCCACCGAGCCGCTGGACGAGCAGGAGACCGCATTCTCTGACGTTATCGAGCAATCCGCCGCGCCGTCGGACGACTCGGTAGAGGAATCCGTCGCAATCGATGACGAAGCGTTTGCTCGCGCGAATGTCGAGACGGATGCTCCGGAATCGCTCATGCGCCGCGTCGACGAGATCAGCCCCGAAGCTTGCAAACAAGACGGCGAGAGCAACCCTGCGAGCCTGAAAAGCTCCGGGACCAATGACATCGCCGTCGGCGGATCCTGTTCGTGGTGCGAAAGCACGTGGACGTGCGTTCTTTCGAGCGGCAAGGTCCGGTACTCCGGCACGTACGTGCTCCAGAACAACGTGTGGTATTGCAGCGGCAGCCGCGGATCGTGCTGTTAGTACCGACCGCGGCGCCGTGGATCGAAAGAACGGAATGGCACCCTCCCGAGGTTACCCAAACGCGTGGCGCTTGGCGGACACGACCTCGGGAGCGCCAACGAAGCGCAAGTCTGTGTCTAATTACGGCCTTTACTGGCCCGTTGCTGCTTGCGCCAGCACATCTTCCACGCGTTTCACCCACGTTTGTTTGCCATCGAAAACCATGGCGTATTCGTACACGGGTGACGCGCCAGCAGCGACGAGCTCCACGGCGTATTGGCGATCGCGGACTTGGACCGCCGCTTCCTGGAGCACAGTGTCCACTTTTTCGTCTTCATCGCGCACTTTGAATTCGATGACGACGCCAGGTCGACCCTGCTCTTTCGGCCGCATCAAGACGTCGGCCCGGCCAAATCCCGCTTCACGATTGGAGCGCACATCGTATTGGCTTTCCATGTGCACGAGCAATCCCAGAATGAACCCGTGGTAAAGCTTTTCCGGCTCGCGTCCGGCTGGATCCTGATACGACATCGCCCTGATCATAATGTGCTGGAGCATCTTTTGCACCGTCGGCGCATTGCCGCCGAGCAGCGCTTTGACGAGCGTGTCGATGTAGCCCTGTCCTGGAGCTGCTTTATAGAGCCACGACTGAAACATGTCCCGATAGACAAGGCTCACTTCGACGTTGGGAATGGCGAGTTTGGCGGAGTATTTGCCCATCGTCAGTTTCAGCTCGACAACCTTCAAGTACCCCGAGAACAACAAGAAACTCCAGAGTGCATCCTCGTTGTGGTCGATGTCGCGCAGCACGATGTTGTCATCGATGGGGACTTCAATGGTTTCACCATGCAAAAGCGCCGATGACTTTTCTGATAACCCAAGTCCGCGTTTCGCCGCAAGATGCTCGATGAGGTCGCTCGAGCCCCTGTTCACCCAATACGGCTTGAATACGCCCTCGACGATGTAATTAAGGATCGACCAGGGATTGTAGATGACTTTGCCGCCAAAAAGGTACCCATTGTACCACGATCGCACCTCTTCCAAGTGCGCCGGATCGATGATCGCCGCGACTTCTTCTTCGGTGAACCCGAACGAGGTTGCATACCGGGGACTCAGAATGGAATGCACGCTGAGGTGGTTGAGCCCTGAAAACATGTTCTCTTTCGAAACGCGTAGAATACCCGTCAGCACGCCTTTGAACAGCGCATTGTTGTCCTTCAATGCGGCCGAGAAGAAGTTGCGGAAGAACCCCACCACGTCGTCGAAAAAATCATTCTTATAGCCGGATTGAATCGGCGTGTCGTATTCATCGATCAGGATCACCACACGTTGCCCATAATGTCGGTAAAGCGCTTTCGATAGCCACTTGAGCGAATACTGGAGCTCGTCATCGGTGACCTCGCGTGACAAGACACGTTGGAATTGACTCGCGCTGGATAAATCGAGTTTGTTTTCATCGAACAAGTGGCGATACTCGTCGAACGCCATGAAGATTTGCTCGCGAATGCCCGTCATTGCTGACGCGAACGTCTTTGCCTTGACGTCCTTGAACGTGATGAACACAACGGGATACTTCTGGAAGTGCGCCATCGCCTGCGGGTCGGCAGACACGGCCAGACCCTGGAACAAGTGCGACAAGTCTTCGTCGGTCTTGCGAAGGAAGTAGCCAAGCGCCGACATATTGATCGTCTTGCCGAACCGACGGGGCCGAGGGAAGAGGAGGATCAGGCTGGGGTCTTCGATCACTTGGCGAATGAAGCTCGTCTTGTCGACGTAGCCGAACCCGGATTCACGGAACATGCGAAAATCGGACTGGCCGATACCAGGGACAAACTTCATGACAGACCTCCGAACGGCGGAGACGCATTGTTGCCCATGGACTGTAGCGTGTCAAGTTGCCAGAAAACGCGAATCGGAATGAGTCGGAACGAGCGATGCTCGTCGGCAAACACGACGGCGCTCGAGGTCGACATCACGAACATTACGGCAGTACGTAGTGCTTTTTCATCACGGTCCTCGGCGTTGTATTGAGGTTTCCCTGAGTGGGTTCGTCGTGCCAAACGAGCAACATGTCCACCAGCTAGATGACCACGTTGCTCGAATCGTCATGCACAGACGGTCCACAGCAAAAGCAATTGTGATGCCACGTTGATCAGCGCTATGGGCAAACAAACGGCCATTTCCGAACGCCGTGTTTCAAGGAGTCTCCCCCGGGCAAGCGAAGAATCCTCCGCGCAGGTACGCTGTTGTCGCCTCCCTGCCGACAACTCGATGGCCGTTGTCGCCTCCATGTCGACAAACCCGACCCGCCTCGTAGACCAAGCGGCCAAACCTGCCCCCAAAAAGTGCCCGACGACGAAGATTGCACAACTTTCTTCCGGCCACGGCAACATCATGGTATACAGTCTTCGACTGTGTTCGGCACGATCCTTCGCGGCCGATTGCGCTTCGGAACTTTCGCTGGTCGAGCGCGGAGCTCGACGATGGTTCACCATGAGTGAAAAAGAGATTGAAGACACCGAAGCCTTCCTGCGGAAGCAAGACGAGTCGCGGGACACCGCCGACTTCCTGCGCGAACGAGGGAATCAGGAGACTGTCCCCGTGGCCGCGAACGAACGTGTCGGCGCGCCTGTCCCAAGGGATCTCCGCGCGGGCCAGTTTCTCGCCGGCAAATACCGCATCGAGCGTATCCTGGGCCAGGGCGGCATGGGTGTCGTGATGGCCGTCGAGCATATCGAGCTGCGCGAGCGTATGGCGCTCAAACTCATGCTTCCAGGGTCGCTCGAAAATGCGGACGCGGTGATGCGCTTTTTGCGCGAAGCACGCGCCGCCGTAAAGATCAAGGGCGATCACGTCGCCCGCGTCCTCGATGTCGGTAGGCTCGAAACGGGCGAGCCGTATATCGTGTTGGAATACCTCGAAGGGATCGATCTGGCGCAGTTGCTCGATAAGAGCGGCCCTCTGCCGATCAGCGATGCGATCGACTATGTGCTCCAGGCGTGCGAAGCGCTGGCCGAAGCGCATGCGTTAGGCATCATACACCGCGATTTGAAGCCGGCAAACATCTTTCTGACGCGACGACCCGATGGCGCCGAGCTAATCAAAGTCCTCGATTTTGGCATATCGAAAATCATGCCCAAGGAAGACTCGCACGAGCACGCGGACTTCGGCATGACCCAGACGAAGCAAGCGCTCGGTACGCCTCTTTATATGCCGCCAGAGCAAATGGCGTCGGCACGCGCGGCCGAAATGACCAGTGACATTTGGTCGCTCGGCGTCATTCTGTTCGAGCTGATGACGGGGATGGTCCCATTCCAGGCAAACTCGCTCGTCGAAGTGCGGCAACGAATCCGGTCGGATCCGCCGCCTGAGATTCGTCGTTATCGAAAAGACGCGCCCCGCGGACTGGAGCCAATCATTCAACGTTGTTTGGAGAAGGATCCGGCGAATCGTTATCCGAATGTGGCCGAGCTGGCGATGGCGCTGGAGGAGTTTGGCTCGGCGCATTCTCACGTTTCGGTGGAGCGTATCCAGCGCATGATCGTGAATGCGAAGTTGAGTATGCCGCCGCCTGGTGGACTGCAAGCGTCGGTACCGGGACGGGCGACGGGCGGAGCGCGAGCACGTGCGCGATCGAAGCGTTTCTTGACAATGGGGACCATGAGCGTAGGGGGCGTGGCCGTGCTCGGTTTGGGGCTGCTCGTGTGGAAGCTCGTGTCGTCGTCGAGCGCGCCCGCCCCAATGTTATCGGCGTCGGCCGTCCCGAGCGCTGCGGCCAGTGCCGGCGCGATATCGTTGTCGGGTCCCGCTCCGATTGTGGTAATGCCTTTCGAGAACCTGACGGGTGATTCCGCGTGGAATGGTTTGTCCCTGGGCGCATCGGATGCGCTAAAGCAAGGGTTGTGGGCGGTTACCGATGTTCGAGTGGCCGAGGGAGATGCGGCCAAATCAGTGGGCGCCGGGCTGCGGGTAAAAGGCAGCGTGAAGAAGATTGGCAGCGGGCTTCAGCTCGTTGCGCAGGTCGAGTCCGTCGACGTGAGTGGCGGGACATCGCGTGGTGAGCCGGTCGAAGTGGACGCTCCATCGGGCGAGCCTGAACGAGCATTCGAGGCGCTTCGTCGCGGGGTGATTGACGAGGTTCGGTTGATGGCGCGGTTATGGGATCGGCATCGGCGGGCTGTCGTGGGAACGCAGAGCGATATCGCGCGGGCAAAACTGTTGCAATTTTACGCAATGGTGGGGCCTGCGGCGCAGCGCAAACACGTGGACGCTGGGATGGATCTGCTCGATGCGGCGATCACGGCGGATCCGAAATACGTGCCGGCGATCGTGGAGCGGGCGTATTTGAGGACGCTGGGCGGTAAGGATCCATTCGAGGCACGGGTGACAATGGCGAGGAAGGAGCTGGACACGGCGGCTCAAATGGCGCCGGAGGATCCGACGGTGGCGGTGATGCGTTGTCGCGTGACACAGGTCGCGACGAAAGCCGCAGATCGCCCGACCGACGCGCTTATAACGTTGGCACGCCAGGCGTGTCGCAACGCCCTCCAGGTCGCCCCGTCATCCGCGTACGTGCAGGTGGCGCTCGCGCGTATCCATGATCTCACGTGCGAAGACGACAAAGCCGCTCGGTTGCTCGAGCAGAGCCTCGAGCTGGATCGTGCCTTGTGGGGGCGTTCGCTCGTTCAGTTAGTCATGCTCACGCTTCAACACGGCCAGGTGGATGTTGCCGACAGGATGAGCGCCAAGCTCGTAGCCTTTCAGGGCGAAGAGGAGCGGCAGGGGGAGCACGCTTTTAGTCGACGGGCCGGGATGCCACCCGTCACCGACGCCCACTTTTTACGCGGTATCGTACTGCTTCGACGCGAGTCGCTTGAGGAGGCACGTGGTGAGTTCGAGCGGGTACTCGCCATGAATATGGCCGGTCCGGCAGCGAAGTATGATGAAGCGGCGGCGATTCGAGGAATTGTGCGGGCGTCGGAGGGTCAAGGGAAGCACACTTCGCCCGAGCGTGAGCGACGACTCGCGGACCTTGAAGCGGGTTTTCGTGCAAGCGCGAAGGATTCTCCCGAGGAAATTGTGTTTGTCGCGCAGGCGTATGCCGATGTCGACGCTCAGGCCGCCGTTGCTTGGTTCGACCGCGCAGCGGCGCCATCTTCGTGTTCGGACGTGTTCCAGCGGGCGCTTGTTTATCGCACGGCGGAGCGGCGCGACGTCGCGAAGAAAATGCTCAACTTCTGCCAACCCGTAGAGCAATGGGAGAAATCGTGCCTGACATCCGTTCGGAGGCTCGTGAGCGAATGAGCAGACCCGCGTCGCATGCGATTAGGGTTTGAAGGTAGGCGCTGAGGCGAGGCAACAGTCCCTGACGCAGAGCGACTTTAGCCCAATGGCGCTGGGGCAGGACAGACGTATGGGATTGCTCTTGTCGGGGCTGACAGACAACGATATCATGGACTGATCGAGTTCGTACGTCGCGTCGTCCACAAGGGAAGGGGTGGAACTCCGCTCGGTGACCGTACCCAAGATGGACGATGCGCTTGTGAAGTGAGCCGCGCAAATGCGCCCCGTCGGGATGCCCCCTGGGAAGGATGCGCTGCTGATCTTGATTGAGGTTCCTGCCAGCACCGGATTCGTCGTGACTGTATACGTTTCCAATGTACCCCTGCTTACTGGGTAGCAGGTATACGTGCCCGTGATGGTCTCCGAGGTTGTCCCCGTGTTCTGGATAGATACCTCCGATGTGGCTGAGATAGGGTTGTTCGTGTCGGTATAGTCGAACTTAACGAACGGCGCGAGGAGGGCATTCGATGATCCAGTCGAACATTGGTAACTGCTCTCGGCCGTGCCAGATCCGCTCTCGCTCACGAATGCGACGACCCCTCCGCCCAAGCTCGACGTAATCGTCGCTGCGCCGAGCGCGCCATCGGGGAATCCCCCGATCGTGCCCGCCCAATACGAGGCCACGACACTCTTGCCAGGGAGCACCCCGGGGAACAATTGGGTGTACTGGGTGTTGGTACCCGTCGCGATCAGCTTCAGCGTGATATCGGCAGTATTTGCGCCTGCATTCATGATCCCAATGCCGGAGCGGGCCGTCGTCACATTCGCATTGCGGAAAGCCGCACATGATACGGGTCCTGTCGCATTCACGACCGTCTGAAAGTTCGCCACATGGACATTCGGAGCGGGGTTCGTCCCGGCGACATCGCGCTGCACAGCAATGGCGGCGAACGAGCCGCTGTTGGCAAGTTTGACCGCGCCAAAGCAGGCCCCGCCGGAGCCGTTGGCGCTGCCGGAGCAAGTCTTCGTCCAGGTTTCATTGGTGCTGGTCTTGAAATCGACTCCATTGAAGGCTCTGGACTCGCCCGCGGCAAGCGATACCGGCGCCGTATAAGTCAAGCCATCGTTCGTCTGGAGCGTGAGTGTCGAGATGGCCTGCGTCGTGCCCATATTCTGCACGTAAAGGACCATTGATTTGCCATTGAAACCGCTCTTGATTCCTGGAAACGCCAAGTCGCCAGAAGACGCGGCAATGCCATTGTAAAAACCCTTCGCCGTTCCGCCGCTCACACCCATGGAGCCTAGGAGATTGTTCGCAAGTTGATTTACAACAACGATGGGCTGGTCCGATTCGATCAGAAGGGAGCCCTCGAAATTGCCCGTGGCGATCGCGGGAATCCCTATCGTGCCTGATGTTCCTGCGTTGTCGGGGCGAAACCGAATCGTGCTCCCGGGATCCAGCGTGAAGGTCACCGAGCCGCCGCCCGTCACTCCCTGTTTTGGCTTCGCCGTTACGCGCACATGCGCCGTAGATGCAGACGTGTTTTGAATCACCGCAATCGTGTACCAGCCGGTGCCTGGCAGTGAACTCGGGTTCGCCCTCGTGTCCATGAACAGCGGAAGTGCCACCGAGTATGCGGAGTTGTACGTAACCGTCTGCGCCTGCGCAGGTTCAGCCGCCACGAGCATCGCCAGGCCCACCCCGACAAACAGCGAACGTAATCGATAACGGATACACGTGTTCATGAAACTTTCTCCTTGGACCACCAAGCAACGGATGAAGCGTTGAGCGCACAACCCAGGGAACGTTTTCCCAACATGACGGCAACGTCTACAGCAATAGCAGTGCCACGCGTTTTCGGGCAACATTTCTGGCTTCACGAGTGAGGTTGTGGTTTCACAGTCCACAAACACGAGCTGGTTGTGGACTGTGAAACCACAAGCTGCCCGTCGTCGATGGCGGATCAGGGCGAGTCCATTTACGGGAAGATCGTGGTAAGAGGGCAACTGCCGCTTGCCCATCTGTGACAACCTGATAACTGCGTTGGTTCTGCTGGCTTGGCTCAGATTTTGCTAAAATTACCAAACACCCGCGGACTCGCTGCACCCGACAAACTGTTTCCATTCCATGTGTGACAATTCGAGAGGAGATCAAGAGATGTTCGGACGAACCGTTACGACAAACCAGAAGCATGCTGGTATCACCAGGATACGCTTGGAAGCCTTTGCGCACGCCGCGTTTTTCGCCCTTGCTTTGGTGGGGTGCGAAGCTGATCCTGGCGGATCGAGTCCACCGTTATGCGCGCCGTCAGGGTTGGTTGATTCAACCCCGCGAATTGCGCTCATTTCAGCGCTTGGCCAAGAGGCGAAACCCTTGGTCGACAGCCTCGATATGAAGAAGGACACGATCATCAATGGCAGTTCATTCTCCATGGGAAAGCTCGAGGGCAAGGATGTCGTCGTTGCTGCGAGCGGAGTGAGTGTCACCAATGCGGCAATGACCACGCAGATCCTCATTGACCGATTCAACATTACCGGCATCGTTTACAGCGGATTTGCAGGCGGCGTGGATCCAAACCTCTACACCGGGGACGTCGTGATCCCGGAACTCTGGGCATATCACGACGAATCTTATTGGGCCCGTTCACTGGCGGCGCCCGACGTTGCGAAGTTGCCCCAGCCTTGCGGCACCGCTGGAGACTTGACATGTCTCGGACTGGAATTGTCGCCCCTTAATCAAACCGACGGCTCCGCTTACGGGGTCAATTTCTCCAGCATGACCGGCACGTTGGGCGGCATATGGAGCCGCAAGACGCAGGTCATCAGCGCGAATAGTCCAATCGGCGGAGAATTCATTTTCGATTTTCCTGTGGATCCCGACCTGTACGCAAAAGCCACGACGCTGGGGATGAATCCACCGAACTTCGAGAACTGTGGTCCGAACGCTTGCACGGGCGAAGCGATGAGCTGTTTGTCGCGGACGCCCGCGCTCGTGGTTGGCGGACGGGGTCTGTCGGGCTCCGTTTACTTGGACAACGCTCCCTATCGCCAATACCTCTACGATACCTACCAGGGCCGATCGCTCGACATGGAGACCGCCGCTGCGGCGCATGTGGCTCGGACCAACATGAAACCTTTTATTGCGCTTCGTAGCCTTGCCGGTTTGGCTGGCAGCGATGATGGCGATGTGCAGACGTTATTCTGCACAGGCATTGCCGAAAAAAATGCACTGTTGGTCGTCCAGTCTTTCTTGCAGTTGTGAGTACCTAGGAAAACCAACGGCCCTTCTTGAGGTTGCGGACTCCCAGGCGACCTTGTCAGCGGATTTGTCCTTGTTGGCGACGGAGCTGGACGAATTGGTTTGGCGCGATCGCGTGAGGCGAGTGCTAAAGAACCTCCGCTTGCGCGAATTCCAGGGCCAGGGCCATTACAACGACCGCCACCTCGTGTGGCTTCGAATCCCACAGCAGCATTGGTGGCGCAAAGGTTGCTATGCAGTCGCTCCAACGTGCGATAGACTGATGTCCGTTGCTCTAGATATTTACGAACCCCTTGTCGGTACACCATGTCCCAAAAGCCCCTTGCGTCCAACCCGCCCACATCAGGCGACGTCCGGTTTCTCTCCACCATCGATGTCGATGGAGAGGACGACGGAGCGGTACTTCCAACACCTCTGACTGCGCTTCCGGTCGTCGAACGAAATGCGTACCGTGTTCTTGGTGCAGTCGGCCAAGGAGGCATTGGCAAGGTATCCTCGGCTCACCATGTGCACCTCGA
>CAZETM010000164.1:0-15009 GCA_964514885.1 uncultured Polyangium sp. | reverse complement strand
CCTCCGCCGCCTCCTCCTCCGCCGCCCCCGCCGCCCCCTCCGCCCCCGCCGCCTCCTCCGCCTCCGCCCCCGCAGCGCACGATTCCGTGGGCAGGCGTGGGCATCACGGCAGGTTTGGCCGTTGGTGCAGGCGTGGCAGGCGCGATGGCGTTGTCCAAGGCGGGTGAGCTTGCCGAGCTACGCAAAGTCGACTCGGGCGCGACGAAAACAGCGCTGCGAGAAGCTTCCGAATCGACCACGACTCGAGCGCTCGTGTCGGACATCTTCACGGGCGGAGCGGTCGTTTCGGGTGTCGTGACGCTTTACTTCGCACTGCGTACGCCGACCGCGGCTGCACAGGACAAACCCGCAGAAACAGCTCCGGCCACGACGGGCTTCATCAAGAAGATCGACTTCGCCGTCTCCCCGACTGGCATCCAGGTCTTCGGCAAGTTCTGATTCTGCGTTGCAGAAAATCGAAGCCGCGCGCTCCATGAGCCCGCGGCTTTCGTCTTTCGAACCGTTACAAAAGGAAAAACGCCATCCATCCGGATGGCGTTTTCGTTTTGAAAGACGTCGCTCGTGGCTTACTTGCAGGCCGCTGCGATTTGCCCTTCGATGGCTTTCGTGTCGGCGTTGTAGAACATGCCCGAGAGCTGGTTGGCTGCTTTGCCAGCACCATCGTCGGCCAAACAGAAGACCTGGATGTTGGCTGCGGGCTCTCCAGTTGCCGAATCGAAGTTGAGTGGTCCGAAGGCGCCGTTGTAGTCGATGGACTTGTAATCGCCGCTCAGCAGTTTGGCGAGTCCCGCTCCGAGGCCGGCCGTGCCCACGTTGATCTTCGCTTCGGGCGGATCGGCCTTTGACATTTTGGTCAACCCGAGGGCGAGTTTTTCACCCGTGATGATGCCGTCTTGGATGGTCGCGGCAGCGTAGAAAAGCAGATACGCCGCGTCGTAAGCACTGGCGCAACCGAAGAGCGACGCATCGCCATCACGCGTGCCGTACGAGATCTGGAAGGCTTTGTAGAGCGGATCGTTGTCACCAGGGCCAGGGACGACGCCTGTGGTTCGCGCTCGCCAGTTCGCGTCCGAGCCAACGGCAGAGGCGAGATCGGCGGTGAAGTTGTAGTCGGAGAAGACGTAGCGCGGCTTGGGCTTGCCCATGGGCCAGTTCAGCTCGATGGGTCCGAAGACGTCGCTGACTGCTTCGGGGCCGCCGAAGAACAGGACGATGTGCGGTTCGCCTGCGAGTGCAGCGCTGATTGCGCCCTGATAATCCGGCGGATTCGCCACGTCTTCCGGGTCGCCGTAGTTCGCCACGATGTAGTTGTTCATGTTGGCGAGAGCGAGCTTGTCGTTGAAATAGAGTTCCGGTTGAAGCGCGTCCTTTAGGCCCGTGCCGTATGCATCTCCGCTGTGCACGAGGGCAAGCTTGATTGGCTCCGAAGCCATGAGCCCCAACGACGCGCGAACGTCGGCCTCCACGGTCTTGACGTATTCGACGAGCGCTTTCGCCTGGAAGTTGTCCGACGGGACCGTACGCCAAACCAAACCGACGTTGGATCCGGAGGGTTTGTCCGCGAGATCCGTGATGAGTGGACTCGTTCCAGATGCCGTCATGAACAGGACTTTTTTGGGGATCGTCACGTCCGTGGCCGTCTTGATGGCCAAGCTGCTGAACGCTCCTCCGATGATCGCTTGGACGCCAAGGTTGTTGACGAGATGGTTTGCCGCTTCGACTGACGGCCCCGATTCGCCCTGATCCGAGCAGCCGATCATGACGACTTGACGGTTGCCGGTTTGTCCGGGCGCAGGGGGCAAACCGTTGATCTTCTTGATGTCAGCGATGGCGACGCTGATGCTTTGCTCTAGGGAGGTCCCGAGGAAGTCATCGGGCGGCGGAGCGGTCGTCGGATGAATGGATCCGATCAAGAAAACGTTGTCGGCCTTGTAGTCACCATCGACGACCTGGCAGAGCGAAGATTTGAGCGCAACGCACGTGCCCGTCGCGGCGCCGCCATCCTTGCGACAGAATTGGAATTCCTCGCCCTTCGCATCGATGCACTCTTGCGTCTTCGTGCAACTGCTGCCTGCATTCGGATCGCTGATGCACACACCATCGACACACGCGCTGCCACTGGCGCAAGGAATCGAGTTGTCACACATCACCGCATTCGAATCGACGACGAGCGAACACGAAGGTGCTGCGGCAGCGATGCCGAGCGCCATGGTGAGCGCGCCAAGGAAACCCCTCAGCCACAGTTTGCGCATGCCAAGATTCCTACTGCCGCTAGACGACAAATTCATGACCTTGCCTCGAAGCATTACTCGTTTACGACGCGGATAATAGCCGCGTTCGTATGCGACATGCGACGAAAACCAGCGGCGCGTGAAGCGTCATTTACAAGTCGCGATTCGTGAGGCTCAGGCTCGCGGAATGAGCGCGTCCCGAACAAGAGCTGCACGCTGTTCGAGGGCTGCAAACGGCGCGGCAGGCAACGCCCCGCTCGCCTCGGTGACCAGCGCCGCTGCAAACGCCGCAATCGCTGCATCGATGATCCGCGCAAGCGGTCTGTCCTGCGGGGCCATCGTCGGATCGAGCGCCGATACAGCTCCAAGTAGCACTGCACGAACCGCCGCTGACGCCGATGGCGGTGCAGATACGCCCGCCAATCGCACGATCTCCTGCACGATCGGATCGGTCAGACGTGCCACGAACCGCTCTTCGACATACGCCTGCAAACCCGGATCGAGCCCCTGTTCATCGTCCCCAAGACGACGCAAGGGCTTGAGGTCCGTCACGAGAACCTTACGCACAGGCTCGAGCGCACGCTCAATCGTCGTCGCGTACGAGTGACGCTCATGGCGCAACTTCGCCGCCGCGTTGGCCAGCGTTTCGTTTCGTGCACGAGCCGTACGGATCCGCTCGCGATCGTCCGCCGCTCGTGCAGCCGCGATCGATGCGAGATCCGAAGCGATACGCAACGCTCGTCGACGCAGCGCAGTCTCGCGCAACGCCGACGAACGATCGACGATGTGCTCGGAAAACAACGCTTCAACCGCTGCAAATCCCGAAGCCGTCAACGCATCGACATCTCCCAAACGACCACGCAACGAAAGCCGCGCCGAGAACGCAATCGGCGGCGTGTACGAGCCAATCCCCGTCTCGACCAATCCCGCCGACACATGTTCGAGCACGTGCTGTAGTTCGTTGGGACTCAAACGATCGGACTTGTTGATCAGGATCTGAATGGGAACACCGAGACCCTTGATCTCGGACAACACTCGGCGCTCGGTTTCCTTCATCGCGCCCGTTGCGTCGAGCAACCAGATCGCCACGTGCGCTTCGTCGAAGGCCTGACGGGCGGCCGCAATGTGATCAGGATCTGGAGCGTTGAAGCCCGGCGTATCGAGGATCTCCACGCGTTTCAGTCGTTCGATCGGCGCGTAAATGAACACGCGATCCACTCGCGCTCCCGAGCTGGAAAGATCCTTCAACGCGGCCTTGAGGCCTCCATGCGGAACGACTCGATCCGGTGCGCCTCGCACGACGATTCGAGCGAACGGATCCGGTGCCCATGCGACCCAATGCAGCGTTGCCGTCGTCGGAAGCACGCCCGTCGGAGCAACGTCTTCACCGAGGAGCGCATTCAGAAACGTGCTCTTGCCGGCGTTGAACTCACCCACCACCGCCACACGCAACGGACGATCTCGCTCGACCGCGATCGCTTCGACAGCCGATACGAAATCCAAACGATCGAGCGCGCGTGCCGACAAGCGCAGCTCCTCGAGAAGCTTGGGCCACGCAGCGGTTCCTTCGGCAGGAACCCATGTGCGAATCACGCCCCGTGCAAGCTCGGTTGCCCACGACGCAGCATCGCCAGTCACGCCATCGAAACGATCGAGCGCATCGTGCTCGCGTCCTTCCGCAGCGAGCACCGCGCCTTCGCGAAGTCGTCGGAGATCCTCTGGAAGACGATTCGGATCTCGTGCGGCAAGAGCATTCAGCGCATCAAGATCACGTGTCTCCGTGGCGAGTCGCAACAGCGCTGCGGCTGCACCTTGGTTCCCTTTCGACAAACCTCGCGACAACGCAGCACGTGCATCGGCCGTGCGCCCTTCGGCGAACGCAAACGCTGCTGCCCACGCAGGCTCATCGAGCAACCCCGCCGCTGCAACAACTCGACGAGCGCGATCGAGCAGCACCGCATCGCGACAATTCGCGACGAACGACGACAGCAGCTCGGCGGATCCCGGCGTATCGAGGATGCACGCACGCAACGCAAGATCGAGCGCGACGGTGGTTTGTCCCGACGCCATCGCCACGCGTGAAAGAATCAGCGCTCCGCGACCATCGGGGCGATCGGCATCCATCGAAGGCGCAAGACGAGTCGCCGCTTCGACATCACCAAACGCCAAGGCACACTCCGCGCGACGAAGAGCGACTTCTCGATCGATCCCGCTTCTCGGCTCACCCGTGATCGATGCGCCAACTCGATCGAGCCACCTGCCCGCTCGTCCAGGATCGCCCGCACGCAGATCGAGATCGCACAGCTCGATCAATGCAAGCTGCGCAGACTCGCGTTCTTCGGGAGCATTCGCTGCACGCTCGAACGAATCGGTGGATCGTGGATCGTTCAAACGCGCCTGTGCTTGCCCGAGTCTCAGCCACACATCAGCGCGCCAAGGCACCAGCTCCGCAAGCTCACCGAGCGCCGAGATGACTTCATGATCGAGCCCCGCGTCTTCTGCCGCGTCAGCCCAAAGTGCGAGTCCCAGCGGGGATCCCGGTACCTCGGCGAGGATCTCCCGTGCACGCTCACGCGCTTCGAGCGGACGTCCACGCATGAGCGCGACTTCCGCGGCACGACGCTCGTTCTCGAGGCCACGCGCTAGGATTTCGACGCGTCCAAAGAAACGCGAAAGGTTCTCGACGAGGCGCGCCATACGCGCATCAAAGGACGTGAGCGCCGCAGGATCAAGGTCCTTCGATCAAGCGCTCGTTCGGTCGATCGTTACGCCGCCTCAGCACGACGTACGGCAGGCTCGGCATGCCGCTTTCCGCAGTGACGACGAACTCGTCCGCTATGCCCGGAAACTGCGCGATTCGCTGCTCGACACCACGAGCGAACACCGTATCCGTCCACGGCGTGGCCGTCGTTTGACCCGGGGCACGCAGTAGAACGAGCGTGTCGATTCCGCGCGAGTCGATCAACGCGGCGGGAATTCGCTTGGTGGTGTGACCGCCTGGAAGCGCTGCGATGACGGGATCCGTCAAGCCCGCGAAGTCGACGATGGACGCATCCGTAGCAGCTCCAACCCAACCCACATCGAGCGCACCGATCTTCTTCGCCCCTTCGAACGCCGGCGCGAACTCACGTACGAGTTGAAGTCTGTCCGGACCAACTCGCGCAGCCGTTGGCCCGATCTTCACCATCACGAAGAGCTGCCCGGCCAAGGCCAACACCAGACGCACCGCGGTCGCTCGCGCATCGGCGACGGATGCCACGTACGCTGCGACGAGCACACACGCAGGCAGGATCGGCACCACCAGGCGCGACAGTGGCATCCAGTCACCACCAGCAACGGCGACCGATCCAAAGTGCACGACGATCGCCAACGTTAGTACGAGCGCAAAACGTTCCATACGACGAACCGCGATCGGCGCGACGATCGCGATCGGACCCGTCAGCAAAAAACACGCGACCGCATACTTGAGTCCAAGCGTTGGATCCGAAGGCTTGGCCAACACCGCCAACGGCGTAGGCCGACCGAAAACGGCGAGACGCACGGCCACGACGAACACGAATGGCGCGACCGCAAGCGCGATGGAAACCAAACGTTGCTTCAGGTTTGGCGTTGGTTTGTCTGGGCACGGAGCCAACGCAACGATGAACGCAAACGGCAGAAGCTCGGGGCGTAGTGCTGCCGCAAGTCCAACGCACGATGCGCCCACGTAAGGCGCACCGAGCGCAATCAGCGACACGGCGATCGCACAGAGCGATGTAACGAGTCCCGTTTCGAGTCCCCCCACGCTCCATGCTGCAAGCGGTGCACATGCCGGAATGAGCAACAGCGCCGCGAAGCGCTTGTTGCTGTTCGAAGATCGCTCCACGGCGATCGCGATCAACGAGGCACCGACGAGCCATGAAACGAGTCCGATGATCTTCGACGCGGCGAGTGCATCGAGCGGGCTGCGTTGCGCGAAAGGTGCGAGCAGGTAGGGAAATCCGAGCGGAGTCACCGTGTCGGTGATCGGGCCGATCGAGTTCCATCGATAACCAGATCCTCGCGCGATGTTTGTCGCGTACCGCGCGATGATGAGCGCGTCGTCGACGGTGAAGTCGAAGAGCGCGAGCGCTGGAACGAGGGCGAGGAGTATGCCGAAAACAGCGGTAACGAGAGGCTTTTTGATGCTCGTCGTACGCTGCATGACAGGCAAATCGGCTCCTAGCGATCCTCGTTCTGTTTGTCCACTCTATGGCGATCGTCACCGAAAAGTTAGGCCTTGGCGCGATGCTCTCTAGCATCAGCTCACGGATGACCGGCCTATCTCTCGTTGCCCAACGCCCCGAGATCTCGCCTGTCTCGACCCAACCGGTCGAGAGTTTGGCGATGCGATCGCTGTTCGATCTTTTACTGATGGAACGCGTTCCGCTAGCTGATCTGCCTGAACGCGATATCAGTGCGTTCGTGGCCGACCTCGCATACGCGATCGCGGATCTTTCCGCGGCGCGACGACCACGTATTGCCTTGCGTCTCGTTCAAGGTGCTGACCCTTGGGAGCTCGGCTTCGAGCGCTCGGGAAACGACTTGCTCGTTTCGCTCGTGCGCACGGCGGCGACGCCGGAAGTGGTGTTCCATGAACGTCGCGTCGATGCAGAGCAACTCTGCAATCGTCTCGTCTTGGCGCTCGATTCACTGTCGACCGATCGTGCTGCGCAAAGCGTGCGTACGATCTCGGTTCCGACGGATGACCTCGACACGCCGCAATACGGCGAAGCCGCGCGCAACGCTTCGGCTCGGGACTATCTCCGCTCGCGTTTGCCGTTCGTCACGGAAAACGAAGCGACGGAGCCAGCGTTTGTCTCGGTGGAACCGACGGGCGACGTGCCCATCACCATCGCGGCCGACCTGCTGATGCGCGTTCCTGTGCCCTCGATGATCACGGAAACTGCCGTGCACCGTGCAGATCTGTTTTCCCTTCTGTTCCGGGGCAGACTGCGCATCATCGTCGGAGAGCACGCTCGCGAGCTGCCCGAGGTGTTCGTCTTCCTCGTCGCGGAACAACTGATCGATCTGGTGGCCGATGCGCTTACGGCATCGACCATGAGCCGGCCGTATTACCGGCGGTTGACGGTCGGTGGCGCAGTCTGCGCCGTGCGTCTCCAAGGTGAAGGACACGCGTCACTCACGATCGGCATGCCACGTCGAGGCAATGAAGATCGTGGTCAGGTGTGGACCTTCCCTGCCGTGGACATGACCTCGCTGGTGCAAAGCGTGATCGCATTTGCTCGGGCTCTGTCGCGAACGATCGTTCGTCGAGATCGAGCGCAAGCGCAGAACCTGCGGCTACATGCGTTCCGCGCGAAGGTGCGAGATCTTGGCGAGCGCGTGCGTCAATCGACACGCGACGAGTCGAAGATCAACGATGCGCCGGAAGGTTATCGAGCATTTGCAGCAGCGACGCGCCCGCCGCCCGCGGCTGAAGATGACTCGCTCGCGACGAGCCGATTGCGTTACACGCCGCGCTGGCTCGCAGCGGTTCCGTCGATCGATTTGCGAGCGACATTCTTGTGTGGTGATGCGTTCGTCATCGGAGCAACGCGTGAGCTGAGCTGTCTCGACAGGCGTACTGGCGAGATCGTTTGGACCAAGCCCGTTCCTCGCGCGACGAGTGTGATCACGCCGCTCGGGCTGGCTCGTATCGAAGCAGAAGGCGCGCTCAATCTGATCGACTTGCAGACGGGCGACGAACTTTGGACCACCAACCTTTCGCCGCGTACGGGCACGAGCACGTCGGGCGTCGTGGTGAACACGCCGGGCCTGCCACGCATGCTCGTCGTGAGTGAAGGCACGCGGCATCTCGCAGCGGTCGATCTACATGGTGGCGAGATTCGCTGGCGATATGCGTCGCGTCGTAACGGCGTGTTTCGTGTGCGTCGAGCGGGCAAGCTGCTCATCGTCGCATCGGGTGAACAAGCCCTCACGGCGCTCGATGTGCTCACGGGTGAAGTGGTTTGGCGCGTGTGCGATCGTCGTCGGTTCGCATCGCACGTGTCGGTCGATCAAGAGTCGCTCTTCGCCGTCAGTGGCGATGGAGCGTTTGTCGAACGAGAAACCGCGCGGCTGCATCATGTCGATCCGTGGTCTGGCGCGTCGCGCTGGAGCGTGGATCTACCGGCGGAAGTTGCGACGGTCGGGGCTCCCCTGCTTGCTCGCGACACCGTCGTGGTCGTCACGCACGGTCGTCGTGGAACCGGCGTCATCGGGTTTGACCGATCTACCGGAGACAAACGTTTTGAGGGCGTAGCATGTACGGCGGCAGCTTCGTGCATCGTCGTGGATGGAACGATCATCCTCAACAGTGAAGGTGGCGAGCTGGTCGGCATCGATGCATCCGACGGATCCACGCGTTATCGACACGTGTTCGGCAGTGCCGATGGCGATCGACCGCGACGTCTCGAGCCGTTGCTTCGTTCCGGAGCGCTCTTCGTTCCGCAGACGGAGCTGTTCATCGTGCGTCCGCGTGACGGAAAGCTTCTCGGTCGCGTGCCGGCGGATCTGATTCCGGATCTGTTCCGCGTGGACGAGCGTGCTGATGTTTACGTCGCGGAAGAGAGCGGGCACATCGCTGCGTTCTCTGCCGGGCCCAGGCTGCGGTTGATGTAATGCTCGAACGGTCTTCTTCGTTGCGTTCGCTGCGATGGGTTGTCGTTGTTGCGCCGTTGCTCATCGGTTGCGGTAGCGCTGCGACGACCCGTCCGAAGGCTCCAGTTACGAGCAGTAGCCCCGCTGCTGCTCCTGCTGCTGTCGATCAAGAAGAGCGCGGCATAGCGAGCTACTACTCGGATCGACTTGCAGGACGTCCGACGGCGAGCGGCCAGCCGTACGAGCCAACGGAGCTGACGGCGGCGCATCGAACGTTGCCGTTTGGCGCGGTCGTACGAGTGACCCGCACGAGCAACGGACGCAGTGTCGAGGTGAGGATCAACGATCGAGGTCCGCACACGCGTGGACGAATCGTCGATCTTTCGCGACGCGCAGCCGATGCGCTCGGGCTCGTGCGTGATGGTGTCGCGGAGGTAGCGCTGCGGGTGTTGTCACTGCCGCCGCCGAAGAAGAAGCGGAAACGTTGATCACTCCCGTTCCCCCCTCTCCCCGTTAGCGAAGCGGAGTTGGAGAGGGTCCGGGGTGAGGCGCTTTTGCGCGTACGAACTTCGCCAGCTCCACGAATGGCACGCCTGTTGGGCACACCGTTTCTTTTTGTTTCAGCACTTCGTCGGGCACGAACGCGAGCGCTTCGGTCGCTGCGTCGTAGTCGGGCATGCTGCGTGTCGTCGAAAGCACGACTTGCATCAGGCCTGCGTAACGTCCCTTCGATGCCGCCATACGCTCGCCTTCGCCCACATCGCAACGCCCGCACGCGATGCAGCGCGTGAAGCTCGGCAAACGAGCGCGCTCGTCGGCATCGAGCGCGGCCAAGCCATCGGCATCGTAGTTCTCATGGAACAACGGCAGCCCTGTTTTGCGGCCGAACAAACGTCCGACGAGCACCTTGATCAACGACCAGGCCAGCACCACGAGGGCAAGCGCGCGTCCAGACAGCACGACCCTCCTATAGCAACGCAATTGCCGAAGTGCGTGCATCTCATGACGAAAACGTCGACTACGCTTCGGAAAAGAAAGCGCGGTTCAGCGCCGTGCGAGTCGTGGTAAGGACCGATCGGGAGCTTCGCTTGCACAACAGCCGCCTTCCTCTTCTTACGCCTATGGAATCCACTACGCAGCGAGCTTGCGCCCTCGTGCTGCTACTGCTCGCGACAGCTTGCAGCGGCTCGGTTGACTCCGGTGTCGGCGATCCTGCCGTCAAACCAGTCGCTGATACTTGTGGCGGTGGCGATCGCCTTGGCGACCTCATGGGGCCGGCCACGTGGCTCATTCCAGGCGACAAAGAGAGCAAGTCGTGCAGCTATCCCTTGGACAGATCCGTGAGTTTGTCCGGGCTACGCATCGTCGCGATCGATCGGTATGACGAAACCGGCGAAGGCGCGACGGGTAACTACTACGCGCAAGACGCGTGTGCAGCGCCCGCGCCGTTTCAAGGCATGACCGTGTACGCACCTTCGTTCAGTCCGCCCGACATGCGGTTGTTCCCCGGTGACGTCGTCGATCTGCTCGGCAACTTGATGGAGTTCAAAGGCCCTTCCACGGCCCCCTTCCCTTACTGCCGCACGCTTCCCGAGATCGGTGGAACGCTCACGTTCCGCTTCGAGATGGGCGCCGAGCTGAATCCGATCACCATCCCGCTGTTGGACATGAAGTCGTACGACACCGCGCGACAATGGCTCGGCATGCTCGTGCGCGTCGAGAACGTCACCATCTCGGACAAAGCCTACGATAGCAACGGACGTTATTCGGCGCCTATGGATGTCGGAGGCGGCATTCCGCTCAGCGAAGTTCCTTCGATCTCAAACGAATTGTTCGACATGAAGTCCTTGGGTCCGCCTCTTGCCGAAGGCGTCAAGTTCAAGTCGGTAACGGGCATCGTCACGTACTTCTACGGGTTCAAGATCGCGCCCCGTTCGGCCGAAGACTTCGAGCTTTGATCCAGGCGCGATGCACACACCGCTGCCGAAACGTTTTGCACACAAACTAATTCGCTGCATGCGTCGTCTCGCGCTGGCTCTGCCGCTCGTGATGACCTCGTGCGGTACGCTGACTGGCTCGAACTCCTCCGAGACGACGCCGCGCGTGATCAGTGCGGAAGGCATGCCACATGCCCGCATCGAGATGCATGCGTTGGCGCAACGACCACGTCTTTCGGTCATCGATCGCGAAGGTGATCCTGTTCCAGCGCTCGCGGTCGTATTTGCGACGGGGCTCGGATCCTTGCCCACTGCGGCGTTATCCGCCGTCATCGAATCGCGTTTGATCAGTGCGGGTTTTACTGCGCGAGTGCGAGCGCATCGCAGTGCGTTTCGAGTCGAGTGGTTCGTCGAAGATCCGGTGCGCGTGGGGCTATTCTTCTCGACGCTGTCGCGAGCGATGCGTGAGCCCATCGTCGCCTCGGGACCCGAGATGGCGCTCGTGGCCAGGCGTGTCGACGCCGTGAAAAAAGCACCGCTCGATGCTCCCGAGCTGGATCCTGTTGCCGCATGTACGGGACAGCTTGGCCTCGTGCCCGGACAACCTGCGCCTGACGTGACCACTCCTGCGTTCGTCAGTCAGCTCGATGCTTACCGTCGCGATGCTTTGCATGCGGGTCGCATCGCCATCGCTGCGGCTGGTCCGGGCAACTTCGGATCGTTTGTGGTCCAAGAACTTTCGCGCAGTGAAAATTGGCCGGTGGGCAGTCCGGTGGTGGATTCGTTTCCCACGACAGACTCCGTGTCGACGTACGTCGTGCCTCCCGGTGGTCGAGCGGGCCGAGTCGTCGTTGCGGTTCGTCTTGGTGATGCGTTTTCCGCGGTCACCGTGGCCGAGCGTTTGGCAGCTCCCGGGTCTGCTTTGCGCGGCAGATTGGCGGGTTTGTCGAGTCCTTTCAAAGCTGTAGAAATCGCGGGTTTTGCACGGCCACACGGTGGTTGCATCAGCATCACGCTCGATGTCGATGGACAGATGTCTGGCACGAGTCTCGAACGCGCGGCAGCGCATGCGGCTGTTGTCGCGACGCACGAGATCTACATCGAGAACGCGACGAGCTCGAACGCATCCGTGGTTGCTCGCCAAGTCCTTGCCGCCACCGATCCGCGTGATGTCGCTTCACGTGCAGCATGGTGGGCACTTTCGACACCCATTCCTGGGCTCACTCCACGCGCGACGGTCGTGCTTGGTTTGCCTCCAAGCCACACGCCAACCACCGCGGGTTCGTCTGGACGTACGTTTGTCCAGGAACACGAGCGATTTTTAGCGACGGTGGGAACTCCCGTTGCTGATCGTCGATTCGCTGTCGAGCGTGGTCAGGGCGAGTTGTGGACGCTCGTCGCGAGTCCCTGTGGTGTGGCAGATGAAGGCGCAGCGGATGCGGGCATCACGGCCCTTGGTTTGTTGTCGGCGGTGTCTGCGCACGGATCGAGTTCGGGTGTGACGCTCGAGCCATGGATTGGACCTGATGGAGCTGGCTTGTTTGCGCACGCTGCACCGCGCGATGATCGTGAGACGCCTGCGGACCTTGCGCGGCGCGTGGGCGATGCAGCCATGCGCGCGTTGTCGCCGGCGACGCACACGACCGCTTCGATCGTCGATGCGCGAACTTCGATGCTCACTTTTTTGGAACGCACGACGGGTCGTGGAGGGATCGCTTTTGAAGGACTGACTGCGCTGCTCGCGCCGGAGCATCCTTCGTGGTTCGAGCCGTTTGGAACGTTCACGCGAGCTTCGGCAGCGACGCTGGAGGGAGCGCGTTCGCGAATGCGCCGACTGCTCGAGACTCCGTTGCGAGTGGCTGTGCTTGCGAACGCGGACATTCCTCAAGCGACCGAGGTTGGGTTCTCGATTGATCGTTGGCTTTCGCCGCGGGAGTCGACGCGTCCATGTTCGACGGCGACGTTGGGAGCGCCTGGGGTAGGTCTTTCCAAACTGCGTCTTCCGCGCGATGCGGGGTTGGGTCAAGCGCTCGTGGCGGCGCCGGTGCCAGCGGTCGGAGCGCATGGACACGTCGCGGCGATGTTCACAGCGCTGGTGCTTGGTGGAGAAGGCGGCCTGTTGGAAAGGACGTTTCCTGCGACGTCGGGAGTACGTGCGCAGGTGCGCGTGACGGGAACGGATCGAGCCGCGGCGTTGGTGGTGGATTTGCGTGCGCCGTCGGACTTGCTTCCGGGCGCCGTTACGGACTTGAAGACGATGCTGTCTACGTTATCGGCGTCGGGCTTTGCGCCAGCGGACGTGCAGCGTGCGGCGGGCCTTGCTGCGCGTCATGCAGCGGAGACGCGATTCGATCCGCGCAAGCGGCTCATAGCGCTTTGGAGTGGACGACTCGCAACTGCGACGACCCCTCCGACGGTGGAAGCGATGTCGTCGTTCGTTCGTACGGCGCTGAACGAATCAGCGTTGGTGGTAGTGGAAGCGTATCCGGAGAACTGAGGGGCACTTTGAAGGAGCGCACCATTCCGTACGCTCCTAACAACCCTTCAACTCAGATCACGTCGTCCGCCTCATCGATGTCGTCCTCGGAGTCGTCGTCGTCCAAGTCCGCGGCGACGTTGTTCAACACCGGCAGACGACGCTTGCCCACGGGACCTTCCTCTACGTAGTCGCGAAGCGAGTTCATATCGTTCAGCGCTTCCAGCTTCGCGAGCGCCCGAACCTCCACCTGACGAATACGCTCACGCGTCAGGTTCATGATTGCGCCCACGTCTTCGAGCGTCGTACCGCCACGATCGGCCACGTCGAGCGCGCAACTTTCACCCATCTCCCAAAGGTCGAGATCGGGGAAATTCAGCTTGATCGCGCCGGTTTTTGACGAAACGTCCAAGAACAAATGATGCGAGCACGACACGTACGGGCAAGGACGCGGTCCGTCGATGCACTGCGAACGCGCCTTCGGCTTGTAGTAATCCGTCTCTGGATAAAGCAGCCGACCCACTTCCAACTCGCGCTTCGTCATGCGTTTCACGCTGATCGTGCGCGCACGAACCTCACGCTTACGACGCGAACGACGCTGCTCACGGGTCGTCCCGCTCGCTGACGTCGCGGGCCGCGGCTTCAACGCCAAGGCTCCATCGACGAGGTTTTCGTCACCGGTCTCATCGCTGTCGTTCAACTCATGGTCCGTGTCCATGTCCAGCCCATCATCCGCGAAATCATTGTCGATCATCGTTGCCATGCGCTGCCTCCCGCCTGTGCCTTCCGAACTGCTGCGCGCGCACGTACCCCTTCCCGTTCGAAGACCGGTCCGAACGAGTGCAGGGGTGCTGCTCCCTGTCCAATTGGTATGTCCGCTCAACCCGAATCGGGACGGTCCAGCCGTCCTTCGTCAGCCGTAAACTTCTTTCGCGACGTCCGTGCGAAAACGCCGCGGAAAACTCTTCTTCGCCGCTAGGTGCCCGTTGCCCTCGCCCTGGAGAGCCGAGCTGCGGCCATCAATCGCTCTTCGATCGCGTTGAGCTTCAAAACGAGATCCTTGGCGAGCCTCTCCGCCGTGAAGAGCTCGTTTTGAATCGCGCGATCGGCTGTCTCACTGCGTCGCTCCTTGGCGGCATCCTTCAAAGCATCGAACACTTTGGAAATCGTGCGTTCGAGTTCTTCGATCTCGCCTCGGACAAACAGGAACTCCCGCTGTATCTCCTCGATCGTGTAATCCTGCGCCATCATCTCCTTGATGCGCTGAATCTGGCGCACCACCGACGCGGGATAGAGTCCTTGAGAGCCTTGGTGCTTGCCCTTGCGACCCACGCGCACACTGCGCGGGAGAAGTCCAAGCTGCACGTACTTGCGCAGCGTGGCCTCGCTGAACTTGATGCCGTTGGCGGCGAAGATGTCGAGGATCTCGGCCGACGTGATGCCCTGTTCGTGCTCACGCTCTAGTGCCCCGAGTGCCTCATCCGAAATCTTCGACAACGTTTCCTCCGCCACGACCCAGTGCTCTCAACCAGTGCTCGCGAATGTATTCCACTGAGTAGAATACAGTCAAACTATCGGATCAGAATTATCGCCGAATACACGCGAAATGCGGAGATTGATCGGATTCTGATCACACGATCGGACATTATCGGTCCTAGCGGATCCGATTTTTACTTGACCCCTCCAAGTAGATCTGGATCCCCCCTCCCTCGTCGCCAAGTGCCCCCAGATCTTCCGCTGCGGC
>CAZETM010000163.1:0-15040 GCA_964514885.1 uncultured Polyangium sp. | reverse complement strand
CGTCAAGGCCCCGTCACCACAATCACGTTGCCCGCAATATCTTCAGCCTCCGCGCCTACGCGTAGGTTCGTCGTATCGACCGGCCCGATGAGCTGGGTAAACGTCTATTCGATGACTTGCTCTTCGCTGGAAGCCGGATGAGAAGGCGAGAGCGGCGGCGAACTTGCTTGAAACTGCGAATTCGACGTTGGTGGGTTGACTCCACGTTCCACCACCATGAAGGAAGACTTGAAGGAGTGCGGTCAACCTTCCCAATGCAGTCACGCGCAGAAATGGTTTGTCCGATCGAATTCGCTGGTTTTTCCTGATTCACTCGTGGCACAGTCCGTCTCGTGAAACGAGCGGACACAGTGCGGACGCATCACGACGAGTGGACGAAACGGGCGTTGACCTTGTGGTTGAACGCGATGGGCGACGTTGCATGTGACGTGCGGATTGCAGGTGCAAGTCGTCGCGGCGATGTCCTGTTCCAGGAGCGCAAGGGCAGCGAGGAGCGTCGGAAAAAACTCGGACTGCTGGGCGAGCTGGCGCAGGGCGTAGTCTTGTTCGAGCCATTTCGCAATCCCGTGACCCCTTGGGAATTGGTCACGTGCATCGCCAAGAGCGTCGAGCACTCGGCGTTGCGTATGCGCGCGGCACGCCGCGCCAAACACAAATTGTCGACGGTCGTTCGAACCGCGTTGTGCGTGATCACTCCCAGTGCATCGGTGGATGTCAAGCTAGAAGCAGAGCTGACCTTGATCGACCCGGATCAACCCGGGGTGTATCGCATGGCGAACGTGTTGCGGACGATCGTGGTCGTCGTCGAGGAGCTGGCGGCGAAGCCCGACACCTTGTGGCTCCGGTTGCTCGGACGTGATCGTGTCCAGGTGCGAGCGGTGGACGAGCTATTGAAAATGACTGTCCAGGAAGACTTGCGAGATGCTACCTTCGAGCTGCTCGTCAAGTGGAATCAGAGCTTGCCGGCGTCTTTCCGGATCAACCTCGACGAGGAACAGAAGATGAACTGGGATCAGAACTACGAACGTTGGAAGCGTAAGTTGATCGCCGAAGGCATCGCCGAAGGCGAAGCCAAAGGCGAAGCCAAAGGCGAAGCCAAAGGCGAAACCAAAGGCAAAGCCAACGGCATCCTCGTGGTGCTCGAAGCGCGTGGCTTGACCGTCTCGGCGGCGCAAACCGAGCAGATCCTTCATTGTCAAGACCTCGCGCAGCTCGATGCCTGGATGCGAGCCGCCGTCACGACCACCAACATCGCCGAAATGCTCGCTGTACCTCCCCAGCCTCGCGCGCGCCGCCGCTCCCCCAAACGCGCCGCATAATCAATCCATCCTCGTCAAGGCCCCGTCACCACAATCACGTTGCCCGCAATATCTTCAGCCTCCGCGCGCACGCGCAGCTTCGTCGTATCGACCGGCCCAACGAGCTGAGTAAACGTAAATTCAAAAACTTGCTCGTCGCTGACGTGCGTATATTTTACCGGACGAACCTCGATGCCGTTCGGCACCTGATCATTGATGGCCGCGCCATCATCACCGGGAATCGTTTTTTCGGTATTCCACTTTTCCCAGTCCCACGATTGTTCGGATAACGGGGACAAACCATCGAGAATCGCCGCCTGAGGCGCTTCGAATGTGGCAGCGGCTATACGGATCAGATCCAGCTCTCGGTTACGTACGGTAACGCGCACGGTAACTTTCGGCGCCAGAGGATCCGTCGTATCGATATCGCCAATTTCCAAGGCGGGCGCGCCACGGTCATAATATGGCAATATGCGAAGAGGATGGATGCAATCTTTTTGCTCATTACTCGGCCGACGAATCTCGAAATGCAAATTGCCGTATCCGTCGATGGATAAGCCGCTCGTGGCCACATAATCGCCAGGATCGACTTCATCACCCAATTCGGCATCGACTTTCAACAAATGCATGTAATTGCTGACATAACCGTCGTGCTGGATTTGAAGGCGCATTCCACCGACTTCGGTAATCTGCTCGATGAGCGCAATGGTGCCCTTCGATATGGAATGCACGTCCGTTCGTTCCGGAACGACGAAATCAATCCCACGGTGAAAGTCATACGTATCGTCTTCGGGGCGAATACGCGGGCCGTACGTGGACGCCAGCACCGTCCAATCTCCTGCCGCATCGCCCGAGATGGGCCAAACGACAGGATCGTCACTACAACCGGTAAAGACAATGGCTGCCGCCAAAACGACGAACGGACAGACGTAACGCGCGAAAAACGAATCCATATCCCCGGAGGATAAACGGCTCCGAAAGCGAGCGCCAGTAATCAACTACGGATTGGTTTTCGGTATCTCGGTGCGAAAAGGAGGTGCCAGTAGATCTTTGGCGAGCTGGACTTCAATGAGGTCGATCACCGGGCTATTTGCGACGCGTCGCAATATCGCGTCACTTGCGGAATCTCCAGCGACGCGACGCGACATTGCCGTGTAAAACTCCGCTTCGACTTTTTGCGAAACATTTTGCGCCGCGGCAATTAACGCGGCATCCGTCATTTTGCCCAATGCCCACGTCGAAAGCTTGACCACCCAAGAATCGCGATCCCCGTTCACCGCAAGCGCTCGCGAAATAAGCTCATCCGTCGGAGCCTGCGTTTGGCGCTGGAGCAATTGCAGCCAAAGACCAGCGTAAATCCGATCCTCTTGTCCGATTTCACCCTCGAGGCCCTGTTTCAATGCTGCGCGTCCGCCATCGAGATCACGCCGCACGAGCGCTCGAGCCACCGTCTGCAAAACAGTCGCGCCAAGAACGTCTCGATCCGCTGCCGATACCGAGAGCGCTCGGTCATGCGCTTGCCGGGCCGATTTGGCGTCGCCATACGCGTCGTACACGCGACCAAGAAGCGTCTCCGCCCTCGCCCGCGCTCCAGTGTCGCCGCGTTGCTTCTGCATGCTCATCGCCACCGAAAGCGCTTCTTGAAGCGACGTACGCGCGTCGGCTTCTTGTCCCGCATCACGATGTAGCTCGAAGGCCACCAGATTCGCTTCGCACACATCCGCGAGCGCAAAACGCGCATCAGGAGCACTTCGCGCTTGGCGAATACTTTCGTGCGCCGCAGCGGAATCCCCCATTTGTCGATCGACTCGAGCCAGGCGCAACCACGCAGAAACGGATGGATTGGATTTGGCCGAAGTCAGGAAAAGCGGACGAGCAACGGCGAGATTGCCCGTTCGCACTTCGATGGATGCCATGAAGTGACGCACGCGAGCCGACAAACCTTCCACGCCGGCCTGAGCGATCTCGGGACGATCGGCTGCGGCGAGAATGGGCGCCGCTGCGCGAAATGTCCGCCGAACGGCTTCGTAATCACCTACGTCAGCATCGTTGACCAACCCTTCGAACACGATGGTGCAAGCTTCCCCGACAAACCCTGAGTTTGGCACGGTACCAAGCGCACCAGCGAGCACCACAGGCGCGGCTTCCGACATGCCGAGCCTCACGAGGCGTTCGGACAAAAACGCCGCCATACGCATGTTCGTTGGGTCCTTGCGATACGCCTCGAGCAAGCTGCCCCATAACGCGGCTTCGACGAGCTCGGGAGCAAGCCGCTCACTGCCGCCATCTTCGTCGTCATCGGGAGCTGCTTCGTGCGCAAACGTCGCCGCTAGCGCCTCCCAACCACGCAAGTCGCCGTCTTCGGATGCAGCGATGAGCGCTCGACGAAGCATCGGCTCGGTGATGAGTCGCAAGTCGGTGCCTTCGAGCCGCGTCAACGCACGGTTTGCATCTCCGTGACGCACATGAAGAGCAGCGAGCATCATGGCTCCCGTTTCGATCGAGCGCGCTGCCTCCATGCCCTCAGCACGCGTGGGACGACGACCGGATTGCCGAAACGTTCGATCAATCTCGATGCCCCGACCAACCCACGCAACGATCGCTTCCGACGCTGCATCGACCGTCTCTTGCGATGCATCAACCATCGCTCGCGCCATGAGATAACGCGCTTCGGCACCAAGTCGCTCGCCTGTCGTACCCACATGGGTGTCGGACAGCCAGCGCTCGAGATTCGCGATGTGCTCGTCGAGTGCCGCGCGCTCAGGAGACTTTTCAGCAAGCGTCGTCGCGCGCATTTTCATGAGCGCGTGCGTGCGCCCTTCATCACCACGACTGCCTAGAAAACGGATCGCACCATCGAGCGCTCGAGTGGCTTGATCATCGAGCATCGAAGTTTGACCTTCGCCCGCTCGCAGAAGGTTGAACGCACCGAGCACGCTCGCAGTTCCTTCCGCGGAATGTCCCAGGACAAACCGTTGCTGCGCATGCACGAGCTGACGACGCACAACGCCCGCGAGCACCGCTTGGCGCTCAGGTGTTCGCGATCCATCCCGAAGCACTCGCACGAGCTGTGTTGAGAAGTCTGCGTCACCGACATCCACCGGCTTGACGGCAGCTTCACCAGCAGCCGCGAGAGCCGGTTTCTTCGTGACCGCAGGCCCTCCACAACCCCCCACGACGAGCGACAAAGCGAGAAGCGTTCGAGTGGCGGCGCGCGAGGTTCTCGAGGGCATTTTCCGCGCAGTGTACACGCTCGAGCGGGGCTGGACGAGGGCCGAAGCGACGAGAAGATCGTTCGAGACGAACGCTGGCCGCGCGATCACCGAGGCTTCGCGTCCCTGGCAAATTTACGGAACCTGGACATCGTGTCCGAGCAACTTCGCGGCAAGGTCTTCACCAAGCTCGTCGACCATGAGCTTCTCGACGACCGACTCGGTGGATCGCCGCTCGGACTCGTCGCGATACTGGAACTCGATGCCCATGCCCGCCGGCGAATCGGCCGTCGCATCTGCAGGACGAACGATCCACCGAACTCGACCGCGTAAGCGCAGCGGCTCGGGGACATTCTTGATGCTCAAAGCAAATACGAACTCGGTGTTGATGTCGAGCGGACGGTCCGTACGGATGAACGTTCCGCCTTTGGAAATGTTGCGCGTGTAGTCGGCGAAGAACGTGTTGAGCCGCTTGTACTCGACATTCAGCTCGATGGCCGTGCGGTTCTCATTGCGCCGATCGTTGTCACTCACGACAAAGACACTACCCCCAAACGAGGTGCCACTACAATCGAACGCATGAGACTTCGGGACCAGCTTGCAGCGTTGCGCCGAACTGGTGAAGAAAAACTGCAGCACGTGCGCATCATTGGACGAGTCGCACACCAGACCGGCATGCATCGATCGATGAGCTTGCCTGGCGCCAAGATCCTCTTGCGTGCGCTCGCTCAAGGAAAACCCGACCCGTCTCTGACATTTCGCGTAGCCGCGGAGAATCAGCCGCATCGCGTAGGTCTGGTTGGACTGCTAGCCCCACAAGGAGCACCGCGCGGACAGCTCGTGCAAGAAGAGCGCGCGTATTCGTTCTTCGAGCTGAACGATCGAGTCGAGCGGATCGCGAAGAGTTTGGTGAAACGCGGTGTGCGACCAGGCGATCGCATCGTGACGATGTTGAAGAACCGGCCCGAGTTTGTCCTGGTACAAGCAGCGGCGGGACGTCTGGGATGCGCCGCCGTGAGTTGTTCGTTCCGATCCACTCCGCGAGAGCTCGAGTACGTGGTGAAGGATTCGGGAGCGCGCGTGTTGTTCTTCGACGTGGAAGTCGCGAGCGTGATCGCCGAGTCGCACGATGCACGAACGCGGATCGGCGAGCAGCGATGTGTGGTGGTGGGTGGATCTTTCGAGCCGTTTCCGGGGCTCGACGAGCTGGTTACAGAAGGACAAACAGGTACGTTGCCGCGGCGTGAAGATGCGCCGACGGTGGTGATGTACACGTCGGGCACGACGGGCAAACCCAAGGGCGCGGTACGTCAGTACGCGATCGGCGTGATGGCTGGTGCGATGGCGGTGATCGGTGAAACGCCGATGGAGGTTGGCGAGACGCACCTTGCGGTTTGTCCGCTGTATCATGCGACTGCGTACAGCTTCATTGCGATTTCGTACATCCTGAGAAGCACGGTGTACGTGATGCGCGACTTCAGGCCCGAGGCGTTTTTGGAAGCGGTCGAGCGGTATCGGATCACGACGACGGCGGTCGTGCCGACGATGCTTCATCGGTTGGTGGAGCTTGGTGAGGAGACGATTCGCAAGTACGACACGTCTTCGCTGAAGGTGATCTTCTCGGGCGGTGCACCGCTGACGGCGCCGCTGGCGCGTGAAGTGATGCGATTGTTTGGGCACAAACTATACAACTTTTACGGAGCGACCGAGACGGGGGTGGTGACGCTGGCGAGGCCTGAGGATCTCGAGCGAGCACCGGGAACGATTGGTCGGCTGCTGGAGGGGCAAGAGGTACGTCTGCTCGACGAAGAGGGTCGGCGTTGTCGGCCGGGGCAAGTGGGCGAGCTTTACGCGCGAAGTGGACAGCTGATCGTGGGTTATCACGCGAATGAATCGGGGACGCGTGAAGCCATGCGGGAGGGGTTTTTCTCGGTAGGAGATTTGGCGCGCCAGGACGAACGGGGATATTTTTTCCTGGAGGGTCGCAAGCGGGACATGATCATTTCCGGCGGGGTGAACGTGTATCCGGCAGAGGTGGAAGCGGTGCTGGATGATCACCCGGCCATTGCGGAATCGGCGGTGGTGGGTATTGCGGACGCAGAATGGGGCGAGCGCGTGCGAGCGGTTGTCGTGGTAAAACCAGGAGCGGAAACGACGGCCGATGAGCTTTCGGAATATTGTCGGAAGCTATTAGCAAAGCCGAAAGTGCCGCGCGAATTCGTGTTTGTCGAGGCATTACCACGGAATCCGACGGGCAAGGTGCTGAAGAGGGAGTTGAGGGGAATGGGCGCTTAGTGGTATTCGATAACCCCCGAAAGCCAACAGTTTGTCTGTATCGCGCGGTATCCGACGCTGAGCTTGCGTCGTTGCTGAGTGAACGGAGGTTTAGGATCGTCCTAGGCACCACTCTCGAGGGCAAATGGTTCGCAACGACGCGTAAGGACGCTGAACGGTGGGGCGAAATGCTACAGAAATTCCCGGGAAATTTTTCCCAACCTTTTTCTGTCGTTGGCTTGCGATTCCCGGCAGACATATTGTACCGATTCCACTATGATCTTCGCCTAGATGGTGTCGGTCCTGCATATTATGCCGCAATGCAGGACCTTGAAGATGTCGATGTTGTCTTCGAAGAAGAGGAGTTGTTGCCATGAGCGGACTATCTGCGAAGCTGCGATTCTTATCAGCAACGGAGGGCGGACGGCAGGTGAAACCCCACGGACCGTCGTACTCGACTGCTGCCAAGTTTGATGGCGTCCAGGATTCGTGGAGCTTGGTTTTCCTATTTCGCGAAGTGCTCCCGGACGGCACCATCATTGCTGACGCTTCATTCTTGTCCCCTGAAGCGCCAGAGAAATTGCAAAAAACGGGACTTTCGTTCGAGCTGTTCGAGGGGCGACGTCGAGTGGCATTCGGCGAACTCATCACACAAGAGGACGCCAACAGAATCGAAGATCACGCGAAACTGGCGGCAATGGTTGCGGAATGGGCGAATTCGACTGATATTCACGAATCTGATTTCGATCTGAATTCGTTTTCGAGAATCGGGTTCACACAATTGGAGGCTGCGGCATGAGAATCAAGCTTATTCTCGATACTCCAATTCTCGCCATGATCTGCCATCCAAGCAAATACCAGCACGTGCGAGATTGGTTTCAACAAATAGTTTCTCACGCTCCGCCGATACACGAAATTTCTGTCTCCGTGCTGTCCTTGTACGAAACACAGCGAGGTCTCTCCAAGCAGGGAGCGACGCAAAGTCTCAAGCGATTCGAGAAGCTCGTCGGCCACCTGCAGTTGATTGATCTTGGAGCAAATACCGCCAAACGTGCCGCCATGTTCAGCACCAATCAACCCAATGGTTTCGAGCACGTTTCTGATGCCGATCTACTCATCGCAGCACAGGCAGCGGAGATTGGCGCCACGCTGGTCACCAACGACAAAGCCTTGCAGCAGGTCTGTAGTTTACTGGGGGTCTCGGCACGAGATTGGAGTGATGTCGACCCATCCGGAGCAACCGCGGCATAACTGCGGCGCGCCGACGAGAGTTGGTACGCGTCAACAAATGGTGCTCAACAGCCGTTACACATCACGTGACATGCCCTCAAATCCGCGGTAGGACCCTCGCATGGTCCTCCGTATCGGGCTCCTCGTGGGCCGTGAGCGTTCTTTTCCCGATGCTTTGATTGCCGAAGTCGCCCGTCGTAACGTCGGCGTCGCTGCGAGTTATGCCGAAATCGACATCACCGCCGTGGACAAACCGCCAGCGTATGACGTGATCGTCGACCGCATCTCGCACGAAGTCACGTGTTACCAACCCATCCTGAAGCTTGCCGTCCTCGCGGGCTCGCGCGTCGTGAACAATCCGTTCTGGCGAATCGCGGACGACAAGGCTTTCGGGACCGCTCTGGTTTCTCGCCTCGGCGTGCATGTGCCCAAAACCGTGGTGCTTCCGTCCAAATCGTATGTGGAAGGCGTTTCCCCGGAAACGTTGCACAATCTGCGATTTCCGCTCGATTGGGAAGGAACCGTCAAATCGCTCGGTTTTCCCATGTTCATCAAACCGCATTGGGGCGGTGGATTTCGCGACGTATACCGCGTCGATTCGCTCGAAGCGTTATGGCAAGCATACGACAAATCGGGCCCCTTGACGATGATCGCGCAAGAAGCCATTCGATGGTCGCAATACGTGCGGTGTATCGTGGTGGGCAAAGAAGAAGTGCGACCAGCCTTGTGGGACCCGCGTCTCGGGCATTTCGATCGGTATGTCCGTGCCCATGAGACGATGGAAGGACTGTCGCCCGAGCTGCTCACTCGGTGTTGCGATGATGCGCGAACGATTTGCCGCGCGCTCGGGTACGACATGAATACGGTCGAATTGGCGATTCAGGACGGAATTCCTTATGCCATCGACTTCATGAACTCGGCGCCCGATTTCGATATCTCATCGCTCGGCCCAGAGCATTTCCGCTGGACGGTGGAGAAAATGGCGGACTTGGTCATCCGATTGGCTCAGGAGCCCGCACCTGCACGAGCCATGAGCTGGCGCGACGTCATGCGGTGAATTCGGTGGGAGATGGCCCGTTTCTATTCGGTAGGGCCGACCCGGATCGTATCGTCGGCCCGAGAGGCCAACAAATTCTTAAATCATTCCGCCGCGAGTTCTTCGTGCACCGGCATTTCGTCGCGTGAAGTGCGACGCAAACCATGAGGCGGCACCAAACGCTTGCGCTTGATCATTTCAACGAGCGTCGTGCGATTGAGACCCAAAAGCTGCGCAGCGCGATTCTTGTTCCAACCCGTACGCTCGAGCGCCTGCAGAATCATTCGCGTCTCGAACGTTTCGACAGCGTTCTTGAGATCGACGCCATTGGAAGGCAACGCGCGAAGCATCGTCGACATGTCGACCTGCTCGGCGCGGTGCAATTCGGGCGGAAGATCCGCCGTCGTCACATACGGGCCCTGAGCAAACGCAACCGCGTGCTCAATGGCATGCGAAAGACCTCCAAGGTTGTCGAAAAATACATGATTTCCCAACACCGTGCGAGCCTCCGGGGACAAACCGCGCAAATCCGTGCGACGCGCACGCGTCATGCAAAGGTCGAAGAAGTATTGCATCAGCTCGGGCAAATCGTCGCCACGATCATGCAACGAGGGCACGCAAATCACGTTGGTCACGAACATGTCGAAAAGCTCGCCGCGGAATTGACCCGATGCGATGTCACTATCGAGCAATCGCTCGCTACAGGCCAAAACACGCGCCGGTGCTGCCACCGGATTGGCAAAGAGAATATCGAAAAGCTGATCCTGCATTTCGAGGCTCAAGCGATCGATAGCGTCGATAAACAGCGTCGCATCGACAGAAGCGTCAATCGTGCGGCGCAGTTTCTCGGCATCGAGCGACTCATCGCTGCCCGAAAGCACAACGAAAGGCCGGGCCGAAAGCGACCCCAGCTCGTGAATCATCCGCGCGAAATACCGCTTGCCGGTGCCCGGAGCACCCACCAACAGAACCGGGACGCGAGACGGAATCACTTCCGCAATCGCCGAGCCCGTCCGCACGATATGCGGGCACTGTCCGATAATGCGCGAGGCCACGGAAGCAGCAGCTTGGCGCACCGCTCGGGTCTCCGAAGTCGGTTCGGGTTCGTCATGTGCAGTAGCAAGTGCGAGGGTCGTCATAGGGAGACTCCTGAGTGTGTTGTCGAGAGATTCCTTAAGCAACCCTCGTGCCACACTCGAAAAACCGCACTATTCCGACAGTTCTACATTTGGAGTGGGTCAGTGGAGACCCACCCTATTGTGACGAGATTAACCCAAAAGAGGGTGCGTCGGTTTTTTGGCGGTCGTTTTCTGGGTACTTTTTGACCCGGGCAGGTCAATGCGGACCCTCCTTACGCGACGGAACATACCCGCGATCGCGGCCGATCCGACAAGGAACCAGGACCCGACGCCGGAACCTTGCGTCTGGCTATCTGTAATTCTACACGCACAGCTACTCTCTTGAGAGATATCATCCGATGCAACCTCATTGGGTCCACCAAAACCAATACCCTTCAAGGTGATCATTTGCACCGCGTCGCTCGGGTCGTTCGAGGCGACGAAAAGGGTGGCTTCAAAGGGGCCGTTCTTCGTCGGCAAAAATCGCACGGCCGAGTCGAACGTGAGACCGCTTTCGACATCGGTCGCCGCATCCCACGCCGGGAAAAGATCCGGGCTGCTCGAAACGAACGTGACCTTCGCCCGCGCCTCGCCCGCGTTCCATACGTCAAACTGCACGAGGCTCTTCTGGCCCACTTCGACTTCGCCAAAGTCGATCTCGGTTTTCGACACCACGACGTCAGGAAGCGGAACATGCACACGCTGGCGATCGAATACCCAATCGGTTTGAGTAATGGGAAACGAGATGGGAATGTCGGCAATGGGAATCTGCCAATTCTGTCCCAATAGCTCGACCCAGAATGCGGGAATGAGATGAATGACGCCATCGTAATCAATGGTGCCTTCAGGGTGGACATCGAGGTCGACGGCAGGACCATTGAGGTATTTCGTCGACGATTCGCCATCAGGCGTGGTAATGTCTCCGCCCGTGACGGGCTTGCCATCCGTCGTTTCAATAACCATACGACCGGTCTTGTAGGTCGCCGCAAGCTCCATCGCTAAATCGACTTCAATGCCGCCATCGATGCCCGGAATGGATCCGCCAACGATATCGCCGATCCCAACTTGAATGATGGTCACGGGATCGGTCTTGCTCGAAAGCGTCGCCCCTGGATCGAATCCCCAAGCGTCGAATACTTTGTCGCCTTGAATTTGGAAGTCGAACTGCGGAATGTACGGGACGTCCCCGATCCATTCGTAATTCTGACCGGCCACGGATATTTTGATTTTCGCCTGCGCCCCAAGCTCGGCGCCGTAGTGATAACTAATGAAACCTCCGTCGGGTTTGCCCGGTGTGCGCAAAAGAAGCGCCTCGGGCCAGCTCGTCTCGAGCGACCCTTTGAGCGATACACGCGTCGTTGCATAAACACCCGCCCACAGATGAAGCTGCAAGGGCGAGTTTGCAGGAACCCAGCCCGTGTCGAACGCCCACTCGATCGGCAACGAGTCACTTCGATCGAATGCGATCGGAGCAATCTTGCACCAATCCGGATCGACGTCGCAACCGACAGCGACGATCTCGGCATTGGCAACACGTGGAAAGGTAAAGGCCGCCAGCGCGAGCAAAGCAGCAGGAAGAACGCACCGCGAAGAAGAACGGCGAAAGCTCATGACGGGGATTATCACGGGAATCGATGCAAAAAGCTACATCCGCTAACGCGCGCCGATCGACGCCCCGACCAGGATGGACACCACCGCAAGCAGCACCATGAGCACGATCCACATCCACGGCTTCGTCGCGACCGCTCCCGTTGCCTTCGACGTTACTTGCTCGGGTTTGTCTTGGACAGTCGACGTTATCCGTCGAGCTTCCGCGGCAGCGTCACGCAGCTCGAGCTCGGTATCCTTGAGCGCCAAAGCATGCGCGTCTTCGGCGGTGACGGATTTCGGCGCCACGACATGCGCTTGTTGCCGCGCCGCCGCGAGCGCTTCGGCAAACGCACGCGCCGTGGGATAACGATTCGCAGGCTCTTTCGCGAGCGCACGAAACAGCACGGCTTCGAGCGCCGGCGAGATGTCGCGATCACGACGCATGCCGCGCGCAGATGGAATGGGCTCGTTCAAGTGCGCGGTCATCGTGTGCATTGGCGTGCGCGCACTGAAAGGCACTCGGCCCGCGAGCATCTCGAACAAGATCACGCCCGCTGCGTAAATGTCACAACGATGATCGACTTCGTCACCACGCACTTGCTCGGGCGACATGTACTCGGGCGTGCCCAAAATCAAATTGCCATCCGTGAGCGCCGTGCCTGACGGGCCTGCACCATCGCGATGCAACGCTTTGCCCAAACCAAAGTCGACCACCCACACCATAGGCACTCGGCCGCTACCAAGCTGCCCTTGCACGATGACGTTTCCAGGCTTGAGATCACGATGCACGAAGCCGCCCGCATGCGCCGCACCGAGAGCCGCGCAGATCTGTAGCGTGATCTCCGTAGCCTCTTCGATCGTCGGTGGACTTTCACGAAGCGCAGACTCGAGCGCACGGCCTTCGACGTATTCGAGCACCAACACGGGAAGCTCGTCGTGCGTGACGATGTCGAGCAGCCGCACGATGTGATTGCCTTCGAGCTGCTTTAGGATCTCCGCTTCACGCAAGAATCGACGCGTGAATTGTTCGTCATGACAAAGGCTACGGTGCACGACTTTGAGCGCGACACGTGCTCCGTCGGTCGTGCGACGAGCCGCATAAACGATGCCACTGGCGCCTTCACCGAGCGCAGATTCGACTGTGAAAACCGAGGCAACGACATCCCCGGGACCAAGACGGTCGCTCGACGAAGAGTCGTCGTTGATGACCAAAGTGCCAGGCACGACTCAGCGGCCTCCATTGGGCGTGCGAGCCGCAGAGGGCGCAGGGCCCGCTGAAGCTGGCGTTGCAGGGCTGTTCGCAGCAGCGCCCAACGTCGTTGCGTTGGTGCATGCACGAACGATCTTGGGCGACAGATCGACCGGATCGAGCACCGCAGCAGGATCAGCTTCGCGCCAGAGCAAACACGACGTTTCGGCGAGCCCCTGCGCATCGAGCGCAACGTAGGCTTCAACGAGTTTTTGATGGATGAGCGCAAGCTGCGGACGACTGAGCGCGCCAGTGCCGAGCAAACGATTGCCTCGAACCACTGCATCGACGTAACGACCGTTGTGCACGTCGGCCGCGAGCTGAGGAAGCTCGACTTCGGCACGTCGTTGCGCATCACGCGCGTAGCCTGCACCTTCGGATCGGACGAGCGCCCCCGCTGCGGAAGCTTCACGTTTGCCCTCGGAAGTCAGCTCCAAATCCACGAGCGGGACGAGCACGACCTCACCTCGACGAAGCGACTCATTGCCAAGATGGTTGTAGCGATCGAGCATCCACGCCTTGTCGCGATCACCGAGAAATCGGTACGCGATCGTAAGAATCGAGTCCCCCGCACCCGCGACATACCGCAGATTGTACGGAACGACGATCTCTTGGCCTTCGGTGGGCTGGATCCACGGTTTGGCTTTATTGGACACCGCGAGCACATCACCGCGGTCTTGATCGCCAAGAAGATTATCCGCGATGGCGGCCCACGTTTCGCCAGCGGTGACGTGATGATGCCCCACGGCGGGGATTTCGATGCGCATGCCCGGCGTAATGGCAATGCCTCGACCGTTATCGAGTCCATTGGCAGCCACGAGGATCTGCTCGGCCTCGACACGACCGTAAACACGTTCGGCGATCCGCGCGAGGGTTTCACCGGAACGAACGATGTGCGGAAACGCATCTGCGCTACGGGGCGAAGGAGCTGCGACGAGGAACGCAGCGACACAGGCGAGCACGAGGAGTTTCGCTCGTAGGGTTCGTCTGGAGAAACGGGGAGACATACGCCCGCCGAAGATACCAGGAAGGCCGCGCAGATGCAGCTTTACGAGCTGGGAATGTGCGTCATGACGACCAACTTGCCTCCGCGTGGCGCTTTCCGATACCGTCTGCTGGTAAGCATCGGGGGCGATCCAACCGGGGTTACATTATGACGAACCCAAGCCGTGACGGTGCTTCGATGAGCGAGCGCGTACCTGCGGAGGTGGAGCTACGTGCGATTGGTTTGTCCTTCTCGGTGCCTGCGGGAAAGAACTTGTCGCAGACGTGGCAACGCGAGCTGCGGACAGAATCGGAAAGTCGCGCGAGCATACGCGTGAGCCGCGAGCGTCTGGAGCTTGGTTTCAGCCCAGCGATCCTGATCGATGCGTTATGGCCGGCGATGAACATGGAGCTGGGCGGGGCGACGCTCGATTTCGCGACCGGGCGCATTACGGCGACGGTGGGATCCATTCATGGGGTGACGGAAGGGCTCGTCGATTTTTCCGAAACCGCCCAAAAAGAAGTTTGCGCGTTGATCTCGGCTGGGTTTTCGGGGACGGCGATGGCGCGACCTGGGTACAATCCTTTGACGGACACTCAAATCGTGTCGACGCTCGAAGCCATTGCAGACAATTTTCGGAGGCAACCTTCGAGCGGCCGTTCGGATGTCGATGCGAGCGATTTCGGGAGCCCTCGAATCGATGTTAAAATCGCCACGAGCACTCCATTTTCGTTCATCGAGGACAAGGCGGGTTTGTCCGTGGCCCAAGGGACAGTCATTGAAGTAAGCATTGGCGGTCAGGGTAACTTGGCGACGATCGTCGCTTCGCGAAGCACAGGGGACAAAGTTCGTGCTGCGAAAATCGAAACTGTGACGATCACGAGCAATGGAATTTTGGTGGTCGTGAGCGACAAACCGGTCGCGTATCTCGATCGGATGCGTATTGATCGCGGTGGCGTGGTGACGCTGGAAAAAATGCGTTTGGCCGGTACCGCTGGCGAAGCCGAAGGAATGGAATCGTTATTTCGCGTCATCGCGACGGCATTGA
>CAZETM010000162.1:4300-15076 GCA_964514885.1 uncultured Polyangium sp. | reverse complement strand
TTGGCGCATTGGCGCTCGGCGTTCGAGGCCCCACGATTGACGGTTCGAGCAACTTGCTTGGTACGGGCATTACGATTCCGGCATTCGGCGTCATCATGCACGCGATTGCCACGGACAGCGATTCGAACGTGTTGGCGACTCCGCATATTATGGCGACGGACAACATTCCGGCGTCCATTGAAATCGGTCAGAACATTCCGCTGCAAACGAACGTCGGTGGAATGGGAGCGCTTGCGGGGGCGGCCGGTGGTGCAGCCGGCGCTCTGGGAGGAATGGGCGGTTTGCTTGGCGGTTTGGGTGGTTTCGCGGCTCCGCGCCAAGATGTCGGCACGAAAATCGAGGTAACGCCGCATATCAACGATTCCGACCAGGTTCGTCTGGAAATCACCGAAGGCATTTCGGAAGCGGGGGCTCCGCAAGGCGCGCTTGGCGCCATTCCAATCATCAAGCGTCAGGCGAAAACGACGCTCATCGTGCGTGATCAGCAAACGGTGGTCATTGGCGGTCTCGTGCGTGATGCGGTCACCAATTCGCGCACCAAGGTGCCGATATTGGGTGACATTCCGATTATCGGAGCGTTATTTCGCACCACGAAGAAGACCACGCAGAAGACGAATTTGCTGCTCGTGCTCACGCCCTACATAATTCGCGATCAGGATGATTTGCGCGCCATTTTCGAGCGCAAGATGCAGGAGCGGCAAGAGTTCCTCGATCGTTACTTCGTATTCGGTGATCGAACGTGGGAACCGCCGAAGGATTTCGAGCGAGCCAATGGTCTGGTCGAAGATATTCGCCAATCGCAACTGCAGATTGCCGAACGAGCGCGGCTCGAAGAAGACGCCAAGCCCAAGGGTCGGCGCACGCACGAGCCAGGACAACCCATTGCGATTCCCAGTATTGCCCGTGCGGGCGGGGGCGATTCTGGCCCTGCAGCAACGAATCCTGTATCGAGTCCGATGCCCGCGACGGTCGGTAATCAAGCCGTTCCGACGCCACGCAGGGCTCGTCCTGGTGCGCCCAATGCGAAGCCCGTGGAACGGGTGGAGTGACGCATGAGTGCCTTTGCACATGCGGAATATGTCGGTGAGATCCTCGTTCGGCATGGCGTGGTCGATGCGTCTCGTCTGGCGGCGCTTTTCGATACCGTTCGCGAGCGAGGGCAAACCATTGTCGAGGCCTTGATTTCGGCGAACATTACCGACGAGACGAAAATCGCGCGAGCTTTTGCTGCCGAAATGGGAATGGACTTCACGCCCCGTATCGATGTCGACAGCATTCCTTTCGACGTCGCGACGAGGCTGCCCATTACGTATGCCAAGCAGCACAAGATTTTGCCCATCTCCGAAGATGAGAAAAACGTGTATGTCGTCGTTGCCGATCCGCTCGATACCACGGCGGTCGACGATGTGCGGAGCATTTTCGCCAAACCCGTCGAAGTTTCCGTGGCGACGAGCGAGCACGTGCTCAATGCCATCAATCGCGTATGGGAAAAGCGCGAGGCGGGGCAATCGAATTTGCAGGGCGACAAGGCAGACGAAGAAGACAATCTCATCGACATCATCGATAGCGATGACGATGCGCCCATCATTGCGTGGGTAAACAGTCTTTTTGCGCTGGCCGTTCGTGAGCGCGCCAGCGATATTCACATCGAGCCGGAAGAGCGCGATGTCGTCGTACGGTATCGTATCGACGGCGAGCTGTATGTAGCGCGCAGGGCGTCGAAACAATTCATGGCCCCGATCATTGCTCGTATCAAGATCATGGCCAGCCTGGATATCGCCGAAAAGCGTTTACCACAAGATGGACGCATTACGCTGAAGATTGCTGGCAAGAGCGTCGACATCCGCGTTTCGACGGTTCCTACGAGCCGCGGGTTCGAGCGAATCGTCATGCGTCTTTTGCACAAGACGAGCATTCTTCTGGGCCTTGATGACCTAGGCTTCGCGGCCCGCGAATACGGCATCATGGATAGCTTGGTTCAAAGGCCGGACGGAATCATTCTCGTCACGGGTCCTACGGGTAGCGGTAAAACCACGACGTTGTATGCGTGTTTGAATCGTATCAATGACCCGTCGCGGAACATTCTCACGGCCGAGGATCCCGTCGAATATGAAATCGGTGGGATTCACCAAGTTCACGTGCATCCTTCGATTGGTCTCACGTTTGCGAGTGCCTTGCGCGCATTTCTTCGTCAAGACCCGGATGTCATCATGGTCGGCGAAATTCGTGACAAGGAAACGGCCGAGATTGCGATTCACGCATCGCTCACGGGCCATCTCGTGCTCTCCACGCTGCACACGAACGATTCGGCATCGGCGGTCACGCGTCTGGTCGAAATGGAGATCGAGCCGTTTCTCGTCCGATCGAGCGTCATCGGCATTCTTGCTCAGCGCCTGGTGCGTATGTTGTGCCAACAATGCAAGATCGCGTATCAGCCGACGGCGTATGAACTCAAGCAACTCGGTCTCGACGAGGAGCGCATGGCGTGGAAGGCGCGGCGCAAGCCGTCGCCGCGTTATACGGTACACCAGCTCGATTATGTATTCGTCGGGCAGAAAATGGGAAGCGCGCCTGTTTTCTACAAAGCTGGCGGATGCGACGCGTGCATGCAGAAGGGTTTCATGGGCAGGCGCGGTATTTACGAATTGCTCGTCGTCGACGACGCAGTCGGCCCGCTCATTTTGAGGAATGCCGATGCATTGACGGTCAAACGCGCCGCGATTTCGCAAGGCATGGATACCATGCGTGACGACGGCGCCCGCAAAGTCCTCATGGGAATGACCACGGTCGAGGAAGTTCTCGCGGCCACCCAGGAAGACATCATCGTGGACGAATAGAGGAGGAGCGCTCGTGGCCGTATTCGAATATCGAGGCATCCTCGTCAGCACCGGCAAGCAGGTGAAAGGCGTCCGTGATGCGGAGAACGCGAAAGCGCTTCGTGGCGTATTGCGTAAAGACGGCATTTTGCTCACGACCGCCACGGAAGACAGCTCGGCCGGGGCGAAAAAGAAGAAGTCGGGCAGTCTGCTCGCATTTGCCAGCCGTCCGTCGCTCAATGACGTGGCTGTCGTCACGCGTCAGTTGGCGACGTTGATCAAAGCTGGTATTCCGCTTTTCGAATCGCTCACGGCGCTGGTCGATCAGACCGAAAACGAGGCGCTAAAGCGTGCGCTCACGCAGGTGCGCGAGCAAATTCGTGAAGGTTCGAGCTTTGCGAAAGCGCTGGAAGCGCACCCGTCCATTTTTCCGCCGCTATACATCAACATGGTACGCGCTGGTGAAGCCTCCGGTATGCTCCAGCAGGTGCTCCAGCGCATTACGTCGTTTCTCGAGGCGCAGGCCAAGCTGCGCGGCAAAGTCACCTCGGCGCTCGCATATCCCGCGCTCATGGCCATTTTGGGCGTTTCGCTCGTGTCCGTGCTGATGGTTGCCGTCGTGCCGAACGTCACGTCGATTTTCGCGTCGATGGATCAGGCATTGCCTTGGTATACGGCGGCGCTGATTTTCGTTTCCGATGTGCTCGCGGGTTATTGGTGGTTAATTCTCGGCGTGATCATTGTTGGGATTTGGGCATTTCGGCGCTGGGTGCGTACGCCTGCCGGGCGGCTCAAATGGCACGGGATCGTCTTGCGAATGCCCATCGTAGGAAAACTCGTGCGCATGATTGCCATTGCGCGTTTTTCCCGTACACTCGCCACGTTGCTCGGTGCCGGCGTGGCGCTGCTCGGGGCGATGGATATCGTCAAGAACGTTTTGGGTAACGCGGTGCTTGAAAAGGTCATCGCCGATGCGATCGGGTCGATCAAGGAAGGCCAGAGTATTGCGGACCCACTCAAGCGAAGCGGGCAATTTCCGCCCCTCGTGACGCACATGATCACGATTGGTGAAAAAAGCGGTCAGCTCGAGGAAATGCTCGAAAATGTTTCGAATGCGTACGATCTCGAAGTGGAGACTCGCGTGACGGTCATGACGAGCCTGCTCGAGCCGCTAATGATCGTATTCATGGGTGGGGCGGTCGGGTTCATTGCGTTCTCGATTCTCATGCCGCTCATTCAGATGTCGAGTTTTGCCGGGTGAAACGACATGGCACGGCGCAGGCAACGCGAGCAGACGATATTTTTCCCGTGGGAGCGCGGCGGAGGCATTCTTCGCGGTCGTGGTCTCGCGCGGGCGAAGCTCGGCATTGCGGCCTTGGGCATGGCCTTGATTCTTGGTGTTCTCGGGGCGCGCGAGCGGCGCAAGACGGGTATTCGGTCCACCGAAGCCACGATTTCCGTCGTGCGTACGGCAATCGATGGATACCGTTCGGATCACGAGCGAAAATGCCCCCCATCTCTGGAAGTGCTCAAAACCGAAAGGTATCTGGGAATCGACCCCATCGATGCATGGGGGAGGCCCTTGAGGCTTTTTTGTCCTGGCAGACAGGACCCAGAAGGGTACGATCTGACGAGTGATGGACCCGATGGCGAGGTTGATGGTCTTGACCGCGTGGAGTGACGGACAATGAACGTGAACATGATCAAGCGTATTCGGAACATGAAGAAAGCCGCGCAACGCGGCGTGACCCTCGTCGAGGTTTTGATCGTGCTTGCGATCATGGCCATCATTGCAGGTGGCGCGACGGCGCTCGTGTTTCCGCGTCTCAAGGAAAGCCGCGTCAAGGGCACCGTTCTCAGTGCGGGCGTGATCAAGACGGCGGCGCAATCGTACATGCATTTGGATTCGGCCGGTGGATGTCCCTCGATCAAGGATTTGGTGGACGCCAAGCAGCTCGACGGAAAAAAGACCGATGATCCCTGGGGCACGGCATTCAAGATTGGTTGCGATGGCGACGAAATCACCGTGACGAGTGCGGGTGCGGATCGCAAAGAAGGCACGCCCGATGATGTCAAGGACGATTTCAAGGATGTCGACGTAAAGCGCGTTGGCGGGTTGTGAGAGAAAAACTCCATGATTGCTACGACTTCGCTCAATGACATGTCTCGGCTCCCCGCTCGCGGGCGTAGTCGAGGTATGTCATTGGTCGAGGTGCTCATAACATTGGCAATCATGGCCATGGTCACGGGGACTGCGGTATTTGGGCTGGGGGCACTTCGTCGTGCACGGCTCAGGCAATCGGCCGTATTTGTTTCCAGTGCCGTGCGGGTAGCGTATGCGCATGCGACTTCGACGGGGAAAGAGCTGCGTCTCGTATTCGATTTCAACGAGCGGTTGATCATTCTCGAGGAGGCATCGGGAAAGCTCGGAACGCAACGTAAGGGCAATACGGGAGGCGCGGCGGCGGCGACGGAAATCGAGCAGAAAGCCGAAGAAGACGCGGAGCGAATCGTCAAAGGACCGCGGGCGCCCAAACCCAAGTTCACGCCGACGAAAGCATTTGGTTTCGAGCCGCAGGGGGGCAAGACAGGCAAAGAATTGGCCGATAGCGTGCGATTTCTTTCCGTCGATGCCGCGCATCAGGAAGGCCCGCTCGAGGAAGATCGCGCGTATCTTTATTTTTGGCCTGGAGGTCAGACAGAACGAGCCGCCATTCAGCTCGTGCTGGGCAATCCTGCCGAAGCCGATCCCGAACGGGACATTATGACGATCGTCGTCTCGCCGCTCACGGGCAAGACGTCATTGAAGAAGGGCCGGGTAGAAATGCCGCGGCCTCGTGATGATTCCGAGGAATCGGAGGCGTCCGATGATGGTTGATCGCAATATGGCGCGAGGCTTTACGCTGATCGAAGTGATGGTCGCCCTTGCCATTTTGGGTCTCGGGCTCACGGCCATTCTTTCGGCGCAGGCGGGTGCATTTGCCACTGCGGCCCATGCGCGCAATCTGAGCGTGGCGACCACGTTGGCGCGCTGCAAAATGGGTGAAATCGAGGAGCATCTATTTCGGGATGGGATGCAAGAACTCGATGAAATGGAAAGCGGTCCGTGTTGCGAGGGTGATGAAACGCCCAACTTGAAATGCTCTTGGAAAGTTGAAAAGCCTCAATTTCCCGAGCCGAAGCTTGGCGAGCTCGATCTAGATACCGGCCTCGACCTTTCGTCGCCTCCTGGCGGCAATTCAGGTGCGCCTGGAGGTGCTGCGGGTGCGCTTGGGCCGCTTGGAGCCATGCTCGGAATGCCTGGTGGCGACGCAGCGGGAGCGATACCTCCGCTTGGCGATTCTGCAAGTGGTGGCATTGGTGACGTTGCGGGGGCAATGAGCGGTGCTGGCGGAATGGAAGCGCTGAGCGGCATGCTTCAGCTCGTGGGGACTTTCGTATATCCGCAGCTCAAGACGATTTTTGAATTGAATGCTCGGCGAATCACGCTCACGGTTACTTGGACCCAGGGCACGCGGGAATTTTCATTCGATGTCGTTCAATGGTACGTAAATCCGCAACCCTCGCTGCCGACGAATGAAGTCCTCGACGCGGTCGAGAGTCTTCAGGGCGGGTCTGGTGGAGTGCCTGGTTTGCCCGGGATGCCTGGTATGCCCCGGGGTGGCGGTGCTGGACTTCCGGGCGGGGGTATGTTGGCACCTGTCGGAGGTGTGACACGTTAATGATACGCAGGCGCCGTTCCCAATTGGGTCTCACGCTCATCGAAACGATGGTTTCGATTGGCATTCTCGCGCTCACCGGGTCGCTCATTTACGGCGCATTCGATGGCATGTCTCGTTCGCGCAAAGGCATTACGCAAATGGCCGATCGTTACCAACAAGGTCGTTCGGCGATGGCGCGTATTGCTCGTGAAGTGCAAACGGCATTCGTCTCGAGGCACGGCGATTATACGAATAACTCGACCATGATTTCGCAGCAGGTACGAAAAACAGCATTCATTGGAAAGGACAACGGCAGCCTCGATCGATTGGATTTTACTGCGTTCGCACATCGTCAGCTCGGTCCGCACGAATCGGATCAAGCTGAAATCGGGTATTTCGGTTCGCGTAATCGGGAAACCGGCGCGACGGACCTCGTACGGCGCGAAGACAAATATCTCGACATGGATCCGGGCAAGGGCGGTGTCGTCAATGTGCTCGTCGAAGACATTGACAGTTTCGACATTGAATATTTGGACCCGATGACGAAAGAATGGGTCGACGAATGGGATACGACTCAAGCTGCCGGGCAGCCATGGCGTTTGCCTATGCAGTTACGGATCACGCTCGTATTGAATGGTGGTCCCATGGGAAAACCCGTTGAGCTGCGGACGCGCGTTTCACCGGCTATCCAAAGCGCGCTAGAATTCGCCAACTGAGGAAAGTAATCGTGGACGATTCTCGTAGCCGACAAAAAGCAGCCATGAAGCGCAATAAGCGCCGAGCGAGTCGCCGCGGCGTCGCGCTGCTCATGGTGCTCGGCGCGATTACCGTGCTCACGGTTTTTCTGACCGAATTGCAACAAGAAACCACTGCGGGATTCGCCTCGGCGCTTGCCGACCGCGATGCGCTTCAAGCCGAATACCTGGCCAAGAGCGCGGTGAATCTATCCCGGCTGCTCATTGCGTCCGAGCCGCAGATTCGTAAGAGCATTCCGCTTCCGCTGCCATTCAAACAGCTTCCCGTCTGGGAATTCACCGACATTGCGCTCGGGCCATTCAACGACGCAGGCGGCATGTCGGCATTCGGTGGCATGCTCGGCGTCGATACTTCGACCGGCAAGGGGTTGGGGTTAACGACAGGCCGTTTCGAGGTCAAGATTGTCAGCGAAGAGGGCAAGGTCAACCTCAATCGTGCTTTTCCCATTCCTGACGTCGGCCTAGATAGTCAGCTCGTGAGCCTCATGGCGGGTGCTCAGAATGCACCGCTGTTCGAGGGAAGGGATCTCGATGACCAGTTTTCGGACATGAATACCATTTGCGGTGCCCTGACCGATTGGGTGGATCAGGATGAAAATCTGTCCACTTGTTATGTTGGATCCCGAGCGCAGGGGGCGACTGGCGGTGAAGACAATTTTTACCAAATGATTGGTCTCGATTATCGTCGAAAGAATGCCGCGTATGATTCGCTCGAAGAATTACGCCTCATTCGCGGCGTGGGTGATGATTTTTGGTCGACATTCGTCGAGCCGAATCGCGACGATCCCAAGAGCCGGGTGTTTACAGTATGGAGCCAAAAAGCCATCAATGTGAATGAAGCGAACCCGCAGACATTGCTCGCTGCTGCGTGCTCGGCATGTGGTGGTGCGGATCCGAGTGTGGCGCAAGGAATTCCGCTTTGCAGTGATCCGCTCGTGCAGGCACAATTCCTTCAGTTGCTCGGTGTTCTACGCGTTATCCCAGTTCCTTTTTTTTCCAAGCCCGCTGATTTCGTATCCGTGCTGCAGGGCAAGACGCCGCCAGCGCTCGCCGCGATCGACGGTATGATGGGCGGCGGGTTTGCGGCGTTGCTAGCACAAGCAGGGCTCGGACCGAATAGTTGCAAACTCGTCGCTCAGGCTCAGAAACAATTCACTGTCACCAGCCGCGTCTTCAGCATTTACGCCGATGGCGTAGTTCCCGGGCGCAAACGTACGACGCGGGTGCGCGTTCACGCCGTCGTTGATACTCGAGCGGCCAATCCTCTTGGCCAGGGTTCGCCCCTGCCCGGATCGAATCCGTCGGGCATGAACAACGGCACGTCGCCAACTGGTACCGGATCGACCAGCGATACGCCGCCCATCGATCCCAATTCCAGTCCACTCGGCAGAATTGTGTATTATCGTATCGAGTAACCGTTTGGTTGCACAAGGGCATCCGTTATGTCGCGAATTCTCGGAATTGATATCGGTAAAGCAGTGATCAGGGCAGCGCTCTTGCGTGTGAACTATCGCAAGATCACGCTCGAGGCACTTGGCGAAGCCGCTGTCGGCGAAAACGAAATCGATGCCATCCGCGCGGCCGTCGGTGCCCACAAACCCGATGGCATTGCCATTGCCATATCGGGCGAAAAGTCGTATTACCGCACCATCGACTTGCCCGCTGCGGCGCTCAAGGAAATCGATAGCGTTCTGCCTTTCGAGCTGGAAGCGCAGCTTCCCTTCGAGATCACTGATGCGGTTTTCGATTATCGTGTGGACAAGCGTCCCGTCGGGAGCGAAACGGTTCCCATATTTTGTGCGATTGCCCGTACGGGGGACGTACGCGAGCGTATTCACCTCGTAAAAGAAGCGCTTGGTCTCGAGCCCGAACGCGTTGGCACCGGAGCGCTTCCGCTGGCGAATCTCGTCTCGGTCATGCCGGACATCGAGCGGCCATTTGGAAAAACCGCCGAGCCTGGCGAGCGCATTCCTCCGGTGGCCATTTTGGATCTCGGCGAAACATCCAGCGACTTGGTCATTCTTCGCGATGGCGAGCCTGTTTTTGCGCGCACGTTGTCCCGCGGGACCATGGGTTTGCCCGGGAGCGCACCCGCCATTTCGCGTGAACTGCGACAAACCTTTGCCGCCTGGCGTGCTTCGGGCGGCCCGCCTTTGGCTGGGCTATATCTCGTCGGTGGCGGTGCTGCGGCGCAAGGTGCCGAGGTGTATCTATCGACTGAGCTGGGGATCTCGATTCTTCCGCTGCCTCGGCCGGGTCTCGACGGTATTACGGCAGAGCAAGAGAGCATGTTGCCGCGGTTTGCCAAGTCCATTGGCCTTGCCATGGGCCTTACGGGCAAACCACGCGGATTGAATTTCCGCAAAGGGGCGCTGGAAGCTGCGCGAAGTTATCCATTCTTACGCGAAAAAATCCCCCTCCTCGTGGGTCTCGGATCCGTCGTCGTATTGAGCTTTGCCTTCAATTTGCTGGCGGAGCGCTCGAGCCTCTATGTGGAGCGCGAACTACTTCTTTCGCAAGTCGAAACTGCGACTGGGGAAGTGTTCGGGGAAGAAACGAAAGAAGTGGAGAAAGCGCGCGAGCTGCTCGATAAGGGTCCCGGGAGCGCGGACGACGATCCGTTGCCCCGTTCCGATGCATTCGATGTGCTCGTGAAATTTTCCGAAGCGGTGCCGAAAGAAATCGTGCACGACGTTCTCGAATTCGATCTCAATCGTGGTCACGCGACCATTCAGGGCACTGTGCCATCCATTCCCGATGCGCAAGGCATTGCGGACAAGATGAAGGAGCACAAATGCTTCAAGGACGTGAAAATCAGCCGCACTGCGCAATTCACGGGCAACAAGCAAAAGTATGTGCTCGAATTCGAGGTCAAGTGCGAAGAGAAGAAGGCCAAGAAGAAAACCGGCAGTACGGCGGAACCGGTCGATAGCGCGTCCACGCAATCGGGCAAGGAGGAAGGCAAGTGACACTCGCGGAACGCCTTGACAAACTCGAAGCGCGTGAGCGCCGGCTTCTCACTATTTTAATGGGACTCGTGATCGTCCTGGTCGTGCTGGCCCTTCCGCTATACGCGTGGAGCGCGGTGCGTGAAACGCGTGCCGAAAATGATCAAATTCGCGTTCTCGTGGATGACGTTTACAAAGCGCGAATGAGCGTTGGCGAGCGCCGAGCGAAGCAGGAAGCGTTGCTCGCTCGTTATGCCAAACCCGCGCCGCCTCTCGCGGGGTTCATTGAAGACGCAGCGAAGCAAAACAACATTACGATCGCGGATTCACAAGACAAACCCGAGGTTCCGCACGGTAAACGATATACTGAGCGGATTACCGTGGTAAAACTTCACAAAGTGGGAATGCTCAATCTCGTCAAACTTCTCGAGAAAATCGAGCAATCGGGACATCCAGTGGCAATTAGCCGACTCAACGTTCGTCCTCGTTCAGGCGAGCCCGATTCATACGAAGTGGAGCTAGGCGTCAGCGCATACGATCGAAAGCCCGACGCCAA
>CAZETM010000162.1:0-4200 GCA_964514885.1 uncultured Polyangium sp. | reverse complement strand
GATAAAGATAAAGACAAGGGCGAAGCGAAAGACGCGACCCAGGAAGAGAAGATCCCGTGAAGCAGCGCCTGGTCCGCATTCTCAAATTTTTGGCGTATCCGGCACTCTACTTGACGTGCCTGGTGTTTTTTTTCTACCTCACGTTCCCCTGGAATCGCCTCAAGGATCGCCTCATCGCCGAAGTGCAGGTCCGCGCGCAGAAGCCCAAGAGTTCCATTCAGCGCATCGAGATCGACGACCTTGATTCGTATTGGCTCACGGGCGTCGAAGCGACCGGCGTGCGCATTTATTTGCCGCCGTCCGACGATAGCTCGAGTGCGGACAAGGACAAACCGCAAGAGAGTGTGCTCAAGGTTGACGAGCTGAATGCGCGCCTGCAAATTCTGCCGCTCTTTTTTGGTCGATTGCGAGTAAAATTCTGGGCGCATGCTTTTAATGGTGACATCAAGGGCACCGTGCCCGTGGGCGCATCGAGCGGCCCGGTCGAGATTCAGCTCGATGCAGTGGATTTGTCGTACGTCGACATCATCAAAGACACGCTCGGGATTCCCATCAAGGGCGTGGCGACCGGCAAATTGGAGCTGGCGGCTGAAGGCGGAAAATTCAGCAAAGCAAGCGGTATGCTCGATTTGTCCATCAATGGCGTTTCGGTTGGTGACGGCAAGTCGAAAATCAAGGGACAGATTGCTCTGCCCGAAGCCAAGCTCGGCGATCTCATCATTACCGCGGAAGCCAAAGACGGCGCGCTCAAAGTCAGCAAGCTCGAGGGTAACGGGTCCGATATCGAGCTTTCCGGCGACGGCAAAGTCAATGTTCGCGAGCCAGCGAATACGTCGGGGGTCGACCTCTACGTGCGTTTCAAGTTTACCGATGCGTATCGTAACAAGAGCGATTTGACGAAAACGCTGCTTGGTGCGCCCGGCTCGAATGCGCCGTCATTGTTCGAATTGGCGGATCCACGTATCAAGCGATCCAAACGTCCGGATGGCTTTTTCGGCTGGCACATTCACGGTGCGTTGGGCAAGCTCAAATTCGATCCTTCCAGCTCGGATGGGCCGGCGTCAGGTCGTGGCAAAGGCAAGACCGATTCGCCGTTCAATACGAAGAAACCCGCATTGCCGCTCGGTACGTCCACGGTGCGCGATGGCAAAGAAGCCAAAGATGACGAGGCCGCGCCTCCTCCGCCGGCTCCAGCTCCCGAGCGAGCAGCGGAGCCACCACCTGCCGAAGCGCCTTCGCCTCCGCCTGCAGGTAGCGACGATGCGCCTTCTCCGCGTGGTCGCCCCGCGCCGGAGACGCAATAAAGTAGTATCGCTGCATGGATTACGATGTGATCGTCGTAGGCGGTCGCCCGTCCGGTGCAACTTTGGCGGCTCGTCTCGGACAGCGCGGCAAACGCGTGCTCGTCGTCGATCGCGCCACATTTCCTTCCCGTCCCGCGGTGCCTTCGTCGCCAGCGCTGCATTCTGGGGCGATGGCGTTGCTCGACGAGCTGGGTATCGACGAAGCGGAATACGCGGACGAGCACGCGTGCATGCGGGCGATTCACATCGATATGGCGGGCATTTTCACGGCGGTGATTCGAGTTCCGCCCATGGCTGCGGGACGCGATTATACCCGCGGCATCGAACGCGCCACATTCGACGACGTGTTATGGCGAAACCTTGGGCGTTTTCCAACTGTCGAACGACGAAGCGGATTCAACGTGACGAACATCGTTCGTCGTGACAATCGAGTGGTCGGAATCGTCGGCGGGCGCAAGGACGAGCCTAGCGAGGAGATATCCGCGGGTTGTGTCATCGGTGCCGACGGCCGTTTTAGTTTGGTCGCGCGCAAGGTGGGAGCCGAAGTCGTCGAGGAAGCTTGTCAGCACACGAGCACGGTATATTTCGCTGATTGGGCGGGCGTAAAACCCATAGCGGACGATTATAGTGCAGGCTTTGTGCACGTGACTGCACGAGGGCTCGATGTCCTCTTTTTTGCCATGCCTGGCGGTCGTTGGTCCATCAACACGCATGCGCGTTCCGATCGCGTCCGTATCGCTGGTGATGCGCAGCGATATTATTTGGACACGTTGCGCAGTATTCCTCGAGTATGGCGATACCTCGAACGAGCCGAGTTGGTTTCTTCATTAAGCGGAATCAAACAAATAGGTAATGGATATCGTCGTTCGAGTGGCCCGGGCTGGGCGCTCGTGGGTGATGCTCTACATTACAAGGATCCCGTCGATGGTCAGGGCATTTACGACGCATTGCTCGGCGCGAAGCTTCTGGATTTGGCTCTTGCGTCATGGCATTCGGGCCGCTGTTCGTGGGACGAGGCTATGGCGACTTATCAGCGAGACATTTGGACGGCGACGCACCCGATGTTTCTCGCCACGACGGGTCGTCTGGCTCGCGAGCTTTATGCGGATCCTCCTTTGCCGGTCATTCGTACGTTGATTCGTTGGACGATGACCGACCCTGCATATGGCGAATGCTTTTTACGTGTGCTCGGTCGTGATTTGCCCCCCGAGGCGCTCAGTTCGAAGAAGCTTGCTGCCGGGGCCATAACGCGCAGCATTCGGCGCGATATCGCTCATTGGGCCGAAAGGCGATTATTTGGCAAGCAACATCAGTCGTTGGGAAATAGTCGATCGCCCCAATCGCCTATTGGATCCGGCCGTCCCACAGCATTGCGATAATTTCCGCCCGCTGCTTGGTCCGTGAGCAGAATGGGCACAGCAATGCAATTGCCAGCTCGGGCGTGAGCTTCCGCCTCGCGGACAGTGTGGCAATAATGCACGTTGTTCTTGCATTCATTGCAATGGCGCACCGAGTCCTGCTCCGTTGGGCTCAAGGTTTCCCAGCGTTTGTCGCACACCAACGAAAAACGCACGCGTGGCTTTTCATTCTTGGCATTGCCGCAATTGATGATATTCTCGCGGCGAAAGACTCGCTTGAAGTCGTAATTGATTTGGCGCCCGAGCTCAGCCAAACGTCGGTGGACGCTCGTATCGCCCGTCGCGTGCTGGTGCAGCTCTACTTCGAGGCGTAACCATTCGGCACGTATCGGGTCTCGGTTCTCGATCAGCTTGGCGTATTGAATTCGCCCGGCATCGTCGAGTTTGCAATCCATGGCCGCGAGCAGGAAGGGATACTCGTCTTTTATGCTGAGGTAATCGAAAAGGCTGAGCGCTTGTTTGGTCATCGTTTTCCCCTCGATCAAGGCAATAACAATTCAATCGCGCTTTCCGTGGCCTGCGCAGGCAGTTTGACCCAAACGGTCCGCGTGGCGGCATCGTAAAAAGCGCCCGACGGGGCCATGTCGAAAGCGCCGCGATCAGGATGCTCGATGATGAGCCCCGAATTGACCAGCACGCCTGTCGGTTGTATTTCCGCGCGAATGCGCACGATCGTGTCCACGAGCGTGCGGGAAATCGTCACCGCGACGCGATTTGCTGGCACCGCTGCATCGATTTTTGTAATGGCTTCGTCCGTGTCGTGCAAAGAAAAACTCGTCGGTGTCGTGTCTGGAAAAACCACGACCGTGAGTTTGCCCGAGGACGCGGCCGTGCCAAACCCGGTCACGTCGTCCGTGATCTGCATGGGCAAAATGGCGCCGGCTCGGAAATAAAGCGGAACTTTGGTCAAGTCGGTCGAATGATCGACCGAAATCGTCGTGCCTCCTTCGATAGGATCCGCAACGGGCGACCAAAAATCGTAATAACGCGAGCCGGCAGGAAGTGTTACGTCCCGTTTGCCCGTCGCGTCCAAAATGGGCGCCACGAGCAGGGTTTCGCCCAGCGTATACCGATAATCACCGGCCCACGATGCTTCGTTACCCAAAGGGCGCACGATGCCTGCGGCTCCAGCATAAGCTTCTTCGGAAAGGCTGTACCAAAATGGGATCCATTCGTGGTGCAACTTGGACCAATAACGATAGACGTTGGTGATTTCGTCATTGCTTTGCGGTACGGTCCAGGGAGTGACATTGGCGCGGCCGTGAAGCTGCATGAAGGGGGAAAGTGCGCCTACGGCGGTCCATCGCGCGAAATTGACCGGATCGAGCGGGATTTCGGGTCCCAATAATTCTTTGTCGTCACGATCGAGATATCCACCGATATCCGACCCCACGACGACATAACCTGCAGCAGCCGAACGGAAGGCATGGTCGAGCGCATCGGCAAGCCCTACCCAATCTCGACGATTGTCCCCCATC
>CAZETM010000161.1:0-15081 GCA_964514885.1 uncultured Polyangium sp. | reverse complement strand
CCCCCGCAACCCACCACATAAAACGCATCGCTTGCGAGGCGTAAGAGAGCTTTGACACCCGTGGCAAGTTGCTCCATGCTTGCGGGCATGGCTGCTCCCGCCTCCATCGTCGATGCCGTTTTGGCCCTCCCTCAGGACGAGCGAGCTGACTTGGCTCTTCAGCTTGTCGAGAGCCTGGAGGCTCCGAACGACCCAGAGGCCAACGTCGAGACCGCGTGGACGGACGAGATTGTGCGTCGAGTGGAGAACTTTCGCACGGGTCGCGTAAAACCCATTCCGTTGGAGCAGGCGCTCTCGAATGCTCGCGCCCGACTTCGGAGCGTGCGTGATTGAGTTATTGCCAGAGGCCCGCGGTGTTTTAGCAGAAGCCGCCGGGTCAATGCTCCGGCTCTGGTGAGCCACGGAGGTGCACGACTGCATGTTCAGGCGGGGTCGATACGTCGTCCGATTTGGGGAATTGGCGCGGCTGTACATTGACGCTTGACGGTAGGACAAATCCAAGATTCGCCGCAATCATTGATTGAATTTGCAGCAGCGTCGATTCGCGTAGGTGGCCGTAACATTTAACCAGATCTGACTTGAGAATCGGCTGCAACAAGCTGGCGTACGCCACGACTTTGGGCTCATCGAAAGCCTCTTCACCGGTGGGGAGAAGCAGGTCCCAATGCCCAGATGCAGCACCTTGCGAGGCAGAGCAGGGTACGACAGATACGGTACATGGTCGCGCAGCAATAATAAGCTTTGGCATCTGAATAAGAATCACTCGCCTCGTGGCGTGTTTTGCGCGAGTTCCACCCAGACGTTCTTCTGGAAAAACAATAGCTTCGTCCTTTACGGCAAACACGGCGCCAGGCCGAGCTTCCTTGATGACTTCGGAAGGGGCCAACCCGATATTTCTCGCCGCCTGGGCTTTATTAGCATATGCCCGCGGATCAGCCATTCTCGGCCTCGGCGAGGACTGCCTGATTGGCACGTGCACGCAAGCTCTTCATTGCCTCGAATACGGCCAATGCCTCACGATCAGCCAATTCGCGCTCCTCAGCGGAACTCTCATTAACGAGCCGTGTTATGGACGGGGGGTTCCGCGGAATCCCGCCAAACACACGCGCGCGCTGAATAGCCATACGCAGCGCAGGAATCTGGTCAATAGCTTGGCGCAAGGAAATTGGCGCCTGATCGATGACCTCGATCGGCGGGCGCTCGCCGAGCTCAATATTCGTATGACGAGCAATAGCGCGTACCGCGAGCTCCAATGCTGCGTCGTCAGCATCGATGAGGGCTGCTTGGACTGCGAGATCGAACAATACTCGAGGATTCGACAAGTCAGCAACACCAAGCGCATCATTGAACGCCGAACATGCGTCATCATGCAGGCCAATGCGAGCCAAGCATTCAGCCATATTCGACAGAATCAAATATTCGGCCACAACACTGCTTCCACTCAGACTGGCGAACAACTCAATAGCTTCATGGTGCTTGCCAACATCAATGAGCGCAACACCCAAGTTTAGCTTGCAAATGTCATTGTTGGGATCGAGCTTCATTGCACATTGAGCCTGGTAGCACGCGTCCTCATGACGCCCCAATCGCATGGCTGCCAATGCCATCGCCGTGCGCAATGACACGGCATCCTGCGACGACACATGCCTTAGCGCACGCTCGCAATCCTTGATGATCGCGTGCAACTCAAACTCGGACATTGGCCGCGTCCGGTCATCCAGATCCTTCAAATACTGGGTAACCTTCAATGCCGGGGCGCTCATGGAAACCGCTTTTCTCGTAAAGACGCACGCAAAAATCCAGCGCGTCGTCGGCGATCGTACTGCCTCAAAAGATCGTTGACAAGCTGGATGTTCAAGCTCGCCTTACGTTACCGCGAAAAATCTTCCGGTCGGTTCGTCGCCAACCGTCTCGACCGAACTCCATTCTCTCCACCATCCTGTTGACTCCCCACACCAACATCCCCTAAGAGATGCCATCATCGCTGGAGTGCCTCGTTCGCCTGGTCATCGAGTTGCGCTCCAAGGAGACTCGTCAACGATGCGCCTTCGCCTGTTCTTGTCCCTCAGTTTGATCTCCGCGGCTCTCCTTGCTGGTGCCACGGGGTGTGGTCAGCGCGAATCGACCCCCCTGCCCTTCCAACAGAAAAAGAAGGGCGCCAATGCGAAGCAGGCCGCCGCTGTCCTCGCAGACCTCGACCTCGCCGATGCAAAAAAAACCTTCGGCACCTTGCCCGCTAAGTTCGAGGCCGAGACAAACCCCAGCACCGATGCCAAGGTCGCTCTCGGACGCATGCTCTATTTCGACACGCGTTTGTCCAAGAACCAAGACCTCTCCTGCAACTCCTGCCACGACCTGACCAAGTACGGCGTCGATGGAACCAAAGTGTCCAAAGGACACAAAGGTCAGCTCGGCGGTCGTAACTCGCCCACCGTCTACAACGCTGGCGGTCATGTCGCGCAGTTCTGGGATGGACGCGCCGGCACGCTCGAAGATCAAGCCAAGGGCCCGATCTTGAATCCGGGCGAGATGGCCATGAAGGACGAACAAAGCGTCGTCGACTTGCTCGCATCGATGGAAGGCTACGAAAAAGCCTTCGAAGCTGCCTTCCCCGACGCCGACGAAAAAGAACGCATCACCTACGACAACATGGCCAAAGCGATCGGCGTGTTCGAACGCGGGCTCGTCACGCCAGCGCGTTTCGACAAGTGGCTCGGCGGCGACAAAGAGGCCCTTACCGCGCAGGAAAAGACCGGTTTGTCCAAGTTCGCGCAGTACGGATGCACCACGTGCCACAGCGGAAACGCAGTGGGCGGATCGACCTACCAGAAGCTTGGGTTGGTCAAACCGTACCCGAATCAAAAAGACACCGGACGCTTCGAAGTGACCAAAAAAGAAGAAGACCGCATGGTCTTCCGCGTCCCCAGCTTGCGCAACGTCGCCGAGACAGGACCGTGGTTCCACGACGGCGCCTACGATCGTCTCGAGACCGCGATTCAAGCGATGGCCTACCATCAGCTCGGCAAGGAAATCCCCGATCAAGATGCGCAAGACATCGCGGCATTCTTGAAGTCGCTGACGGGTGAGATCCCGCAGGACTACATCAAGAAGCCCGAGCTGCCCGCGAACGGCGAAAACACTCCCGGACCCGATCCTACCTGAATCGTCGGACTGGCACACGTGGCGGAAATCGAATAGATAGCCGCCACCATGCTGAGCGAAACACGCGAAAAAATCTTGGACCTCGAGAGGCGCTTTGAGGCGCTAAGGGGGCATCTTTGACGTCCCTAAACTCGAGCGACTACTGGCTGAGCTAACTCAAAGGACGCTCGCGCCAGGCTTCTGGAACGAACAAATCAAGGCTCAAGGAACGCTTCGTAAACGTGCCGATGTCGAGCAAAAGCTCGAGCTGGCGCAGAAGCTGTCGCGAGAAATCGCGGACCTCAAAGAGTACTTGGAGATGGCCGCGGCCGAGAACGACGACGCAGCGATCACAGACTGCGACAACCAGGCCGAAGGCATTGCGGCTCGCCTGCGTCGAGTCGAGGTCGATCGGATGTTGTCCGGGCCGGCCGATCAATCTGCCGCGATCATGAGCATCCATCCGGGTGCAGGTGGTACGGACGCGAAGGATTGGGCGGCGATGTTGCTGCGCATGTATCTGCGCTGGGCAGAACGTCGTGGCTACAAGGTCGAGATGATCGACTACCAAGATGGTGACGAAGCGGGCATCGATGCAGCGTCGTTCACTGTCACGGGACCTGCGGCATACGGCTATTTGCGCAGCGAAGCGGGCATTCATCGCCTGGTGCGCATGAGCCCCTTCAATGCTGATCACACGCGCCAAACCGCGTTTGCCGCCGTCGAAGTGACGCCCGACGTCGGTGATGACATCGACATCCAAGTGAACGAGAAAGACATCGAAATCACGACGATGCGTGCAGGCGGCAAAGGTGGTCAGAACGTAAACAAGGTCGAGACGGCCGTACGTTTGCGTTACATCCCCGACGCAACGATCAACATCGTTTGTCGTGCCGAACGCTCGCAACATCAGAACCGAGCGTTGGCGCTGAAGATGCTCAAGGCGAAATTGTACGAGCGTGAACTAGCTCGACGCGAGCAGGAGACAGCCGCGTACAACGCGACGAAGAGCAGCATCAACTTCGGCAGTCAAATTCGCAACTACGTGCTCGCTCCGTACCGGCTCGTGAAAGACGTCCGGACGTCGACGGAAATGAGCAACGTGGACGCGGTGCTCGATGGAGATATCGACTCGTTCATCGAGTCGTATTTGCTCGCGGCTGCTGGTGGGACGCTCCGAAAGGGCGGCCAAGTGGTGGGAGAGGACGACTCTTGAGCAAGGACAAACCGGCAGCAGCAGCACCCGCAGGTCAGCATCCGGAAGAGGTGTTGATCGCGGTGCGCAAAGAGAAAGCGGCGAAGGTTCGCACGCGTGGGGACAACCCGTTCGCGAATGACGTGACGACGGGCGAGCAGCAGCTCGTGTCGTTGGCGGATACGCGAACGAGCCAAGATCACGCGAAGAACTCGGCTGGCAGGCACGAAGCGGACAAGGTGAACGCCGATCCGGTTCGTGTCGCGGGCCGCGTGCTTTTCATGCGCCAGATGGGTGGCATCACGTTCGTGCGGCTGCGCGATCGCACGGGTGAGATGCAGCTTTATTGCGACGAAGCGCAGCTCGGTGCGGACTACGCGCGCCTTGCAGACGAGATCGACCTGGGCGACATCATCGAAGCGCACGGCACGATGATGGCGACGCAAAAGGGCGAGCTGTCGGTGTTCACGAAGAGCTTTCGGCTGCTTACGAAGGCGTATCGGCCTCTGCCGACGAAGACCAGTTTCAAAGACGTCGAGTCGCGGTATCGCATGCGGTACGTCGATCTCGTGGCGAACAAAGAAGTCGCCAGCGTGTTTCGCGCACGCACGCACATCATCTCGGCGCTGCGTCGTTTCTTTGACCTCCAAGGGTTTCTCGAAGTGGAAACGCCGACGATGCATTCGATCATCGGTGGAGCTGCAGCGAAGCCTTTTTCGACGCACCACAACGCGCTCGACATGAACTTGTTCATGCGTATCGCGCCCGAGCTGTACTTGAAACGGCTCGTCGTGGGCGGCTTCGAGCGCGTCTACGAGATCGCTCGTTGCTACCGGAACGAAGGTTTGTCCACGAGACACAACCCCGAGTTCTCGATGCTCGAGTATTACCAAGCGTATGCAACGTACGAAACGCTGATGGATCAGACCGAAGCGATGTTGCGCGCGGTCGATGCATCGTTGGCTTCTTCGATGCCCGAGGAGCACAAAACGTGGGCAGCGGCGCGTGCGTGGACCTTCGACAAGTTTGTCCGGGTATCGATGAGCAAAGCCATCGAGCAAGCGCTTGCGAAGTCGGGTCTTCCTGTGGAAGTCGCGACGACGGTCGATGCGGACGATGCGCCGATCAAGGTTTGGGCGAAGGCTGCGAAAGAGAAGAAGCGCGAGATCGACTGGGCGAATTTTCGTTCGGGCATGAAGAAATGCGACTCGGCGGGTGAACGTATGTTTTGCGCGTACGAGTACCTGGCCGAACCGTTTTTGACGGCGGATTATCGTAGTGAAGACGGGACGAAGAGTTTGCCCGTGTTCATCATGGATTATCCGTTCGAGGTCTCGCCGCTCGCGCGCAAGAAGGATGCGGACGGGACGCTCGTGGACCGCTTCGAGATGTTCGTGGATGGTCGCGAGTTGTGTAATGCGTTTAGCGAGCTGAACGATCCTGAGGATCAGGATGCTCGGTTCCGGGCGCAGGTGGAAAAGAAGGCGCGTGGTGCTGAGGAAACGATGGACTACGACGCGGACTATGTACGGGCGCTCGAGTTCGGCATGCCTCCGACGGCAGGATTCGGGATGGGCGTGGATCGGCTGGCCATGTTGCTCACGGGAGCGGCGTCGATTCGTGACGTGATTCTGTTTCCCCTTCTTCGACCCGAGGCGAGCGAGCATTGAGCGACAAGGCCGGCTTCTGGGCGTTCGAGATTGCGGTTCTATTGGGAACCGTATTCGTTGCTTATCGAGCCGATGGGCATCTTCGCGCGGGAAAGGTGCGTGGAGCGGTCTGGGGAATCCTCTCGGTCATTTTCGGCGTAGCGACGATGGTGCTATCGTTTTTCGCGTCGCGGACGGTGCGGGAGCGATTTACGCAATTCAAGTGGCTCGACGAGATCATTGGGTTTTCAGCGCTCGGCGTGAGCGTGTTGTTTTTGCTGGGCGTGCTGAGCGCGTTGCTTCCCGTATTGCTCGATGCGCTCGAGCGGCGAACATTTACGTCGTTTGTCGGGGCGCGTCATGTACGGGCGACGAAGAGCGGCTTTTTGACCGTGATCAGCGTGCTCAGCATGGCTGGCGTCGGCGTGAGTTCGTGTGCGTTGTGTTCGGTGACCAGCGTGATGGGTGGGTTTGGCGCGGACCTGAAGCGCAAGATCCTGGGCAACAATGCGCATATTGTTGTTGACGCGGGCCGACCTGGTGGTTTCGAGGATTGGGAAGACAAACTCGATGCGATTCGTCTAGCGATTGCGTCGCAAAATGGAGCGGCAACGCCAGTCGTGACGGGCGATGCGATGGGCTCGTCGGCGTCGAATACGGCTGGCGTGCTCGTGCGAGGTATTGATTCGAATACGATCGCGACGGTCATCGACTTAAAGCAGAACATCGAGGTTGGCGAATTCGGTCTTTTGGACGACCCCGACAAACTTGCGGATTTACCGCCGGAGACGGTGATTGGGCGAAGCGCTGGGGGCGAGCCGTATTTGAAGGGTCCTGATCCGCGACTGTCTCCGGACATGGATCCTGCGGTGAAAGCGGCTCTGCGGCGAGACGACGTGAAGGTGTATCCTGGGGTGATCATTGGCAAGGAATTAGCCAAGAGCCTGCATGTGCTGGTGGGGGACGAAATCACGTTATTGTCGCCAATGGGTGAGCTGGGTCCAATGGGCGTGATGCCGCGGACGAAGCGATTCCGAGTCGCAGCGATCTTTTATAGCGGCATGTACGAATACGATGCTGCGTTTGCGTATGTGAAGCTGGACGTGGCCCAGGCGTTTTTCAGCATGGGTGAGAAGATCAGCCAAATCGATGTGCGTGTGCCGGAGCCGGAGCGCGTATCGGACGTGACGCCGACGGTGCAAACTGCGGCGGCGAAGTTCACGATGGCGGATGGTCAGCCATTGCGAGTGCGCGATTGGGTGGAGATGAACAAGAACTTGTTCAGCGCCCTGAAGCTCGAAAAGGTCGCGACGTTCATCATTCTGTCGATTGCGATTGCGGTCGCGAGCTTCTGCATCGTGTGCACGTTGCTTTTGATGGTGACGGAGAAGGGCAAAGAGATTGCCATTCTGAAAGCGCTTGGAGCATCGGATGGCGCGATCATGCGCATCTTCATGCTCGAGGGCGTCATCATTGGCGGTATTGGCACGGTATTCGGAGTTGCCACTGCGCTGTCCGCGTGTACGGGTTTGGCGCGATTCGGAGTCCGCTTGGATCCCGAGGTCTACTACATCGATCGGTTGCCTGTCGTCGTGAACGGCTCCGATTATGCGCTCGTCGCGATTGCGGCGTTTCTCATTTGCACCATTGCCACCATCTACCCGGCTCGTGCGGCGTCAAAGTTGTCGCCGGTCGACGGGCTGCGTTACGAGTAAAGCATCATGGGCGAGCCGCTGGTCGTCATCGAGCAAATGCACAAGTCGTTCGTGCACATGGGGCGCACACTGGAGGTGTTGCGCGGGATTGATCTGGTGATCAATCAAGGTGAAATCGTGGCCATCGTAGGGCCATCGGGTGCGGGCAAGAGTACGCTCTTGCATTGCATGGGCACGCTGGATTTGCCATCGAGCGGCAAGATTCGGCTGGGTCAGGAAGAATTGGTGGGTTTGTCTAGCTCGCGGCTGGCGCAGATCCGCAATCGAATGATCGGGTTCGTGTTTCAGTTCCACCACTTGCTGCCGGAATTCAATGCGCTGGAAAACGTGATGATGCCCGGCTTGATTCAAGGCAAGAGCCGGCGCGAAATGGACGCACCAGCAACGAAGCTGCTCGAAGAAGTCGGGTTGAAGCACCGTGTGACGCATCGGCCGGGAGAGTTGTCGGGCGGCGAGCAACAACGCGTGGCTTTGGCGCGAGCGCTCGTGCTGGCACCGAAGCTGTTATTGGCGGACGAACCGACGGGGAACTTGGATTCGGCGACGTCGGTGGCGATGCACGATTTGTTTTTCGAGATCAATCGGAAGCATGGGACGACGGTCGTGGTCGTGACGCATAATCCTGCGTTTGCCGCATCGATGCCGCGGATGGTGACGGTGGTGGACGGCAAAGTGGAGAAGGACGAGCGGCGGGGATCTTCGCCGCACGAAAAGGAAGAAGAGCGGCTGGCAGCGGAGTCGGCTTAGGCTTTCCGGCGCTCCTCACCCCCTGGCCCCCTCTCCAACTACGCTTCGCTCCGTGGAGAGGGGGGCAATGCTTCACCCCTCGAACTCCCCTCTCCACGAAGCGGCGAAGCCTCGGAGTTGGAGAGGGGCCGGGGGTGAGGAGCGCTCACAATCCAATCTCCCCCGCGACTCGTTTGCTCGCTTGCGGTGCATTGACGGGGTTACCAAACGGGAACGAGACGAAAATGCCGCCCTTGGTGCTCGTGCGCGCGCTGTCTTGGTAGACGAGCCCGAAAAACGCTGCTTCTTCGAGCTTGGAGGCGGACGTGGAAATGGTCACGAAGTCTTTGGCAATGGGCATGAAATCGGTGGATTTGCTGCTAGCGGGTTTGCCCATGGTATACATGAGCGCGGTAGCTGCTTTGGCTGCATCACGACCGTAAAACCAAGAGCCCACGTCACGCACGGTCAAATGGGCGCAACGTGCATAGAGAGCGCCCCAATCGGCTTTCGTGTCTTGCACCATTTGTTCGCCGATGGCAATGAATTCGTGCCGGCGCTCGATATCGAAAAAAGGCCGCGCATAACCATCTTCGAAGATGATCGTCACGTCGCTGCGCGGTGCGGGAACATTACCCGCCACAATCGATGCTTTGCCGTCGGTTATTTCAGCGAACGCCGACTTTTCGCCCCAATGGACTTTGCCCGATTTCACCAGCGTCTCCAATGACGGATGCACGGAAATGGGTTCGCCGTCTTTACGCGACAACCACAATTCGACGGTCCACCCTTCGAGCGGCATGGAGGTCCACGCGCCGCCACGCCACATCATTGCGCGCGTGGCGTCGCATGCGCGTCCGAGGCGCGCCGTGCGTGCTGCAAGCGTTTCACTGGCCGGATCCGGAGGCGGAGGCGGAGGTGGATCTTTGCGCGTAAGCACGAAAATTGTGGCGAGAGTGCCTATCGCGAGCCCGAGCAGGGTCAAGAGTTTTGCCCACGGAGGGATCGATACTTCACGTATCCGTGCAATCAGCGGCTCGAGCCATTCCGGTAACTGAAATTGCGAAGGCTCGGCGCTACCTTTCTCTCCGCCACCGCTACGAATATGCACGAACCGCATGGCAAGCAGATTTGCTTTGCGTTGGCGAATGTTGATCGGCAACATCGACCACTGCTGCAGGTCCGCGGAGGCATCGATCCAGATCGGGGCGGCATCCTTCGTGGTGATGGAAAGGCCCTCGTCCTTTTCCATCACGACCGCGCGAATGCCCTGCTGCGCAAGCGCATCGGCTACCATGTCCGGAAGCGACAATTCTTCGAGGGGTCTGGTCATGCTCGGCGCACGTTACCAGGCGCGCCGAAAGTTGGGAATGGAAGAATTCACGCCCCTAGGTTTTGGGCGCTGCGCGCAGCGCGGGAACTTCCTCTGGCAGTACGTTTTTTGATCGGCACGGTGGGCATTGACGCTGACCCAAGTCCAGCAATATGCTGGCCAACCTTCATGGAAGCGCACACGATCATCGACGAGCGGTTCGAGATCCTATCGGTCGCGAGCACCGGCGGCATGGGATCGGTTTACAAGTCGCTCGATCTGTCAACTGGGCAGAACGTCGCGCTGAAATTGTTGCACGAAAGCTCGGGGGATTACCTGCGGTTTCGGCGCGAGGCTCGGGCGCTGGCGTCGATTGTACACCCCCACGTCGTTCCTTTCGTTTCGTATGGATCGCGTGCGGATGGCCAACCGTACATCGCGATGGAGTGGATTGAAGGGGAGAGTTTGACGCAGCGCCTCGCGCGCGAAGGGCTTTCGATTCCCGAATCGATTTCGCTCGCGCGTGCCGTCGCCTCGGCACTCGCAACGGCGCACGAGCAAGGAATCGTGCATCGGGACTTGAAGCCGAGCAATTTGATGCTGCCAGGATGCGACGTGTCGGCGGTGAAGTTGGTCGATTTCGGGACCGTACGCCTGGCAGACTTTCAATCCACGATCACTCGCTCCGGGAGCATTTTGGGCACCCCGGGATACATGGCGCCGGAACAAGCTCGCGGAGACGAAGACGTGGGGCCGGCGGCGGACATTTTTTCCATGGGGTGCATTCTTTTCGAGTGTTTGGCAGGAAAACCGGCATTCGAAGGGCAAAGACCGATCGCACTGCTCGCGAAATTATTGCTCGAAGAAGCTCCCCTGTTGTCCGAGGTTCAACCGGGTTTGCCCGATGCACTCGCATCGCTCGTGCAACGAATGTTGTCGAAGGAGCCCGCGAAGCGACCGCAAGACGGCCAAGCGCTGTTCGACGCCCTCGATTTGCTGGACGAGCGCGATTTGACGAAAAAGCGTTTGTCGATGCGGCCGCCCGGCATGGCGCACGCGGCTTTGGTGCATTCACTGACGGACGCCGAGCAACGATTGGTCGCGATTGTGGCTGTCGGCTCGACGAACGTTTCGCAGACGGGTCCGAGACCAGAATTGCAAGCTCTGGTGCGACGAGCGATTGAATCGCGCGGCGCGCGGGTGGAAGCGCTGGCGGATGGCACGGTATTGGTCGTATTGGCATCGCGAGGCAGTCCTGGGGACCAAGCTGCCGAGGCGGCTCGAGCTGCTCTGCAAGTGCGGCTATTTCTACCTCGAGCGCCGATTGCATTGGCAATGGGCCGAGGTGAATCGGAACGGCGTTTGCCACTGGGCGAAGCGCTCGAACGTGTCGTCGCGTTGCTTGCGGAATGCAATGCTCCTGCCGCTGCTGCATCCGAGCCGATCGTCATCGACGAGCTGGCGCGTGCATTGATCGAGGAGCGATTCGATGTTGCTTGCGAAAACGATCAATTCTTTTTACGTGGCGAGCTCCGTATCGGGGACGAGCCTCGATTGCTGTTGCGCAAGCCGACGCCATTCGTAGGACGAGATCGGGTCCTGGCTAATTTGCTCGGGTCGATCGACGACGCCATTGAAGAGCCACGAGCGACGGCGCTGCTCGTAACTGCGGGCGCGGGAATGGGCAAGTCGCGCGTTCGGCAGGAGCTAGTGCGGGTTCTTCGCGGACAACATAAACGGTTTTCGACGATGCTCGGTCGCGGCGATGTCATTGCCGTAGGCTCGCCATTTTCGACGATTGGATCAGCAATACGCAGTGCATTCGGCGTTGGAGGCGGCGAGCCGCTGGAAGTGCGGCAGCATAAGTTGATTCGCGGCGTGAGCGGGTTCGTCCGCGATGACGAAGCGCGGCAGGTCGCGGAATTTCTTGGCGAGGTCGTCGGCACGCCCTTCCCGGACGAACACAGTCCGCGTCTGCGAGCCGCGCGACAAGACGCTCAAGCCATGGCCGCGCAAATCGAAACGGCATTCATTCAATACGTGCGTGCCGTGCTCGAGCAAATGCCTTTGCTGCTCGTTTTCGACGATCTGCATTGGGGTGACGCGGCAAGCGTGCGTATCGTGGACGCGGCACTGCGAGCGCTTGCGGAGCAGCCATTCGTGGTTCTCGCGTTTGCCAGGTCCGAAGTACACGAGCGGTTTCCGCGGCTTTGGGCTGGAAGGCAGGCGCAAGAGATTTTGCTTCAACCGCTCGCCAGACGCGCATGTGCCGAACTGGCTCGCACGGCGCTTGGAGATCACGCGACGGCCGAAGACGTGCAAGCGATCGTCGAGCGTTCGGAAGGAAATGCGTTTTACCTGGAAGAGCTGATTCGTGCCGTTGCCGAATCATCGGAACGGGGTTTGCCCAAGACAGTGCTGGGCATGATTGAAGCTCGTCTTGCGCGGCTGGATCCGGATGCTAGGCGCACATTGCGGGCGGCGAGCGTATTCGGTTCGTCATGCTGGCGAAACGGCGTATTGGCATTGCTCGGCGAAGAAGAAGATTGTCGCGCCGCGTTCGATGAGCTGCTCGAGCGTGAATTGCTCGTACGTAGCGACATGCGACGATTTGCCAATGAGGAAGAATATACGTTCCGGCACGAGCTGATTCGCGAAGCATCGTATGCAATGCTGACCGAGCGCGATCGGCGCCTGGGACATCGATTGGCCGCCGCGTGGCTCGAACGCACGGGCGAGGTGGATGCAACGGTTTTGGCTGGGCATTTCGAGCAAGGTGGCGAGGGTGAGCGGTCGGCGCAATATTACCTCCAAGCGGCCGAGCAGGCGCTACGTGGTGGTGACTATGCCGCAACGTTATCATTGGCGGCGCGAGGCATCACGGCCGGTGGACAGGGCGAAATCCCCTCGGGCCTGTGGGCATTGCAAGCCGAGGCGGCGTATTGGGGCGGGAATTGCGAGCTGGCGTTATCGTCGGCTGTCGAAGCGTTGGGGCGTGAACAACCCGGCACGAGCGTATATTGTCGAGCGCTGCTTGGGGCCATTGGAGGAGCATTGTTATTGCAGCGCCCGGTGGCGTTGCGCGATGCGACGACGCATCTGTATCAAATCGAGCCGACACGAGAAAACGTGGTCACGTTGGCGCAAGCGTTCTTGCAGCTCGTGCATGCATTCGTGCTTTCGGGCGGGCGTAATGCCGCCGAGCCTTATTTGACGCGAATGCAAGAAATGTGTGGCCCGTTCATGATGGAAGAACCGGCCGTGGCGGGATGTATCGAGCACGCGCGCGGCACATTTGCTCGGTGGGGCCAGCAGAATCCTTATGCGGCATTGTGCGCGGACAGAGCAGCGAAGCGGCATTTCGAGGAAGTGGGCTACCGGCCGCTCGAATTGCAAGTGACGTCGTTCATTGGCGCCAATCTCGTGGAGCTTGGTGCGCTCGACGAAGCGGAGACGTTGCTTTCGAGCATGCTGCAACGAGCGCCGGCCGTTGACGTTCCCGTTGCGTTTCTCGCCGCAAGAAACCATTATGCCTCGTTGCGATTGGCACGATTGCAACCTGCGGACGCCGAGGCATATGCGCGTGAAACGGTCGCACAGTGTACACGCCAGGGCGAAACGTTATTGCAAAAAAAGGCGCTGCTCATTTTGGCGGAGGCATTTCTGGATCGCGGCGATACCGAGGGAGCCGAGGAGCAATTGGAAAAAGCCCGCGCATTCGGGCCCGGGACGAGACACCTCGATGGATGGACGCGTTCGATCGAGGCCGCATTGCTTTTGCGACAAGGACATGCGGTGGAATCGGCCCGCGCCGCGGAAACCGCACTGACGATGTCGCGAGTTGCCGGGGTTTTTTGGCCGAGGCATGCGCTGGCGGTGTTAACGCATATCGAGGCATTGATAGCGACGGGAGATCACGCGGAAGCGCGTCAGGCATTACGTGCGGCCGAAAAAGATCTCACCGAGCGGCAGCTCGTGATCGACGATCCGGGATATCGGAAAATGTTTCTGGAAGGGGTCCGCGAGCACGAGCGGATTCTGCAGCTAGCGCAGGAATGGGTGCATTCGGAGGACGGTGCGGTGTGAGTGGTGCTGTTCCCCTCCACCCGCGCAGCCAATCATCCGCCCGCGCGTCGATCACCTCCTGCACACGCAGCCGTGCATCCTCCCGCGCGTCGATCACCTCCTGCTCGCGCAGCCGTGCATCCGCTCGCGCGTCGATCACCTCCTGCGCGCGCAGCCATGCATCCGCTCGCGCGTCGATCACCCCCTGTATTCGCAGCCAACCATCCGCCCGCGCGTCGATCACCACCTGCACACGCGGCAAACCACTCACCCACGAACAGATGAACAACTGCATTTTCTTTTGTCCCGGCTCATGGCACCATGCTTCACGATCCCTCGAAAACACCATTCGAGGACCAAGGAGCCATCATGGCGGATAAACACATCGATTACGCGGAGTGCGGCGAATACGCAGCGCACTTCGGCGTGCAGGGCGCAAACCTGATTGGCGCGTCAGACCTGGTCGACATCACCGCGTTGCTCGAAACCATCAACTCCCGCGCTCAGGTCTTGGCGCAAGAACTGGCCAAGCAAACGCAAAACCAAAGCTCGGTCACCGTCAATCGCAAAGACGTCGAAGCTGCGACCGAAGACGCGCAAAAGACCATCTCGCAATTTCACAAATACCTCGGCACGTTGGACGACGACACGACGTACGACCAAGGAGCCTTTTTTCCGGGCGGCAAACAAGGCGACGTAAAAAAGCTCAAGCCCGCCGACCTGCAGAAAAAGCTCGAATCCGTGTCGAGTGGTTTTGCGGCAGCAGCAAACAAGAATCTACCCGACGCGACGAAGTGGCAGAAACGATTGCAAACGGCCCACCAGAACCTATCCCAGGCCATTGAAGGAAAAACCTCATCGGTCGGATCGAAGGTGGTGCATACGAAAGAATTGGCCGCAGCGCACGAATCGTTTCTTCGTTCTTATGCCGCCGCCAAACGTATCGTCCACGGCTTGTTGACGGAATTGGGACGAGAAGACGAGCTGGGGCAATACTTCAAAGACAAGAAGGTGACGGAGAAGAAGTCGAAGAAGAAGAGCGGTTGATCGCCCTGGGCCAATGGCCAACACGCAGAGCGGTTCGTCGCGCCATACTCGGACGAACCCCACGCTACCCCAACCGCGAATCGATGATCTCCCCTGCCCGCAGCGCCATGGCCATAATGGTCATTTGCGGGTTTACCCCCAGCGACGACGGAATCGCACTGCCATCGCACACGTAAAGCGCTTCCACATCGTGCGCTTCGTGATCCGGCCCCAAACACGACCGATTCGGAT
>CAZETM010000160.1:7738-15165 GCA_964514885.1 uncultured Polyangium sp. | reverse complement strand
AGATCCGCTCCCGCGTCAAGAAGCAGATGGAGAAGACGCAGAAGGAGTACTACCTGAACGAGCAAATGCAGGCGATCCAGAAGGAGCTGGGTGGCGGCGAACGCGACGAGTTCAAGAACGAGATCCAAGAAATCGAAGAGGCTCTCAAGACCAAGCGGATGAGCAAAGAGGCCACCGCGAAGGTCAAGAAAGAGCTGAAGAAGCTGAAGATGATGCACCCGACCAGCGCGGAAGCGACGGTCGTGCGCAACTACATCGATTGGATTTTGGATCTGCCTTGGTACGAAAAAAGCGAGGAGCGATATGACCTCGTCGAGGCCGAGAAGATCCTCGATGAAGATCATTACGGGCTCCGAAAAATCAAAGAGCGCATCCTCGAATACTTGGCGGTCCAAGCATTGACCAAGAAGCTTAAGGGCCCGGTGCTTTGTTTCGTTGGCCCTCCGGGCGTCGGTAAAACGAGTTTGGCCAAGAGCATTGCGCGAGCGACCGGACGCAAGTTTGTCCGTCTGTCACTCGGCGGCGTGCGTGACGAAGCCGAGATTCGCGGGCATCGCCGCACGTACATCGGAGCGCTTCCGGGCAAGCTGATCCAGAGCCTCAAGAAGGCCGGGACGAACAACCCCGTGTTCTTGCTCGACGAGGTCGACAAGATGTCGACGGACTTCCGAGGCGACCCTGCTGCGGCGCTGCTCGAGGTGCTTGATCCCGAGCAGAACCATTCGTTCAACGACCACTATCTCGACCTCGATTACGACTTGTCCGACGTCATGTTCATCACGACGGCGAACACGCTCGGATCGATCCCGGTGCCGTTGCAAGACCGCATGGAGATCATCCAGTTGTCTGGTTACACCGAGTTCGAGAAGCTCAACATTTCCCTGAAGTACCTCGTTCCCAGGCAGCGCAAGGAGTGCGGCTTGGATGATGTCCCGATGGACTTCAACGAGGGCGCGGTACGCACGATCATCCATCACTACACGAAGGAAAGCGGCGTTCGATCGCTCGAGCGAGAGATCGCGAGCGTGTGTCGCAAGGTTGCACGAAAGGTCGTGGCCGAGGGGAAAGACAAACCCATCGAGATCACGGCCAAGAGCATTCCCAAATTCCTTGGTGTACCAAAGTTCCGTTTGGGCAAACGCGCCGAGCAGGACGAAATCGGTCTCGTGAACGGTTTGGCGGTGACCAGTGTCGGTGGCGATTTGCTTCCTGCTGAAGCGATTGTCGTGCCTGGCAAGGGCAAACTCGTGGTGACGGGTTTGGTCGAAAAGGGCATGGAAGAGAGTGCGCAGGCGGCGATGAGCTACGTGCGCTCGCATCTCGAACGGCTGGGTTTGTCCCAGGACGCGTATCAAAAGGTCGACGTGCATGTGCACTTCCCGGACTTCGTGCGGAAGGACGGACCGAGTGCAGGAGTCACGATGGTGACGGCGGTGTGCAGCGCGCTCATGAAGGTGCCTGTGCGTCAGGACTTGGCGATGACGGGCGAGATCACGCTGCGTGGTCGAGTCATGGGCATCGGTGGTCTGAAGGAAAAACTTTTGGCGGCGCATCGCAGTGGCATTTCCACGGTCGTGCTTCCCAAGGAAAACCGGAAGGATCTGCGCGACGTTCCAAGGCGCGTGCTTCGCGCATTGAGACTCGTGTTGGTGGAGCACGTCGACGACGTGCTTCGCGAAGCGCTCGTGGTTGCCGATGCGACATCGGTGTTTGGAGTTCCGCACGCGCCGCTCGAGTATCGCGATGGCGAGATCGTTACGCCTACGTCTGCGCCTACGACGGCGGCGACTGCTGCGAATGGTCCTGTCCCTGCGTTGCAGATCGTTCCTGCACAACAACCTGGCGCTTGAGCGTCGGCAGGGGCGCTCTTTGCGCCCCCACCTCATTCCCACATCCCGCTAGCCATTCCCTCCCGGCCGCGCTAGTCGCTCGCCGCCATGATTCGACAAGCTCTTCTCTCGGTTTACGACAAGGCAGGTCTGCTTCCGCTCGCGCGTCTGCTTGCAGGCCGTGGCGTGAAGATGCTCTCCACGGGCGGCACGTTGCGAACCCTGGTCGATGCTGGGATCGGCGTGACCAGCGTCGAGGCGTATACGGGTTCGCCCGAGGTCATGGATGGACGCGTCAAGACGCTTCATCCGCGCGTGCATGGCGGCATTCTCATGCGCGGCGATGTCGACCTTGTGGATCTGAAGAAGCTCGGGGCAGAGCCGATCGATCTGGTCGTGGTGAACCTGTATCCATTCGTCGCGACAGCGAGCAAAGCGAACGCGCTGCTTGCCGAGGTGATTGAGCAGATCGACATTGGTGGACCGTCGATGATTCGAGCGGCCGCGAAAAACCACACGCGTGTCGCGGTCGTTTGTGATCCAAGCGATTACGAAACCATCTCTGTCGAGATTTCCGCGACGGGTGATGTTTCGCTTGCGACGCGGCGCAAGCTTGCGGCCAAGGCGTTTGCACTCACGGCTGCGTATGACGGAGCTGTTGCCGCGTACTTGTCATCCCTTGGTGATCCAACGGATTCCGAAGCTGCGACGCCTCCTGCGCGTGACGAATATCCGCGTTACCTCACGCTCACGTACGACCGTGCATACGGACTTCGTTACGGTGAGAACCCGCATCAAACGGGAGCGTTTTACCGAGAACGTGACGTTGTTCGTGGTGCGCTTGGACATGCCGAGTCGCTGGGTGCGGGTGGCAAGGAGTTGTCGTTCAACAACCTCGTCGATGTCGATGCGGCGCTCGAGTGTGTGCGTGAGCTGGACAAACCGGGTGCAGTGGTCGTGAAGCACGCAAACCCTGCTGGTGTTGCGGTTTCCGATGATCTGTCGGCGGCTTATCGTTTGGCGCGTGATGCGGATCCGACGAGTGCTTTCGGTGGGATCGTCGCGTTGAATCGCGAGGTCGACAAACGCACGGCGGACATTCTCGTGGAGACCTTTCTCGAGTGTGTCGTGGCGCCGTCGTTCACGGACGAAGCGCTTGCGGTGCTGCGTACCAAGAAAAACCTTCGCGTGCTCGCGACCGGTGTGGTGCTTGCGGCGGATCTTCAGGAGCGAGTGCACAAGCGGATCAGCGGAGGTCTCGTTCTTCAGTCGCGTGATGCACGTGGTGCTGTTGACGTTGGTGGAGCGCGAGTGGTCAGCAAACGTGCGCCCACGTGTGAAGAGCTCGAGACGCTCGATCTGGCGTGGCTCGTCTGCAAGCACGTCAAGTCGAACGCGATTGTCTTGGCGAAGCCTGGTCGCACGGTGGGTGTTGGCGCGGGGCAGATGTCGCGTGTCGAGAGCGTGCGGATTGCGTGTCGCAAGGCGGGTGCAGATGCGCAGGGATCGGTGCTTGCGTCAGACGCGTTCTTTCCGTTTCCCGATGGAGTGGAACTCGCGCTCGAGGCGGGCGTTACGGCCTTTGCTCAGCCTGGTGGAAGCGTGAAGGATCCCGACGTCATTGCGGCTGTGGACAAGGCAGGAGCTGCGATGATCTTCACGGGAGTTCGTCACTTCCGCCATTGATCCTGCACGGTTCGAGCTTGCCGCCGTCGCTCGTACGTTAGCCTCTCAAGGCACACGATCATCCGAGTTTTTTGCGGTTCGATTCGCAAGGTCGATCTCGTTTGGCGAGGCCACATCGCGTCTCATTTGTGAAAAAAACTTGGCCCTCTTCTCGAAGCTGTGCTGATGCTCAGTGGTCCGCGTCGTCGAGCGACGCGGACCGCACCAAGGAGCATGCAGGTGGCTGGGATTCGGGAGGCGTGCAGCGTCTGTGGGACGGACTTCGACGTCCAGTTCCGCTACCAGATGGAGGAGCGCGACGGAGGGTTCTCGTTCTACTGCTCGCAGGACTGCCTCAAGCGGAGCCAGGTTGCGGGTGCTGATTCAGGGGAGAACCTCGCGACGTGTGATGCGTGTGCGAAACGGTTCGCGCCTGAGCTTGCATCGCAGGTGATGTACTTGAGCGGGCGTCGCACGTACGCGTGCTCGATGCCGTGTCGCAGTCAGCTCGTGCGTGAATCGCAGGGGGTTCGTCTCGGCGAAATCGCAGCGGAAGCATCGCAACCGCAGGCGGTGCATCCACCTCCGCAGAGCGTACCGACGTTGCGCACGAAAGAGCCTTCGGCGCCTCGTGCAGCGCGTCCTGCAACGCCATCGACCGCGGTAGCCGTTCCGGTCGTTCCGCGTATCGCGTCGAAGAAGCCAGCAGCTACGTCAGCAAGTGCGACGTCTGCCACGTCTGCCACGTATACGCCGAGCAAGGTCGAAGCCCCGCCGCCGGCGGCTGTGGACACGGCTGTGCCGAGGTATCTCGCGGTGTTCAACCACAAGGGTGGTACCGGAAAAACCACGACGGCGGTGTCCGTTGCGGCCGGACTTGCTTCGCGAGGCAAGAAGGTTCTGCTTGTCGACACCGATGCGCAAGGCAACGTGGCCGTCTCGCTGGGAACGAATGTCGAGCGCTCGCTCTACCACGTGCTCGTGATGGGTTTGCGCGTGTCGGACGCGGTGAAGACGGTTCGTCCGAACCTGGACCTTTTGCCCTCAAACGAAACGTTGGCGGCTGCCGAGCTGTATCTCGCGGGTCGTCAGAATCGTGATCGTGTCTTGTCCGAGCGGCTCAGTGCGGCGGCGGCAAGTTACGACTACGTGGTGCTCGATTGCTCGCCGAGTTTGTCCTTGATGAACCAGAACGCGCTCGTGTTTGCCGACAGCGTGCTCGTGCCCGTCGCGTGTGATTATTTGTCGCTCGTCGGGGTTCGTCAGGTGATCAAGACGGTGAAGAACGTCAACGCGATCCTGCATCATCCGGTGCAGATCTGGGGCGTTTTACCGACGCTGTACGATGCTCGCGCGAAGATTTGTCGCGAGGCCGTGTCGACGTTGAAGCAGCACTTTGGCGAGCGGTGTTTGCCGCCGGTGCGTGGGGCGATCAAGGTCAAGGAAGCGCCTGCGCAGGGACAAACCATCTTCGAGTACGCGAAAGACAGTTCGGCGGCGGATGATTACAACGTCGTCGTCGAGCGTATCTTGCAGAGTCGAGAAGGTGTTTCGCAGGGTTCTGCGGCGCCGCGTGCTGCGCGTGCTGGGTCGAGAGAAACGCAGGAGGCGACGGCATGAATCACGAGAGCGACTTTTCGCAACGGGCCTCTTCGCTACTGGATCGTGACGAGGTCGAAGGAGTGCTGACGGGTGCGTTTTATGCGCCAGCGCCTCGACGAGCCGCGGACAAACCGCAGCATCCGAAGCCCACGCACTACAAGGTCATCTGCATCTCGATGTACACGGATGACATCGACAAACTCGACGAAATGGTCGATGCGCTCAAGGCACGTGGTTTGACCAAAGCGAACCGCAGCGCGCTCATTCGTCACGCTCTCTCGCAGGTCGACCTCGACAAGGTTCCTCGCGGCCTCTGACGCCACGCTAGCCGGTGAAGTGAGTCTCCCAGAAGATCGCCATGTCATCAGGCAACGGAGCCTCGATGCGCAACCTACGACTCGCTTCGAGCGGGTGATCGATCTCCAGCACGGCCGCGTGTAGTGCGTGGCGGCTCATCTCGAGGACGACCGTGTCTTCTTCGGTCAGTTCACCATCGGCGCCGCGTCCGAACAGCTCGTCATCTGGGCCGTAGAGTTTGTCGCCGACCACGGGAAAACCGAACGCTGCGAGATGCACGCGGATTTGATGCTGGCGTCCAGTCTCCAGAACACATCGTACGAGCGCGTAAGATCGACCGGTCAGCAAATTCGTTCGACGTCCAACGACTTGGAAGTTCGTCGCGGAGGACAAACCCGTTCCTGGCGCGGCGACGCGCATCTTCACGCCATACCGACTCGTAGGGTCGAGTTCGAGCGGCAGTGCGACCCGGAACGTGTCTTCGATCGGCGTGCCCCAAGTGATCGCGACGTATTCTTTGTACACGGAGCGACCAGCCCCGTTCGAGTTGATCGACGCGGCACCTTGGGCGAACTGCACCTTGATGCGCCGGTCCGCTTCGCTTGTGCGGGCGAGCAAAAGCACGCCGCTCGTTTCGCGATCGAGCCGGTGTGAGAGCATCAAACGTTCGCCGTCGCGGGCGAACTCGAGCAGTTTGACGACGGTGCTCTTGTGGTAGCGAGCGGTCGGATGCACGGGGATACCGGCGGGTTTGTCGATCGCGAGCAGGTGTTCGTCTTCGAAGAGCACGCTCAACGTGACGTCGGGTGCTTTTTCGTCCCAGGGCGCGCGCCAGAGCAGCACGAGTTGTTCGGGCCGTACACGGTCGTTGCCTTTGAGGCGTTTGGCGTCGGGTGAGTACGCGCCGTTCTCGATGATTTTCTGGGCTCGCGTCCGACTCGTTCGCTTCATCTGCGACTGGACGAACCGGTCGAGGCGCATCCCTTTGGCCTCGGGGGGAACTCGGAGGATGGACACGACCGAGCCTTCGGGCACGTCTGGGGGCCGGGAGATGGTCATTCCGCGGCCGAACGGACCATCGGTTCCGCTGAGCTCGCGCGCGTTGATGCGCGTCATGCGGTCATCGTAGGAGCGGTCGAGCTGCCTTGCCAGCGTGCGGGGGCTCCAGGTCGCGATTGGTTCCGCGTTGCTCGATCTACGTCGCAGCCGCGAGTCGTGCTACACCCGCCCGCGCATGGATATCCTCTTCGTCGCTTCGGAGCTCGCGCCCATGGTCAAGGCATCGCCTTCGGCTGATGTCGTCGCGTCGCTTTCGAAAGCGCTTCGCCTGCTCGGACACAAGGTCACGCTTGCACTGCCGCGCCATCCCGCAATTGAAGCTTCGGGCGTGATGGTCGCGCGACGTCTGACGCCGCTCGTGGTCATGTGTGGAGGCGAGCGGGTTGAAGTGACGGTGTTCGACGGGCGCTTGAGTTCAGGTGTCGACCTCATTCTCTTCGATGCCGAAGGGCTTTCTTCGGGGCCTTGGAACGTCGGTGGGATCATCGAGGGGGACGCGGCGGGAGCACGTAGCGTGAGCCTGTTTGTCCTGGCCGTCGTCGATCTCATTCGCCAACGCGCGCTCTCGGGCACGCCTTTCGATGTCGTGCATGCACACGACTGGCCGGCCTCGATGGTTCCCTATGTTTTGAAACAGCGTGAAGATGGCATCCGCTTGCCGTCGGTTCTCACCATTCACGACTTGGGTCGCCAAGGCATTTTCCCGCGCGAGTCGATACGAGCTCTTGGGCTTGGGGAACAACACTTCCAGCCGGAGCTGCTCGAGTTCTACGGCAAGGTGAACTTTTTGAAGGGCGGCATTCTCGCGGCCGATGCCATCACCACCGGATCTCCTACGTACTCAAACGAAATTCTTACGCCTGCAAACGGTCATCGTCTCGATGGTTTGCTCGCCGTGCGCAGCAAGCAGCGCGAGATCGTCGGCATCGTCAGCGGTGTCGATTATGCCGTTTACAACCCGATGACCGACCCGGC
>CAZETM010000160.1:0-7638 GCA_964514885.1 uncultured Polyangium sp. | reverse complement strand
ATCCGGAGACGTTGCAGGTCGTTGGCCATGCATCGGACGCCGTGTTGCATCGGCTTCTCGCTGCGGCCGACATCGTGGTCATTCCTTCACGCGTCGAGCCTGGAGGCTTGGTGCAGCTTTATGCTCAGCGTTACGGCGCCGTTCCGGTGGCGTGTCGTGTGGGTGGGTTTGTTGACACGATCGTGGATTGCGATGCCGCGCTCGAGACTGGCACGGGGTTCTTGTACGACAAACCCACGGCCACGCAGCTTTTGGCGGGAGTGCAACGAGCCATCGCGGCGACGACGATTCCGCGATGGGGTGCGCTTCGTCGTCGAGTGATGCGGCAGGATCTTGGATGGGACAGGCCGGCTCGACGGTTTGTCCACGTGTATCGGTCGGTCATGGCAAACGCTTGAAAAGCAGTTTTGCCGCGCGATCCTGAATTTCGTGCCCCGTCTAGTTGCCCGTTCAGGGCTGCTTCGTAGTAGAGTGGCTTCACCCAGAGCGGGCGTTTGTGGCGCAAAGCATAGAATTTTTCGTCTCCGAGGATGGCAAGACGCGCGGTCCCGTGCGTCTCGAACAGATCCGTCGTGAGTTCGAGGCCGGGGGCGACAAGGAAGTCCTTTTCCGCATGGAGGGCTGCAAGCGCTTCTTGCCCGGAGCGGCTTGGGATCCTCTGTCGGATCTCTTCACGCCCGCGAGCCCACCGGACAGGCCCGATGTTGTCACGGAAAAACCTCCGCGAGATCTCGCGACGTTGGACCCTGCGCCCCGCGACAAACTCTTGTGGTTCGTTGACGACGCGGACGGCGTCATGGGCCCGGTGACCGGCGCGTTCATTGCTCGTGGCCTCATGACCGGGCGCATTCCGATCACCGCGGCGGTCTCGTTGGTCAGTGTTTCCGGTTGGATCCGCGCCACGGCGTTGTTTCCTGCTGCGCTCGAAGGTGCGACCGAAATTCGCATGCGCCCCATGGGTACGTTGTCGTGCCCGTATTGCCTCGAGCCCGTGATTGCTGGGAGCTCAAACTGTTTGATGTGCAACGAAAACGTTGCGCTTGGTGAACCGGGACTGAGCCTGCGACAAACGGCACTTCTCGTCGTGGGCGCCTTGGCTTTCGTGATCGTTCCGCTCGTCATCGGCTCACTCTCGGCGCGTTCGGCGGCTCGTCCCCACACGACTGATCAACCTGCTGAGCCGGCGACTTCATCGAGCGCGGCGCCCGAGACGAGTGTGGCGCCTGTGGCGTCTTCTGCAGCGACGCCGAGCGAAGCATCGATACCGAAGGTGACGGAGGCGCCTGCACTTCAGGGCAAGGTCCTCGCGAAGATCGACCTCGCTACCGATGCTGATGACGCGCTTTTTTTGCCGCAGGGTCATGTCGCTGTGGCACGTAAATCAGCGCTCGATATCGTCGATCCGAAAAGCGGCTTGGTTGTTACGAGTTCAAAGGATGTATCGGCGGCGCGCAAGCTCGAGCGTTTGACGGGTGCGTTGTACGCGATTGGAGCGAATCGAATTGCAGCGGTCGAAGCGGGTAGCTTGCGGCTGTCGCGTTTCATTGATCTGCGCACTCCCATTCTGCCCGGCGCTGCAGCATCTGATCTGGCGGTTTTCCCGTCCGTCCTCGATCGCAGTGTCGTGGTCGTAGGAACGCCGTATCACGTCGAGATCGCTCGTTTTCGTTTCTCGAGTGACGTAGCGGGGCTCGTGGCGATTGATCCTCAAGGCGCATGGGTAGCGGCCGCCGTGGGTGATCCACGCACGCGTCTCGATGCCATCATGTCGTTTGCTCCGCGCGTTTCACCGTCGGCGCAGATCATTCGTCGCACGGCGATGAACGATGCAGTGCTTGCGCTTTCGGTGCGTGGCGGCGATGCGTTCGTCTCACTTGCGGCAAATCGTCTCGCCAGCGTGAAGCTTGATGCGCCCGGAGTTCCCGCGCCGTCGTCGCTGTCGATGGAGACGTGTAGCCAGCCGATGTTTGTCCGGGCCGCACCGTCGATGGTCGTGGTGGGATGTCGCGAGGGCAAAGCGATCGCGTTGCACATCCCGTCGACGTTGGCGCAGGACACGCGGATTGAGCTTGGTGGGCAGGTTGTAGCGATGGAGATTTCGCCTTCGGGTGGTCAGGTGCTCGTGGCGACAGGCGCGCCGGCTCCTGGGCTTTTCGTTGTGGATCTTCCGTCGGGGGCGACTCGACGTGTGGCGGTGACCGAGGAGATTTCGAGCGTGTCTTTTGGTGCCGATGCCAGCCGAGCGACGGCGTTTTCCGCGCGTTCTCATCGCGTGTGGGTGCTCGAGTGAGCAAGACGAAGTGTCCTACGTGTGGATCGCCTTCGATTCGGTTGGGAGCGACCAAGTGTCCTTCGTGTCAGGCGTGGGTTACGCCGCCTAAACTCACCAAACGCCGGCTACGTTTGAGCCCTTTTGCGCTCGTCTGTTTTGCGGCGGGGTTGTGTGTCGTCGGCATGGTCGCGGGTGTATTTGCAGCCGCTACGGCGCTCGGACGTCGTCCAGCTCATCGACCCGTAGCTGCTCCCCCGGTGCTCGATGTTGCGACGTCGTCATCGGCGGTGCTCGAGCCTTCGCCGATTGCGTCTGTTTCTTCGTCGGCGACGGCTTTGCCATCCGTTGCAGCACCAACGAATGATCCCCCGGCGGCGGCGGGTAAGTTTGTCAAGATTGAACAGGTTCGTCTCGACGCACCCCCGGTCGACATTCTTTATTCAGGGGACGAAACGCTCTTTTTCGTGCTTTGCGAAGACGGCACGGTCCGCGCGCACGATGTAGCGACGGGAGCGGAAAAGCGGCGGGTGAAATTGCCTGGTCGGGGCAAGGGACTGCGTGCGCTTCCGGAATCGCGTTTCGCGGTGGTTGGTTTGCCTGCGGACCTGGTCGTCATTGATGTGACGGCGTGGAGGGCGGGTGGGCTCGATCCGACGTTTTTGAAGCGTATTGCGGTGCGGGATGTCGTCGACATTGCGGCGGTGGGTGAGCCGCCAACGTTCGTTGCAGCAACGGGCCAGGGTGGAAAAGTTATTCGGCTGTCGAGCGATCTTACAGCCGCCGACGCTGAGTTTGTCTCGGTACCACCGGTGCGTGCATTTTCGATGTTGCGAGTTTCGGATGCGGATCGGCTCGTGATGTTCATCGACGGTCGATTGCCTGCGGATTCTGGGGCGGTGGTGGTGTTTGATCCGGCGGCGGCTCCGTTTGGAGGCTCGCGTGCTACGTGGTCTGCGGTGATCGAGCCTCGGACGGCAGCGGGATCGGGGTCGGACAGGCTCTTGATGTTTGATCCGGCGACCGCGACGGTCGTTGATTTCGGTATTGATGGTGAGCGGCGAGTGGCGCCATCGGGGCCGCAGCCATTGGCTGCATTTCGCTTGGTTGGTGATCGAGCGATTGTTGTCGGTGCGGCGGGAGAAGCGACGGTGGTGTCGTTTGGGCGTCGCGAGGTGCAGGGGACGTTGCCGCTTGGAGGCTTGCCTTCGGCGGCGGTATCGACGCCGGATCATCGCGTTGTCGTGGTAGCGCTTGGAGGCGGTTTACGCGGGCGTGGTGCGACGACGGTGGTTCTTTCGGGCGATCCGCTTGCGGTTGAATCGACGGTGGAAACGGGGGAGGGATCGCATGTGATTGGTATGGCGCCAAAAGGGCAGTTTGTGGCGGTAGGGGCGACCCTCGGCAAGACTGTCACGTTACTTTCGCGTCGGTAGACTTGCGCTCCGGGGCGTCATTTTTCTGCGCCATTTCGGCCCGAGATCGGCGAAACTGGTGGGCAGCGCCGCGACCAAAGTGGCCCACCTTGGAGATGCTCCTATGACTTCACGCTCTTCTTCCTTTGCCTCGAGCAAGACGCGCTCGTTTGGTATGGCCTCGTTGTTCGTGCTTCTTGGCGCGGCGATTTTGCCGGTTCCTGGCTGTACGGATCCGCCGACGCCGCAACAGCCGTCGGGAGGGTGTACGGTAGGACAAACCGAGGACACGGACGACAAGGATTGCAAGCAGCGTGTTTGTCAGAACGGTGCGTTTGTCGATCAGAACGACGACACCGAGATTCCGGACGATGGCAACTCGTGCACGGACGACGCGTGCGTAGGTGGTGTGTCGCGGAACACGCCGAACATGGCGGTGTGCTCGGTGGGCAACGCTTCGGGCACGTGTATCGATGGGGGTTGCGAGGTCACTTGTTCGACGGATGCGGACTGCAATGACAGCAGCTCTTGCACGACCGACACGTGTGTCGCGTTGACGTGCAGTTTTGCGGTCGATCCGGCGAATTACGACGACAATAACGATTGTACGATTGATTCATGCCCCGGTGGGACGGAGACGCACGAGAATGCCGCGTCGGGGACGGTTTGCGGTCCGACGGGCAAGGGATTGTGCGACGGAATGGGCACGTGCACGGGTTGCGTGACCAATGTCGACTGCTTGAGCAACAATCCTTGTGTGGAAGATCTTTGCGTGGCGTTGGAATGCGTTTCGATGCCGAAGCCGGACGGCGACTTGCAGGACGAGCCCGTTGGGGATTGCAAGCTTCCGACCTGCGTCGGCGGCGAGCTGGTGCTGGTCCCGAACGATATGGATCTTCCCGAAGACTCCAATGAATGCACGATTGATACGTGTAATGCGGGCGTTCCGGCCAATGATTCGCAGCCGGCCGAGACGACGTGCTTGACGGGCTTTTGCGATGGCATGACGAGCTGCGTGCAGTGCGTCACGGCGCTCAATTGCATGGGTGATTCGTCTTGCTCGATGAACACGTGCTTCAGTTGCGTGGACATGACGAAGAATGGCACCGAGTCGGACGTCGATTGCGGTCGCGATTGTGCGAACAAATGCGTCGACGGGTTGGCTTGCAATGACGGAACCGATTGCTTTTATGGCACGTGTGCGAACAACGTGTGCGTGAGCTGTTTTGACGGCGCGCAGAATGCCGATGAGTCGGACGTCAATTGCGGCGGAGTTTGCGGATCGACGTGTATGCTGGGCCAAAAGTGCAATGCGGGAACCGATTGCACAACGGGGTCGTGTCATGACGTCAACAAAGTGTGTTTGGCTCCGACGTGCAGCGACAAAGTCAAGAATGGAGCCGAGACCGACGTGGACTGTGGCAATGCGTGTCCGAAGTGCATGACGGGCAAGATTTGCAACAAGAATAGCGATTGCGCTTCGAATAGCTGCGTGATGGGCGTTTGCACCTGAAAGATTGGCGGGAGAAATACCATGCTACGTCCTCGTGTTGTCATTGGATTGCTTGCTACGCTGATTGCTGGCGTTACCGCGGTGCAGGTATCGTCTTGCACGCTGGATCAATACGGTTCGGAGGACACGGAGCCTACGAAGGCGTGTACGGACGACATCAACTGCGATGATGGTAATCCGTGCACGACCGATGTGTGCGAACCTACCGATAAGATCTGCGTCTGGACAGCAGGCGCCGACGGTCCCGCACCCACGGGACAAACGCCCAGTGATTGCAAACAGATCTCGTGCAAGAGTGGTGTCGCGAGCGAAATCGAAGATTTGGCTGACATCATCAATGACGGCAAACCGTGCACCGAGGACGTTTGCACGCCGAATGGCCCGACCAACGAGTTCTTTCCTGTTGGATCCGCGTGTGCGCAGGGGACCAAGACCGGCGTCTGCGACACGATGGGCGTTTGCGAAATCTCTTGCGACGCCAACACTCCGTGTGAGGATGGGAATGCGTGCACGGACGACTTCTGCAATACGTCGACGAGTAAATGCATTTACACGAATATCGATGGTTTGCCCACGCCGGGCTTCAAGCAGATGGTGGGCGATTGCAAGCTCCAGATTTGCGTCACTGGTACGAGCACATCCATCAATGACGACGCCGATGTGCCGGACGACAGCAATACCTGCACGCAAGACGTGTGCACGGCCGGAGCGCCTGCGAACCCGGGCGTGGTTTCAGGCACGCCGTGTACACCCGGCGACACGCAGGTTTGCGACGGCGTGGACACGTGTGTCGCGTGTACGTTGCCCGTTCATTGCATCAACATCGACGAGGACGAGTGCACGAAGCGCGATTGCGTGAACAATGCGTGCGTACCCAAATACATGGGCACGGACACGCTCGCGAGCGCCGCGCTGCAGGTGCCAGGTAATTGCAAGAAGGTCGTGTGCAATGGCAGTGGCGGCACCACGATGGCCAATGACGACTTGGATCTGCCGGTCGATGGCAATTTGTGCACCAAGGATGTGTGCACGGGGGGCGTACCGTCAAACCCAAACGAAGCGCAGAATTCGACTTGTGGCAGTGGTCTCGTCTGCAATGCAACGGGCACGTGCGTCGGTTGCAATATGGTCAGCCAATGCGCGGGCATGGACACCGAGTGCCAGACACGCACTTGTACGGGTGGCCAATGCGGATTTTCGCCTACGTCGGCGGGTACGGATCTGGTGAATGGTCAGACGGCTGGCGATTGCAAGGTTCTGGAATGCGACGGCGCCGGTAAAGTCGTCACTGCCATTCTGCAAAGTGACCTCCCTGTCGATGGCAAGGCCTGCACGCAGGACGTTTGCAGTGCGATGGGCGCGCCGTCGAACCCGCCCACGGCGCTCAATTCGCCGTGCAGCGAGGGCGTCAATGATGCGTGTGATGGTGCTGGGTTCTGCAAGAAGTCCATTAGCAAAGCGTGCGCGGCGAACGTCGAATGCGTAAGCGGGTCTTGCGCCGACGGGTTTTGCTGCAACGAAGCGTGCACGGCCACGTGCAAAGCGTGCTCCAATGCCAAGACGGGCGGGATGAATGGCACGTGCGGTAACGTTTCCAAAGGCACGGACGATGGCACGTGTATGGGAGACAATGTTTCTTGCAATGCTGGCCAATGCGATAGCGAAAATGGTCAGTCGTGCACCGGCAACGGCAGCGCGTGCTTGAGCGACTTCTGTGTTGACGGATTTTGCTGTAACAGCACATGCACGGACGCGTGCAAATCGTGCAATGTGATGGGTAGCGTGGGCACATGCAGCAACATTCCCGCCACGCAGACGGACAACAATCCCACCAACGTCTGCACGGGTCAGAACCAATGCGACGGCAATGGCGTTTGCAAGAAGATCGCGGGCGGAACGTGCACTAACGTGAACGATTGCTTGAGCGGCAACTGCGTCGATGGGTATTGCTGCAACGAGGCGTGCACGGCCACTTGCAAAGCGTGCTCCGCGGCCAAGACGGGCGGGACCAATGGCACGTGCGGTAACGTTTCCGCAGATCAGGATCCAGACAACGATTGCGGGACGGACAACGTTTCCACGTGCGACAGGACCGGCGTCTGCAATGGTGCGGGTGCGTGCCAGTTGTACGCCTTAAATACCGTGTGCACCCCAGCGTCCTGCAGCAATGGAACTTTGTCGAATGCCGACAAGTGTGATGGTGCGGGCAATTGCAACGACGAGGGAACGAACAGTTGTGGCGATTACGCGTGCGATGGAGCTACGGCATGCAAGACGACGTGCGGGTCGAATGCTGATTGTGCAAACACGCATTATTGCGATGCGATGATCTGCGTACCCAAGAAGGCAAATGGGCAACCGTGCAGCGCGATGGGCCAATGCGTGGGCACTAACGTTTGTGTCGACGGTGTTTGTTGCAACAATGATTGCACGACGACGTG
>CAZETM010000159.1:0-15214 GCA_964514885.1 uncultured Polyangium sp. | reverse complement strand
ACTCGAACGTCGCGCGCACCAATCCGAATTTGTTGTTCAGCTCCGGCGTCGTCAGCTTGTCGAATAGCACTTCACCGAGGTCCGAGCGGCGCTTTTGTTCGCGTTGCTCGGCAGCGGTGAGGCATCACGAGTAGGTCGTGCTAGATGAGGCCGAAGCCGTAGGTGTCGAGAATCTTGCCAAGAATTCCGCGGAGCTGTGGCGCGCTCCACGGTCCAAGTAATTGGCGGTCCAACGCAGGTGCGGCGCGTTCGAAGATGGCGGCGCAGATACCGCGTTGATCGTGGCGTGCACGATAGATAATCCCGTCGACATTTGCAGGGTGGTTGAAGATTGCGCTCGCCCAAGCTTGCGAATGCTCATAGGAATCTCCTGAGGCGAGACGTCCGTCAGCACCGAGCCGTGCGAGGCCGGAGCCCGCGAGGTCGACGAGGCGCAGCGGGCGGCACGAAGTCACCTGCGCCAATCCACGGCTGGCTAGCGTTGCTGCTTCAATAAATTGGATTCCTGTTGCATGGCCGTGGGTTTCGAGGAATGCAATGGACGGAGTCTGCGCCACGTATGTCGTGCGGAACGCCCCGTCGGGTGCGTCGAAGCGGTTGTTGGTTGACTGACCGAAGTACAGCGGCTCCTTATCGATCGGGTGGACTCGGTACCAATTACGCTGCGACGAAAGAATGGGAACATCGCGTTTGGCGAAGTCGGCCGCGGGGAACGGGTGTGGGGGCAGCAGCTTCATGCCTGTTACAACGCGGCATGCCAAACGTTTGCGGGGGCCAATCTGATGGTCGTCAGCGTTTTTCTCGATAGACCTTCTTATACGGCCCTGACGCAAGGGCAACCCAACCGTCATTGGGCGTTGCAGAACGAATGATCGAGGCGTATCTCCTGCGTCCTGGTGAGTCGTAACCGAGACCGCTACCTCGTGGTTACAGAACATACCGATGCGATAGGACTTCTAACTTATTTCGCTTCCTTCAGGCACGCTGTCCCCTTTGCCTCCGAAGCCATGGTTCGCCCATGCGCCAGAATCTCGCTTTCCGAAAGTGGTCTGAGGTGCGGTCTAGACAACACGAGTAGGGAGATGTCACCCTTATTGGCTTCTGCACGCGTGACGATTCCCGCACCGATTTCTGCGATGCTGCAATACCCGTTGACCTGTCCCGCAATGCGCTTTCGCTGATCCCCGCCCTGCTGGACTGCGTCTTGCAATGCATCCGCAGAGCAATTGGTGACACCGACGTTTCCGCATATTGCCCTCTGATCACGGACGGCAATCATCATGCCTAGCGAGACGAGCGGCCCTGCCTGATCCCCCGGCAGTCGTACACGCCGGTCGCCCAGAAGTTTGATGATCTCGTCGTACGTCGCGAGATCGACCCCGAGACGTCCTAACGCCACCGTGTGGAGTACACGGCCAAGCTCGCAGATGGTCGCATCTGGTACGCGCGCAGCGCTTGCGTAAGGACTGGTCTTATCAAGTGGCGGCGTGACCCAGTTTCGCTCAAGCGTCGAGATAAGACGCTGATAGGCAAGCGTTGTTTCCTCGGTAATAGGTGGCATGTCGGAGCCGCTGGTTTGGAATTCGATCGCGTGCGGCTGTGCAGCGCACGTTCGCGGAGGCGCTTCCTTCCCAGCATCCGGCTCCAAGGAGATTGGACACGGGGTCTCCGGCGGGCTGAGCAAGTATGCCTTATTCATTGCACAGAGCGCGACTTCGGCGAGCACGCGACTGGCACGGGCGCGGAAGTTGGTCACGGCTTGGTTGAGTCCGGTTGCACCAGGTTGAATGCCGCGACCATCGAGCATATCGCTTACCGCTATGACCCGTGTCACTCCTTCCAACCGAGCGCGCGGCGAATCCGTATGCTGGACGGCTTGAAGCAATTTGCGTGCAGCCAACACAATCGCAGCGTCGCTACCTGGATTTTTTCGTTTTGTGCTGAGCAGCTCGACAAAGTCCATTTCTGCTTCGTGCATTTCGAACATGGCGCGGAGATTCGCACCGTCGAACGCAATTTCCATAAGCATTCGTCCGAGCGTCAACCGATTGAAGTGCTCGTATGGATTTGTTTCGGTTGGTCTCCCCGAAACCGCAATCACCCATTGGAAGTTCGGCGGTTCTTTTGGGGTCGACGCAGGTGCTCCCGGAACCGGCTCAGGCCCGCCTTGCTGGGATGTTGCATTCTGTGTTCCGAAGATAAGCCGAATCATCTCCCGGTAGGGGATACCCAATGAAACCCTGAGGAGGTCATTTTCTCTGGTGCCCCATAGCTCCGTCAGGTTACGCATATAGGAGTTGAGCAGGTACATACGCTGTTTCAACGTCGTCTTCTGGGCTCCCGTACCGCTTGGCGTGTACGCTGCTGCGTCGATACCCGCCCTATGAATTTCGTCTCGCACCCAGACGTCGGCCTCGTTGGGCAATGCCTCGGCCAAAATGGCCAATCTTCGACCGATGGCCTGCTCATTGGTGGATTCTGAGGACTGTTGCTCGAAGAGGTTCATCAGCGTGCCCGTCGCTGCATCCACTCGCATCATCGCGTGAGGAAACCGACCGTAGTCTAGGTCTTTTTCCAGCGCCGCTCCGCGCGCGGCTGGGAGCAACTTGCGCTTCTCGTCGTAAACACCCTCGATTGCCAGCCGTCGAAGTTCGTCCTCGGCATAAAGGTAGTATTCGGATAGCATACGGGCGCTGGGTATCGGAACAATCTCGTTACCCACGACGCGCATCGCGGACGTGTCACCTGCCATTGCAGCAGCTCGCGTTGGAGGTGAAGAGTCGTACAAGAGCGCCAATGTTTCGCGTACGAGCAAAAGGACTGCGCGATAGTCACTGCGTGGTAAAACACGAGCGACAGCGCATTCTCGCGCGCGGTCGATATACAATGCTACACGAATAACGGCATCCGTTATCGGCGTTTTTCTTGCTTCGGCGGCTGCCTCGCGAAACTCTGCAGGAAATATTGTATTGCAGCGTTTGACGAACGCCTCATCGGGAACGGCATTGGCGGTGCTTTTTTCTGCACCTGATTCCGATTGCGTGAACGGAGGTGCAATTGGATTCGGCAGAGGCGCAGCCGCGCAGCCGGAAAGCGAAACAAGGCAAAGAAGTGCCCACAACCAGCCCCAAGTAGCTATCGACGTAATGCTTTGCATATCATCCCTCGCATTGTGGTGCGTGCATTGCTGACCGCAGCACGCGATTCACGCGCTGGTTTCGATCGCCTGGATCTTTCTCGAATTTGCCCGAGATAGAATTTGTGCTTTTGTCGATTGTGTAACTTCCTCCATCGGATAGTGAAACCGTACAGCTTCGTCTCGACCCAAGCCGGTGCATAACGGACCCAACCATCATGTCCTGAACCGTAACCGTGGTCTGTACCAGTTCGCCGTTTGGCGCGGTTCCGGCGCTAGTCTGAGATCCCGTTCCAGTGGTGGCGCCGCGTCCCGTAGTCCCACCGACGACTCCCACTCCAGGCGTTCCCGCACCGCCAACACTCAGTGCACGACCCCCTGCGCCACCGGTCACGCCGCCTCCTGGATCCTCTGGTTCACCGCGACTACCCGTGCGCCCCGCGCTGCCGCCCGCAATTAGTTCTTCCGGAAATGGTGTACCACGGGAAGAGGGATCTTCAGCACCTACGCCTGCAGGTGTTGCAATTCGATCTGGAAATACTACTGCTGCTTGTCCTGGGTTTCCCGGGGCACTTGCAGGAACATTCGCTGGAATGCCGCGTCCCGGTGCGCGCGCACTCGCACTGCGGAACATCGAGGAATCAAGCGAGCCGACGACAGTCCCGCCACCTTCCGGTCCCACGGGTTCAGGCGGAACATTAACGGACATAGACGCAGGAGCGCTCGACCAAAAGGTTCGGGAAGGGGCTATCAATGACCCGATAAATGCCATGAGCAACATCGTGGGAAGGTTGCGAAGGAGCCCCGGCAAACTCCACAGACGGTCACCGGTATCGACGGGCGGGAGCATATCCAACAAATCGAGATCCTCCTCGCTTCCGGTCCGAAGCGCTTCGATCCTTTCGAGAAGCAAACCGAGACAAGCACCATCGCGGTGGCATGGGCGGAGTATTGTCCACGGCCCAGGCTCCATTGCCTTCACCCGGGCAAACCATGCGAACGAGAGGCATGGCGGATCGAGGGGAATGGTTCCGAGATGCGCCATATACTTCATAAGGCACGTTGGGCAAAAGAGGCCCGCCTTTTGATGATGAGCCAATCCGTAGACCCTTGTTGCCACTTCGATGTGTGCATGCGCAATGATTTGCTCGACGTTCGGCTGCGATCCGGCCCGCGCCAACCATCTGGCTCCGAGCATGAGAACCTCGATCGAGATGCTTCGCGCTGTCGACACGTCGATGCGAACCAGCGGTATTCCGAAACGGTTTTTCCCATCCGCCCAAAGCGCTGCTGCAACCAGCGTATGTTCGGCGATTGGCCGCCAAAACGACACGAATGATTCGAGCACACCGCGCACACGGGCATCGCCAGGACGAACCAGCATGGGCGTCCAGAGCTGCAACGTCTCCGTCATGGTCCAAGAGTTTGGCATTGCGTTCGACATGGTGCCTCCTTTATCGCGGCGCACTAACGGCAACCGCTGTAACAAATCCATGCTCCGCGGCCAACCAATGGAGGCGCGAGCACGTTTCCAGAGTGCTTGTCTGGCTCGGACAAACTATGACGGCGCGGCCACCCCGCTCGGCGTACGATTGGAGTTTGGGATTGTATGCACCTTCAATTCCACCGAAGGCATTGGGCCAGCACGGTACATCCATCATTTCTGGGGGCATATCCCGTCCTCCACGCCGTACGGTCACGACGCACATTTTTTCCTTGGTTCCATGCTCATCGGCTTCGTTACTCCAGCTAAGGAACAGCGCGCGCGTACTGTCCTGCGAGCGGTTTGGCGGCCCCGTCAGCTCCGGAATGACTGGCAGGTCCAGTTCGTCTTGGACGCCTTTCCCGTGCGTCTGGAGGAACGCCAATCCGATGAAGGTACACAACAGCAACGTCATCAGATCGAGCGCACTGATGAAGATGTCGTCCCTCGAAGATACGCGCCTGGCCATGGTCAGCTCCCGCCCCCGGACAATTTGGGTTCGCTGCTTGGGTCCTCGTCTTCGTCGCGTAACATGTCGCTCGTGCGCGATGATTCCTGCCTTGCGCGTACAGGCAGGTTTGTGTCGTCCGGATAAATCATCCCCGCCTCATCGGCATGCCATCGGCTCAGGTGTTCAATCAATCGGTCACCGACGAAACTAAGTAGGCGCAGGAGGAGACCACATAACGTTACTGTGAGTGCTGCCGAGATTGCCGAGCCAAACAGAGCACGGTCTTGCGTGCCAAACGCCTGTTTGTCGAAAGCAACCACTAGGCCAAGTACGGTCATCGCAAATCCAATCGCGGGACCAAGTATTTCGAGCGTATACAGAATTCGGCGTACACCGCTCCACACGTTTTCCGCGTCGATCACCAATCCGGTCTTCGACGGTTCCGCGATTGGCTTGCCGCGAAGCCAAAGCGCCAAAAGTCCCATGTCGAACGTCAGGATGACGACGCACACGCTCATCAAGAAGAACACCACTGCCGGGACAAACCGCGTGGTTGCTGCTTTTGCGCTTGCCGCAATGAAAAGTTGCGGATCTCGCGCCAGCAGAACTTGCGGATGACCGAGCACCTCCTGGACGAGCGCGCATTCATCGAGGTCTTTCGGATCCGTGGGTGCTGCGCAATCCGTCGCCTTTACGGTGGGACCACTTCCGCGGTATGGTCGCAGTTCAACCTCAGACCATCGAACGGCGGATGCGGCATAAAGCGCATTAAAGCTCGATGGTTGGTACGGGATGAGCCATGCCTCACGGTAGCGCTTCCTTTTCTCCTTTTGCGCCGGTCGCTGTTTGTCGTCATCCGTGGGCAATGGCGGCGGCGCTGGAAGGACGATGTCGATCGCAGCCCCGGAACGGAAGCATTCGGCGTGCGACGCGGCTTTATTTTTGTTGTCAGCGCTTGAGGCACCGCATTCGATGATGTCCTGCGAGCCGCTGGTATCGTCGTAGAGCCAGTATTCGCGGACAGCCGCCTGCGTGATGGCAAGCGCGAAGCGGGTATTCGTTTCCTGGCCGTCGAGTTTGAGCGAGATACGTTCGATGTCATTGCTGACCAACAAACGCACCGCAGGAAATGCTCGCTGGACAGGGCTTTCCCACACCCAGCCTCCTGGCCAATAGATGTATCCACCGCTTACGATTGCGAGCAGAAGCGCGATGAATACGACGAAGGTTTTTTTCCAGCGATTCGATTTCATGACGGGCTCCTGGGATTCCATATTTGCTGTTGGCATGGCACGCTCTTTCATCTGGAACCTCCTTGGATCACGACTTGCTCGAACAACATGAGCTCATACCGTGGTCGAACGTGCGCACGCTCGGATATCCAAACGGGCGTCATGGGTTCGAGGAGCATGAGTTTGACCTGACCATTTTCACTGCGTGGCATTGTCGTCGGTGTTATCGGTGGAGGTTTTTGTATGGATGTGAGACTTTGCATCGCCACAGGTTTGCTTATGCTTGCAGATGCAATCATTTCGACGCCCGTAGCGCTTTTGACGGCGCTGCTCGCTCCAGCGGACATGGTGACTTGTGGGGCGATCCAACTTGCGCTGATCGTTTGTCGAACTGCCACAGACAAATTCTGGACAACCGCCTCAACTTTCAAGGCATCTCGCAAGCCACGGCTTGGCACGATCATTCCCTCACATGTTTGACCTATCGACACTGTGGTATCAGGACCTCTCATTCGAGGAATCAAGAGTAATGGGATGCCGATTGTTGCCAATATGGTGGCGGCGGCGATTCCATTTCGGACATGAGGTCGAAGATCGTTGATCGCACACGCGAGCCTGTGTGGCTGCGTGGGCGCATTCGCGAATTTCATGAAAACTGCATGAAGGGATGACCATGGTTCCTTGAAGAACTGCTCGATGGGGCGCCAGAAAATGCCGACAAAGCCGGACACTCCATTCGCGAATACCGAAGGCTCAACCCCCGTTCTCGCGCGGTTTGCTTGTGACGCGGGAACCATGCCCGTCTGTGCTGAAAGGATCCTATTACGTGGCGTAAAGGTCTTGTTATCCGCCAACGATAGCGCCCCGGGAGCGTCTGGATCTATGCCCAGTTTTTTGTAAGTGTCCGCCAGTGCACTTGCCGTGGCAGCGTTCGCGGCTTGCTTGACACTTGCAAGGATGCCATTGGGTTGAAGGAAACGCGAGGCGCAAGTTCCACATGCATTGACGTGAAGAGCGATCCAAATCATGCGTGGAATGGAAAGACGCGTTGAAGCGAATGCCTTTAATTCTTCGTCTTCGGCACACTCACGCGCGATTGTCATGTCGGACGCTTTGACGAGGTCCAGCAGCAACAGCGGTGGACTTGCGGAACGCCTAAATGATGTAATAGCTTCCGCGTTTTTCTCTTGGAGCGCTGAAAGGTAGAACAATGCGTCCACACGCGTGAATTGATGTTTTTGAGCCAGCGCCATGAAAGTTGGCCGATGTTGTTCTGTGCGCATGATTATTTCTTCCGTTTCCAAGATGCAAAACGTTTCAATTTATCTAATACTGTTTGTTTTGCGTCGCTGGCAGCTTTAGTGGCTGCACCGAGCGTTATTCCGAGTTCGTCCCTAATTTCGTTGAATGATTTGTCCTGAAGCCGCAATCGCAATATTTCACGTTCTTGTTCAGGTAACTCTTCAATGGCGGTTTCCAATTTTTGCCGAATCTGCTCGTTGATGGCGATGGTTTCGGGGTTGTCCAACCTGACGGCATTATAAGCGCCCAAGATCGCATTAATATCACCGAGAAGTTTTATTTTTCTTGAATATGGAATTCTGATGGTGTTTATAATGATACGCGCATGTATGAGCAATATCCACCCATGGAAATTGTCATGGGTGAACTCATGGCACGATTCCCATACTGTCTTCAAAGTATCTTGGGCTAAATCTTCAGCAGCCCGTTTGACAATGTCCGAGGAATTGCCCGCACCAATTTGCTTGAGGATCGGTTGATAGTAATTGAATATGTAGCCAAACGCTTGCGCATCGCCAGCTTTAACCTGATCCATCAGCAGCACTAAGTGCTCGTTTGTCACGTCGCGATCACGCATTGGGGTTCCACACGGCTCGTTCGTCGTAGTCGTCTTTCGTTTCGTCGTTCCAGTCACTCGCTAAGGTTCGTCATGCTGAAGCTGGCCTTGTCCTGGCCACACCCGCTACAACGAAGCCACCGTCGTCTTTGCGGGGTACTTTTTTCTGCGCCGTGCGTTTTTCTGTTTCGTCACCTCACTCGCTTTCCCGTGGCAGTTGTCCCAACGGACGCTGACCTTGTCCTGGCCACTCGCTACAACGGAACCACCGTCGTCTTTGCGGGGTACTTTTTCTCTGCGAGATGCGTTTTGTCATTTTTGGCGGGTAAACCGCACAAACAATCGCACCGCATCGAAAATAAAAGCAACGAAGATTACTGTATCATGGTTTCACCACGTCCAACCAACTCCAAACTAGTTGACGAGGTTGCATCTCGTTGGCAGACTGCTCCCTTGACCACCATGCCTACATCCACCTCTCGAAAAAACCTCGTCGCGGCCGCTGATGAACGTTTCTCGCAGTTCGATCCGTTGCGCGCAAGCTTCGCGCATCGTTGTGTCGATCTCGTCGTGCGTCTCGCCAAGTCCCTCGGCCAGGAAGAACTCAGTCAGGCTCTTGCCGCGCCAACCCCGGCGGAGACGCTCTTGATTGCCTTGTCTTCTCCAAACGCCATCAACGTCGTTGACGATCCGCTTGCAGCGGCTCGGATCAGAGGAGCACGCGGGAGAGCGGAACTTCTTGCTCAGGAAGGTGGGATGATCAGCGCCACCGAAGCGTCGACGATTCTCGGGCTCTCGCGCCAAGGCGTCGACAAACGGAGGCGCGGAAACAAACTGCTAGCTCTCGAGGGAGGAAGAAGAGGGTACCAGTACCCACTCTGGCAATTCATGAACGGCACGGTGCTGCCCGGTCTAGACCAGGTGCTTGGGATATTGGCCGAGCATCCGCCGTTGACACAAATGCAGTTCTTCCTCGCTGGCAACCATCGATTGGGGAAGGAGCGACCGCTGGATCGGCTTCGTAATGGTGATATCGAAACGGTCAAACGCGCGGCTTCGGCTTTTCGCATTCACGGAGCCCCGTGAGCCAAACGGTGCGCGCCGGGAATTTTCGCAGGCAATGAGCGAATGGCGCTTGCTGCTGTTTCAGCCAATTGCGCGGTCTTCTCATGGCCACTGCGCAATGGATGGCGGACGCGGGCATAAAACCGTGCTTGGCGGGAGAAACTGCCGGTCCGACGAAGTCGTCGTCAACCATGAAGTGAAAACGACGTCACGACGGGGCGAACCGAGGAGTTACGCCCCACGAGCGCCGCATTGGCGATGAGGCGAGCCAGGATGGTGGTGAGCGAACGGATACTAAAAACTTATTGGAGCGATTCGCAAGAAGCTCGAACATTGCAACCCGCCGTAGCGGCTTCTTCAAAAGTAACCGGCCGTTCTAAGAATCCGGTTGCCGCGGCGGCTTCTTCTGAGCGAAACCGTAGGCTACCGACTTCCAATTCCACCGCTTTGACGTGCTCTGGGGTTGCGTCCCGTCGAAGGAATTCAACCAATTTGCCCTGCGCGACAATATCCTCATCCCTAACCTTCCATGATTCCCGCAACAGCAGCGGCAAATTCGCCCAATCAAAGATTGCCATTACAAATGTTGTGCACGTGAGGCCACTCTCGCCAGTTCCTGGCACAAAACGGCCTTCGTTATCGAATCTCGAAGAACCAAAGTGCAAACCATAAGGAATGGCGGGACGCCTTTCGTTCAATACATGGCAGAGACCCGCAAGAATCTGTAACTCCAGGGGATCGATTAGCGGCAAGACAACCAGCCAATCACGAAGATCGTCATCGGTATGCAGCTTGTAGTGCCACGCCAGATGAAGGACTCGGCACGTCTGATCATCCGAACGGTAATAGATACCTGCATGCAGACCGATGGCGCCTTTCGTGAGCACGACGGCGCTTCGTCCAATAGGGTAAGCCGCGTCCAAGCGGACAACCTCGCTCATTGTCTCCTCGCGAGCAGCGCATGGGCACGTTCATCGCCAATGCAACGGCGGAGTTCGACGTCGACGCGTACCAGAAACGCTGCGCGCTTAGCAAGCGACTGCTTGGCAGGAAGGGTGATTGACAATGTGGCAAGGAGCACAGCAGGAGCCAAGCGATTCACCTCGACCAGCTCCATGAAAGCATCGACAGCGGGAAATCGACCCTCTCGCAGATCGGCTTCAAGCCGCACAAGAAATCGTTCCACGGCGCGTTGTTCACGATTTTGTGCACAAAGCTCGTAGAGTTCATTGAGAAAATGTTGGCGCTCGTCATCAATACCGACACCCTTTGCGGGCACTTGCGCGTTCCTTGTCGGAGTGACATCGGACCGTTTGGGTGAAGTCCCCCGGTGTCGCCAAATATCTTCAAATTTTCTAAACGATCCACTTCGCAATTCTATGATTTCTCGCTGCGTTAGCTTGACGTAGAGCCAACGTGTCCCCGTAATGGAAGTGGCATTGTCACACCAATGTTGGATTGCGGCATCACGAGGATGCGGAGCGCTCCCGCCGAATTCAACTAAAACGTGGGTTCCGTTTCTCTGTCTAACTGCAAAATGGGGGATAAAATAAACGAGTCGGTTGCTAGGATCGAGATACTGAAGCGAAAAACCAAATGTGGGTGGAATCCTTGCGAATGCCTCGACATCCTGAAGGTTATCCAACCATTTGACAAATAATTCCTGATCCTCATCATCGCACGCGACGGTGTCGAATACGGTCTTTTGCGCTTGCGTACTTGCCCTCGTCCAGGGAAATGGCGGGCAGAAGGAAAAGAGTCGCCTTTCCGCGACGAGCTCCTCATGTGCCTCAACGGCCAAACGAGCACTGAGTGCTCGTGCGAAAACATCGACCGTGGCAAAAGCAGTTGCTGGATTGCACAGCAAATCACGAATCCCCGGCTCATCAATGGAAATATTTCGTCGAAATGCAACGTGTTCGTAAAACTTCTTGACCTTGGCGGCGAGCGCCGAGAATTGGGTCGGTGCGTGAATCCGTTCACCAATATGTCGGGCGCAGAATGCAATTACATCGCGAGGAGCTAGCTCATCAGGCAGCGGGTAATCTCTCTCGAACTCCTTCAGCCCGGTAAGGAGATCATACGCTTCATAAGTGAATCGGCCACGCGAAACCTGAATTGCAATCGTATCAAAATGAGCAAGAGGCAAACCGCGCACATCAAATGTTTCGATGGTATCGTTTAGCCTATCCGTGTGAACATACCTCGCCGAAAAAACCGGCATGCCGAGGTCATAATCGCGTCGTTCGGCGACGGGCTTGATCGCGCGTACAGCGACTCGATTGTTTTCAATCTCGACCGTTTCCAAACGGAAAGACTCTTCCTGCTCCAACTGGTCGAGCAATTTCATTAAACCAGGAGTGCCAATGATATCGACCCTCTCATCGATAGCCGTACCGGCGGAGCGAAACATACGCCGCAAGCCGCGCCCGATGGCCTGCTCCGGCAAAATATTTGCCTGTGCATTGAAGGGTCTAAGGCCAACCACCACAGTAACGTTTGATACATCCCAGCCCTCGCGAAGCATCAACACAGAAACCACGGCCCGAACCGCACTCCGTTCGTTATCTACTGCGCGAGCAAGACGACGTGCAGTTTCTTGATCATCATCGGAAATGTCGCCATTCGCTTTGGTGTGAATGACGAGCGTCCGGTCACCGGCTAACTCGGAATAGTTGGCGCGAAGCCAAGCGGCAACTTCATCGGCACCTTGGGTATTCGTGGCCATGATAAAAAGAATGGGTTGTTTCCCCAGCGGCACGAGCTGGCTACAGTATTCCTTCCAGCGCTGGAAGCCAGCCGCAAGATAACCCGCATAACGAATCGCTGCGCTGTCGGAATCGACCTCATCAACTCTTGCGATGCCTCGAACCGGCCTCTTCACGACGCCATCTTGAATAGCACGACGAAGAGGATAATCATAAACAGTCCACGGGAACACGGTGCCGGTATTAGGCAACCTGGGTGTTGCCGAGAAATCGAGTTCAATCGATATGGGTAAAGTCCGATTTGCCCGCACAATTGTTTCGTGCCAGTCCGTGCCAGGATAGGCGTGATGGGCTTCATCGTTGAGTACCATCAATGGTCCTTCTGAGCGTCCAGCAATCTGCTCCATCAAAGCACTGGCATCCTTTCTTGTTGCTGGTGGTACGCGACCAAGTACGGCAGCGATCGGGTCCGGTTCATCCACATTCTGACGCCGCTCATAAAGCTGCTGAATATTTGTTACAATAAGCACCCCACGAGCGGATATTCGACGGCGGTCGCCACGTTCAACGACAGCCAAGTCCCACTGTCCCTTTAGTTCGGGCGGAACAAGGGGATCTACTTGGAATATTCGGCCATCACCGAAATCAGTTTTCAAACGCTCGAAAACGATGATGTTGGGCGAAAGCAGCAGAAACGTTCTTGCGTACGAGCATGCAAGCAATGTTTCTTCACAGACGGCGTTCAAGTACTGCCAGACGATTGCTAGCGACATGACTTTTGTTTTGCCGCTACCAGTAGCCATTTTGATCGCATAACGCGACCAGTCCATCATAAGGGGGTCGGTGCTGCTCTGGTCGACGGAGAACCGGTCGCGCAGCGTCTTCTGATCACGGACATGTTGGCATTCCCAAAGGAAAATCAATGTCTCAATGGCCTCCCGCTGCGCTGGATACCATGCAAAGCCTTCGCCCGTTGACAATGAATGGTTCTGAAAAAACCAGTGTTCAAGAAGATATTTCGTTGTTTTGGTGGTTCCGATATAACCGGCCTGCCGCCAAGCGCTTACTGCTGCACGCAAGGCACGGACGCACGGGGCACTCGTAAAGTCCTCTCGCTCGCGATCCTCGTTGGAGTCTTGCGTCGGGTCGGCCTGCGTTCGAGAAGTGGACGCACGCGTCACGGAACCACCACGGTGATTCCCTTGGACGTGTCATTCCCCAAGATATCGATCACCTTGATCATGATCATGTAGGATCCGGCACTACTAACATCTCGACTGGCACGTAGCACGAGCGGTTCGTTTGGGCGACTCCTGAAGCTTTGCCACTCATTATGAAACGTGTCGTCCTGGTAGTTCCAATCAATGGCCCAGTAATCGATCCACTGTGACCAGTGCTTGATTTCCTTTCTGATCTCGCTTGGCAAATCCTCGCTTGGAATAATAAAATCCGCGAGTTCGATTGTGATGCACCGTCGCTCGACACTTGCATTGGCGTCGAGCATCCGCAGCTCAAAGAAATCCGAAGGTTTGATGTCGCGTCGCTCGACAGCTCTCTTGTCGAGCACATCACGTGGAATTCTCCGAAGATGAACATCAACTCCAGATGTCAACGACGTCTTTCTTGCAGACTCAGTCAGGCCGAACGAGAAGTCCCACCCAAGTACATCGACGACCAGCTTTGTCGTGCCTAGCTGACCACCGGCGACGGTCCGAATCTCCTGCGCTATTGCAACGACATCTTGCTCGTTTACTGGAGCGTCTACGCTCCCCACATGAACGAACCGCCCGCCCTTTCTACCATGTATCCAGCAATGACCTGAAAGGTCATTGGCACCATAGAGCTGAAGAATGAAAGAACGATACGCCGCATCACGCGCTTGTTGCAGTTCCGTAGAATCAAACGTTGAACCTACCCACACTTGCCGCTCGTATTTTCCAAGATTTTGCACCACAAAGGGTTTCAATCCTGAAACCGAAAGCAACCTCTTTCGCGTCGTATGTATCGCGAATCTGCCAAGATCCACTGCAATCCAGCGTCTCCCGAGCCGCTCAGCAACGACAGTACTGGTTCCGCTGCCGCAAAAGCAATCAAGCACAAGGTCATTTGCTCGAGTGCTCCACGTGATAATGCGTCGTAGTAGACCTTCCGGCTTCTGCGTTGGATAGTTGACCGACTCGTCCTTGGGACAATGGCGCAGTGGGCATACATCAGGATCGTCCCAAAGGGTATCAACCGGCTGATCCTTGTACCACTTGTTATCGTCTCCTTGACGCAAAAAATATTTAATGAATAATTTTCCCTTTGAACTCTCGTGGATACGACCAGTCTCTCGCAATTTGGCAATACTTTGGTCTGTGTAATCCCCCCGTGGTGCCGTCGTAAAATAGAGTTTACGCTCCTCGTCCCACGTGGCGCCTTTGGGCTTGCCTTCCGTCGTTAAGGCAAGTGCTTGGCTGGTGATTGGAACGATTCCGCGAAAGGGCGAGTCGGCTTTCTTCGAGTACACGTAGATAGTGTCGACGACGCGTCCGAGTTGACGTGCTGCCGCTTGGCGCCCTAGATTCGGCGCTCTTCGCCAAATTATTTCGTTCCGGAACGATTCGCGTCCAAAAATATCATCAAGAATGACTCTGATGTAGCTATTTACCCTCCAATCACAATGAACAAATAACTTGCCATCGTCATGTAATAACTCACGCAATAGCGTTGCGGTGTCTGAGAACCATTGCAAGTAAGAGTCGAGGCCATTCCCCCAAATATCACGATACGCTTTTTGTTCAAGCACTGAAGGTGCCTTTAATACTTCTGTCCGAGTCTCCGGGATCTCCGTTTTTACTGAGAAATCTGTTTCGGTCGCGAAAGGGGGATCAATATAGACTAAATTCACTTTTCCCCCGAATTCAGGCAGTAGGCTCGGTAGCACAACCTTCGTATCTCCCCAAATAAGGCGGTTGCGCCAGTCGGGTAACTGACCACGTTGAAAAAGTTCGAGAGTACGTCCACGATCAGCCGCACTCTCGTTGACCGTTTCAACCGCTTGAAACGGAAGGACCACTCGCGTCGGCCCAGCGTGTCGCTCCGTGTCCCCAGTGGTTTTATACTTACCATTCCAAATAAGTTCTGTCATGGGTGGTTACGCTTGCGGGGACGGGAGTTGATACGCGAGTGATGCTGCAAACCGCATGCTATACCGGCTCGGCTGCGGTTACAAGCGCAAAATGTTGTGCCTAGGAAAAATAACCTGGCAATTTCGCCATTGACGCGTCTAGCTCGCCACG
>CAZETM010000158.1:5827-15214 GCA_964514885.1 uncultured Polyangium sp. | reverse complement strand
GATGCACTTGCTGCGGGGGCTTTGGACGTCATCGACAAACCCAGGGGGACCGAGGCGCCGGGCGAGTGGGAGAATAAACTCGTCAATACGGTGAAAATGGCCTCGCGGATCAGGGTCATTACGCATCCTCGCGGAAGACTTAAAAAGGCCACGGTATCGTCAATGGCTGCGGTCGCTCCTCCTGCAACGCCTGTGGTACAGCGCTCCACGCAATCGGCGAGAAATGCGCAACCGGTCATATCGAATACGCAGCAGGTCGTGGCTGGTGGCAAGTTTGCTCTCATTGCGATCGGTGCATCGACAGGCGGGCCCGGGGCCATCGTGCAACTCTTGAGCGCGCTGAATCCGCCGATTCCGTTACCCATTCTGCTCGTCATTCACATCGGGCAACCTTTCGGCACGGCCCTTTCCGATTGGTTGGCGAGCACATTGCCCTTGCCGGTAATGGAAGCAAAACATGGTGAATTGATTCCACCGCCCGGCACGGGGTGTGTCATCGTAGCGCCAGCCGATCGGCATTTGTCGATTTCCGGTGGACGTATATGTCTCGATGATGGCCCCGAACGGTATTCATGTCGCCCGGCCGTGGACGTTATGTTCGAATCGGTCGCGCGGGAAATGGGGTCGCGAGGCATTGGAGTCTTGTTGACCGGAATGGGACGCGACGGCGCGACTGGGCTTTTGGCCATGAAGCAAGCTGGCGCAATGACACTCGTGCAGGATGAATCGACGTCGGTGGTGTTTGGAATGCCGCGCGAAGCCGTGCGCCTCGGGGCGGCGCGACGCATTCTGCCGCTCCCGGAAATCGGAAATGCATTGATGGGGCTGGCGGCGAAACAGCCTGGTTAGATCGAAATCACTCTGGCAACCACAACAGTTTGTCCATGATCGGATCGAGGCACTCGACGATTTGAGAGCCCATCTCGCCGCAGGCTAGTTTTCTCAGACAACCCTCGAAGGCTAGTCGTCCTTTCCCATTCATCGCCCCGACGGCTCGTGCAAGGTGCGGCGTAATGCCTCCGCTGAGCCCCATTTGGCATTGGGCATATTCCGCCTCGCCGCAGTGATTCATACGCGTGCAAATGGCGGAAACGAAAGGCTCGATCTCGACGACGGGCGCTTCGCAAGCGTCGAGCGCATTGGCACCGCAACGCGCGACCGCGGCGGCATATTCGTTGGTGAATGGGTCGCCGTCTGTTTTTTCGAGGGCTTGGCGCGAGCACGCTGCGGTTTGGCGAAGCATTTTCGGCGAAGCAAACGTGCGCGCGGTGAGGCATTGTTGCAATGTTGGCAATGGCTCAGCGTGCTCGTCGGCGCGCCGGTGCAGCGCATCGAGATATTCGCACCATATGCGCTGAGCATCTTGTTGTTCCGAAACATCGGTTCGTGCAGCGATTTCCGCTGGTGATGCCGGAGCCTTTGGCGCCTGCTTCGCCTGCCGATTGGTCGGCGCAGCACTACAGCCCATTGCCGCGAACGTCATGAACGTAGCGACGACATACCGACGACGAATATTCCACTTCACGAGCGACCTACCTTCCCGGGTGCAGCCCTGAGAAGTGTCGAGAGCAAATGCCGGGCCTCACCCCCCAACCCCCTCTCCAAATTGGAGAGGGGGAGGAGAAAGAAGTCTTCAAATTGGAGAGCGGGAGAAGTCTTCAATTTGAGGCGCGGGAGAAGTCTTCAATTTGAAGCGCGGGAGAAGTCTTCAATTTGAAGCGCGGGAGAAGTCTTCAAATTGGAGAGCGGGAGAAGTCTTCAATTTGAAGCGGAGGAGAAGTCTTCAAATTGGACTGCGAGAGAAGTCTTCAAATTGAAGCGGAGGACAGAGTCATCCCACCAGTAATCTCCACTTGTGCATCGCTTCTGGTTCGTCCTGGCCAATCGCAATACGTGGAACGTTGAGCATGTCCGCGACGTGGGGCAAACACAGGCCGGTGGCATTGGTGAAACCCAAATCGAAACCCGCCAAGCCCACCGCTTTTCGGAAAGAGCCACCAAGATGCTGCCCTACAGGGTAGGCCACCGTGCGTACGTCCCTACCAAGCACTTCGCGCAAGAGCAGCCTGGATTTTTGCAAATCGGACAGTACATCGTCTGGCGATAACGTCGTGAGCACACGATGGGCGTGGGAATGCGAGGCAATGGTCATTCCGGCATCTTGCAATGCCCGAACATCTCGAAAACCGAGAATTGTTTTCGACGCCAAGGCCTTTTCTTCATCGGGATGGATCGACACGCCCACAGCTTCTTCGAGGTCGTCGAAAAAATGAACCAAATCGAGGTTGGGCTGATGTTTGATGAGCCGCAAGAGAATTTGTTTGACCTGGTCAAAGTCACGGGCGAGATCGAGCACCAGCGGGACTGGATAACGAAGCGTTATTTCGGCGCTGCGACTACGACGCAAAAGCAGGACCAAACGGTCCCACCAGAATATTCGGCCTGAATCAGGAAATGCGGTCGGAATGAAAAATGTAGCGTGAGCGCCTGCTTTTTGCAAAATGGGTAGAATCACGTTTCGACAATCGACATATCCATCGTCGAAGGCGAGCATTACAGGATTGGGCGGCAAACGTTTGCCCTGGAAGAACATGCGCACTTCATCGAGCGACACGATCGTCCCCATTGAACCAATGACCGCGAGTTGATCGGACAAACCCTTTGCGTCTACTTCACGCACATCGGGATCGAATTCGCCCACGTCGGAAGCATTACCCACGCGGTGGTACGTGAGTACCGTCAGAACTGGAAAACCGCTTCGACCGCGAAGCCAGAGCAGCCGATCCAGGACGCCTAGCTTACTTATTGCCCTTACTATTCGTACCCGCTCGAATCGTTGTAAAGCTAACGTCGCAGATGGCATCCCGCTCACCCTTCGTATATTTGCACACTTTCGCACGATGTGCTTGCCAACAAGCCAAGGTCGTGATCGGGGTGGGTGCGTCCGGGACGTGGGGCCAAATCCAAGGTTTTTTGAAAAGATTGCGTCAGCGATTTGGGCAATGAGCTGCCTTCCGGTATGATTAGGGCATGTTCCCGACCGAGCCGGTTCCGGAGCGCATAGGTCCGTACAAGATCGTGCGGCGAGTGTCAGGTGCTGGCTCCACGAGTGTGTACATCGGCCGCAAGGATGGGCCGATGGGATTTGCACGCAATTGCACGCTGAAGTTGGTGCCGAACACGACTCAGGGCGACGCGCGATTTGCTGAGGAGCTGGCGCGCGAGGCGGCGATTTGTGGGGCGCTGAATCATCAGTCGATTCAGCGGATGATCGATTTTTTCGAGCACGAGCAGTTTTTGGTGTTGGTGCTCGAGCAGATCGACGGCCCCTCGCTGGACCGGCTCTTGTCGTATCTCGAGCAGAACAAGAAGCCGCTTTCGGACGCGGCGAAGGCGTATGTGGGTCAGCAGGTCGCCGGGGCGCTCGTATATGCACACGCAATGCGGGATGAAAACGGAAAACCGACTCCGATTGTGCATCGAGGATTGCATCCCGAACATGTGCTGGTCGGATGGGATGGTCAGGTGCGGCTGTCTGGTTTTCAGATGGGCAAGATTTTGGGGCGTAGTCCCGATACCGTCATAACGAATCAGAAGAATGCACCTGGATACAAGGCTCCGGAGCAATTGCGTGGCGAGCAAGTTACGCCCAAGGCCGATGTTTATGGTTTGGGGCTTTTCTTGTGGGCGTTGTTTACTGGGCAGAAGCCATCGGACAAGGGGATCAGGCCGGCGCGGCTCGCCTCGATTCGCTCCGATTTACCCAAGCTCGTGACGTTCGCCATTGATGCCGCGCTGGAAACCAGCTTGGAAAAGCGGCCAGCGAGTTGCCGCGACATCGAGCAAGCGCTGGGGCAAATGCCTGATTTCGACAAGGGGCGCGACGAGCTTTGCGACAAGGTCGGGTTATTGAAAGACAATCATCCGGCCCCTGAAGATGGGTCACGACCTTCTTTACCTGGCGCGCCGAGGCCTCGAGTTTCATTGCAAAGCGTTCGTCCGGCCCAACCTGCCGGGACGAGCAAAGAGCGGCTTTCGACGGTGCCTCTTCCGCCGCCGGCAAGCATACGCCCGTCTGCATCGTTGCCGCCAATCTTGTTCGATGATGTGCAGCCGAAATCGATGTATCCACTTTTGCGTGCGCTGACCGAAAAAGTGCCCAAACAGGATGCGTCGATTCCCAAAGCACCTCGATTGCCGCAGGTGGAAATCCCGCCAGCATCTGGCCGCGGGCCCAATTCGGAAAAGGCGCCTCGATCGGGTTTGCCGAGGCCGGTGGTTGCCGCGCCGCTCGATATAGATTCGCAGCGCAAGCCGCGCACGGAATGGATGGCATCGGTACCGGACGAAGAAGCATTTGATAAGCTTTTCGATGAAGTCACGAGCCGTTCGCCGGATGAACTCGAGCAGATGGGAATTGGGGAGGGTGCGGAAGAAAAGCCGGTGGATGCTCCGCGTAGGTCGCGTCGACGAATGGAATTCGCCGATACGATGCCGCAGAATCCATTAGAAATCACGCAAGACGGCCAGGGCAATGCGGCGTCGTCGTTGGCCACGCCGCCCCTCGGACCGCCTCCAGCGCAATCTGCAAAAGCGGTGCGATTTGGTCCACGTCCGGTGGCATCGGCACCTCCAAAGCTCATGCGCGGTTTTGCTGCGCCGCCGCTTCCACCAGCGCCCGAGCCCCGACGTCCGCCCATTGTCGCCTTGGCGGTCGCATTTGGTGTGGTTGCAGTGGCAGCCGCTTTGGCGGTAATGGCATTTACAGACAAACCATCGGGTGCGCCAGTATTACCCTCCGCGAACGCTTTGGTGACGAAATCGGCGCCGGTTGTAATGTCTTCGGCGGTGGCGCCAGTTGCATCTTCGACGGCGACTGCAGCAGCTTCCATAACCGCGCCATCCGAAGTGCCTGCGCCGCCATTACCTTATGGACAGGGGTATCTCACGGTGGGTTTTCCGGACGTGGCGAGCGTATATGTGAGTGGCCGCTTGCTAGGGCCCACGAATGAGCGATTGCAAAACAAATGTGGTCGATACTTCGTACGAGTGGCCAGCTCGAAGAGTGGCTCGTATCCGGAATGGTTATCTGCGGGGATTCCGGTGTCGATTCCGTGTCAAGATTCGATCAAGATCGAGATTTCGTACGAAAAACCGCGATAGCCGCGCGTTGACAAAATTCAGTGGACCGCCCGGGGCGAACCGCGTACCATGCGCGCGCCTCGATTTTGAGGCTGGTTTTTCAGGAGCGAATTACGATGATCGGCTACGTCACGGTTGGCACGAACAACTTCGAGAAGGCGGCGGCATTCTACGATCAACTCCTTGGCGAACTTGGTGCCAAGCGATTCATGGAGATGGAACGTTTCATTGGTTGGTGGGCATCGCCGGACAAGCCGGGTTTTGCCATTGCCAAGCCGTTCAACGGACAGCCGGCGTCGGTCGGTAATGGCGACATGGTGGCCCTCGCGGTCGGTTCGCGCGAGCAGGTCGATGCGATTTACAAGAAGGCGCTCGAGCTTGGTGGCACGGACGAAGGCCCGCCTGGCGTGCGAGGTGGTAACTTCTACGCGGCCTATTTCCGCGACCTCGATGGCAATAAGCTGAACGCGTTTTTCATGGGTTGACACCCATTTCGGATTTGGCCTGGCACGCTGAAGATGGTAGGATTGCGTCATGGGTGATGCCGCCGCCAAACTATCCATCAGCGTGCCCGGTCATCTTGCAGATGCCGTGCGACGACGCGTGGGTCCGCGAGGGTTATCCGGCTTCGTTGCGCGAGCGATCGCGCATGAGTTGGAACGCGAGCAACTCGGTGGATTCTTGGACGAATTGTCTGAAAAGCAAGGCCGAAGCGCTAATCGATATTTCGAGCAATCGACCGACGGCAATTACCGCGCTGCCCGAAATCGCCGCCACCATGCCTGTGCTTCCGGAGGCGCGACGGCTACCGTAAACTCACGCATTTCTTCCAGCCAAGCAAGCCGCTGCTCGGGCGTGAGCAACCCGAAAACACGCAATTGCTCGTCGGAAACGGAATAATGATATCCGCGGCTAGTTTCGGATGCCCCGGCCTCGATATCTTTGGCTTCATCCATCTTTTCGCCCTCGAATTCGTTCCAGGTTTTTCACATCGTCGGCATCTTGTGCCCGCCCGGTCGCACGCTTCATTGCAATCAGATCGTCGATACTCGATACGTATACGCTGACACCACCCATCGACATACGGGTCGACCGTGCGACGACGGCAGCCATATCCACCCCGGGAGGCGCGACCAAAACATCCACCTCACGAAGAGGATTTGCTGGATCCGTAAAAGTCACAGCAATCAAGTTCCGCTCGTCGCGCATCCGTTCGCGATGTTCTTGTTCCGCAAACTCCTCAAGTGAAACCGGGATTCTGCGCTGAAGACCAAGGCGCTCGAGTACATCCTGTGTCTTGCGCAATTCTTCGGCTTCAGGCGTCACGAGAATATCCACGTCGTACGTCATCCGAGGAACACCGTGAAGATTCACCGCAACCCCGCCCACGATGCAGTAGCGGACTTGCGCCAGCGCGAGCGCTTCGATCAACTCCCGGATGAACACACCACACCTCCTAGCACAACCTCTCGCACGACACTCTTCTCCTGTGCCACGGCTCTGCTATCCTCGCGCGCCCGTCTTCATCGTTCCTCGGATTTCGACACGAATGCGCCTTGGTTTGCTCTCGCGTTGGTTCGTCGCCGGCAGCTCGGCTCTGATGCTGCTTGGTACGACCGTCTCTGCACACGCACAGACCTCGGCAACGCTAAACGATTCGTATGAGTACAAAGGAACTTGGGAGTATCGCTGGGGCGATTCGCCTCAGGCTCCCGGTTTTTACGCGTGGACGCAGCCGTCGCACGTCGATGGATGGCGACCGCAAACAGAAATGTCGGTGCACGAAGGTCGCGGCCGACAGCGCTTCATGTGGATGCGCACGCGCCTCGAAGGACACGTCGATCACGACCCCGTGTTGCATTTGCGCGGCGTCGATCAGATCTTCGAAGCGTATGTCGACGGCACGCTCGTCTACCGTTTTGGCGAGTTCGAAGGTCCTCGCGCGCTCGCGTTCGTCGGCTACAAACCGCACGACATTCCACTCGGACCCAACTTCGTTGGCAAGACGTTGACGCTGCGTATCTACTCTGAGCACGTCAACATCGGTCCGTTTGGGCAAGCCCAATTGGGTCCGCGCACGGAATTGGCCGTATCGAGCATTCGTGATGAGCTGCCCGTGCTCGGCATGGGCGTCATTCTGATGACGCTCGGTTTGTTCATGCTCGCGCTTTTTCTCTCCGATCGCAAGGACCGCAGCAAGCTGCTTTACGGCCTGCTCACCATTACGCTCAGCATATACCTTCCGGCCGCTTCTCCGATTCGTGGACTGTTAATCGATGCGCCGCTGGCGTGGCTGCACGTGGAGCTTTTCAGCTTGTATCTCGTGCCCGTGGTTTTCGCGGCATATTACGACCACATGTTCGGCCCGGATCGATTTCGTATTCTGCGCTTATTGCGCTGGACGCATGCGGCGTATCTAGCCGGCTCGATTCTGGTCGTGGTTTTAGGCCTCGTCGGGCCACTCAATACCTTGCTTCCTTTTCAAGTGCTGATGATCCTCACCATCGTGGTCATTGTGGGACGAGCGATCATTGGTGCATTGTCTGGTGATTTCGACGCGCGTATTTTTGGCGGCGGTTTCGTATTGGTCGCTGTGGCTGCGGTGCATGACGTCATGATGGCGACCGGCGTGATTTCACGTAATCACGTGGGGCTTGGGCACATCGGCATGTTCTTGTTCACGTTGTCGCTCGGGCTCATCGTGGCGCGCCGTTTCATGGCGGCTCAGGAACGAACGGGTAAATATTCGCGTATTCTCGAATTGAGTCTCGCCTCCGCGCAGGTGCTCGAGCGCGGGCAGCACGCGCGCGTGGGCCTCGATGAAATCTTGCGTCTTTTGCCAGCGCACAAAGCATTGCTTTTCGTCATGAAACCGGGTCCGCAAGCGGAGCTTGAATTGGCCACCGCGCGTGAGCCTGGGGAAAAAGAAATCCCGCCGGACAACGCTTCGTATTACAAAGATATTGTCGAGCAGGTTCGGGTCAAACGTGCTCCCTTCATGCAAAAGCGAGTGGCGGGGACGCGGCGCACGGTGATTGCCGAACCGCTTATCGTACGCGACGAGCTACTGGGCGTATTGTATCTGGAAGGCGACGGAGCCCCGCGAGGTTTGCAGGAAGGCGATTTATCGATTTTGCACGCCCTCGGTGAAAAGTTGTCGATTACGATCGTCACCACACGCGCCATTCGTGCCGAGCTGGATAGTGCCCTGCAAAAGAAATTGATCGGCAAACAAACGGTTTTGCTCGATGCCGTCGCGCGCCTGGCTGCTGGGGACATCGAAACTCCCATTACCGTCGAAGGACACGGACAATTCGCGGATCTCGCCCGAGCGCTCGATACCATGCGCCGCGACGTCCAGGCAAAGATTCGGACCATTGAAGCGAAAAAGACCGAAGTCGAAGTATTGAACGAGGAATTGCGGCGAAAAATTCAGCAACACACGACCAATCTGCTTTCGTCTTTGCGCGATGACGACGAAATAGTCGACGAGGACGAACTCGTCGGTGAAGGACCCACGTTCGAGCCGGGAACCATCATCGCCGAACGTTATCGAGTCGCTTCGGATCTCGGACAAGGCGCGATGGGCGTCGTGTACGACGTCGAGCGAATTCGGGACGGACGCCACTTCGCAATGAAAGTGCTCACGAGCCGCCGCGACAAACTCGCCATGACCCGCATGGTGCGTGAAGCGCAGATTCTCGCGCGGCTTGACCACTCGAGCTTGGCCTCCATTGCCGACGTCGATGTCACGCCGGATGGACTGCTCTATTTGGTCATGGAACTCTGCCAGGGCGAGCCTCTGCAGCGGCACAAAGCTCGATATCGTGACGTGCCGTGGGCCTTGTCGGTGCTGCGTCAAATGGCTCAGGGCCTGGCCACTGTGCACGCGCAAGGCGTCATCCACCGGGATCTCAAGCCCGGCAACGTCATGGTCTTCGAACGTCCCGATGGAAGCCCCTCCGTCAAACTGGTCGATTTTGGCATTTCTACGTTGACGCGAGATGCAGGCGAAGGCGGTGGACCGGTATCCGAACGCGCTCGCGACATGGACTCCGCACCGAATTCGCGTCGAGCCATGCCTACGCTTTCAGGCTTCGAGCCGCCACGTGATTTCGATACCGCGCCCAATTCACGTCGTGCAATGGCGACGCTTTCAGGCTTCGAGCCTCCACGTGATTTCGATACCTCGCCCAATTCACGTCGTGCAATGGCGACGCTTTCAGGCTTCGAGCCTCCACGTGA
>CAZETM010000158.1:0-5727 GCA_964514885.1 uncultured Polyangium sp. | reverse complement strand
TTTCGATACCTCGCCCAATTCACGTCGTGGCATTCCCACGCTCACTTCGCTCCCATCCATTGATTTGGCTGACGCGCCCCCGCCGTCGAGACGTCCAAGCGCATCGATTCCCACCATTGATTTGGCCGATGCTCCTCCGCCGTCGAGACGTCCAAGCGCATCGATTCCCACCATTGATTTGGCCGACGCTCCTCCGCCCTCTCGAAGACCGCAGCCATCGCGTCCAGGTATCTCGGCTTTTGATTCCATGGATGCGCCGCCCCCTTCGCGACGCGCCTCGAACTCGTCAATCGAGCGTTTCAAGGACCTCGATGCACCGCCTCCGTCGCGCAAAAGCATTCCTCCGCCGCCTCAAGAGGTCACGCGAACGGGCATTTTGGTTGGAACTCCGACGTACATGGGCCCCGAGCTCGCGCAAGGATCTCGTCATTGGAAAGCGCATTCGGACATCTTTAGCTTTGGCGTCATGGCTTATGAGATTCTAACCGGGAAACGACCCTTTCAAGTTCCGCCGATTTTCGCAGGTATGCAGGGACAACCATTGCCTCGTCCAACGGGCTTACGCCGCGTCAAAGACCTCGACGCCGAACTCGCTGCTCTCTTCGAACGATGCTTGGATGCCGACCCGACCAAACGTCCGACCGCCGCCGAAGTGGCCGAACGATTGGCACGCGTCGATCAATCGAGCGCTCGAGCAGGTTGATTCATCGTTCGCCCGCGCGAGCAACACAAACTGAATTCACCTCCAACGCGCCTGCCGCAATCAAAACCTGCCGGCATGCCAATAACGTCGACCCCGTCGTGGCCACGTCGTCCACCAGCAATACCACCCGCTTTTCAATGGCCGAAATGTCTCGCACTTGAAATGCCGAAGCCACGTTCGTGAGCCGCTCTGCACGTCCTAACCGCGCTTGTTGCGCCGTCGCCCGATGCCTCACGAGCGCACGGGGCGCATATGCCGCTCCAAGCTGCCGAGCTACCGATTGCGCTAATAACGCCGCTTGATTGTATCCACGTTCCGCCAGTCGCCGAGGATGCAGCGGCACGGGAACCACGACATCTGCACTCACGCCGGCTTCCGATACCGCGCGACGAAGCAAATGACCAAGCGGTCGGGCCAAGTCCGCGCGACCTTCGTACTTGAATCGCCACAATGCATTCGAGATCGCTCCGCCAAACCTTGCGAATGCAATCGACCCGTCGAGCACCAATGGCTCTCGAATTACGGTCGCCGCGCAAGTAGCACAAAACACCTGTCGTGCTGGTACGTGGAGATCGCACGCGGAACAAGTCGGTGGACTCAGGGCGTTGACGAAAAAACTTGCCGCCGCGTGAGCAACGGCGCTGAGGTGAGCGAGTGCAGGCATCTCTGATCCATCGAACGAGCGAGTGGGCAGTTGCGTGCGCGCACAAAAATTGTCCGTTTTCAGAAATGATGAGTACGCTTCACTCGAAGTGGCCGTCGGACACGTACTCGCACTCTACCGAGTGAGCCTCGAAGCACACGCGCCGCGGAGGCGTGCTTGAGTCAGTCCGACACGTGGCGATGGGCCGACGACAAAGGCGAGCAGCGGCTCGTCGATGCCGAGGAGCTACGAACGGCCATTGCCAATGGGGTTTTGTCGCCATCGACGCTGGTTTGGCGCGAAGGCATGACGGCGTGGGTTCCGGCGATTTCGATCGCGGAATTCGCCGATGTCGCACCGACGGGTGATCAATCGGTACACCCAAAACCGCCTGCCGCAGACGCGAACAAGTCTGCCGCTCCAGGGCGATCGACGCTTCAAGGGCTCCACGCAAAAGACGTACGTGCCTCAGTAGCTGCCGAGAAACGAACGCCCAGCGTCGCGCCACCTCGTCTGGTACCGAGCGGAGCGAAACCGCCGACGACCGCGAAGACACTGCGACCGAATACGGGTCCGGCGGTGCCCGCAGCCCCGCGATTGCGTTCCGATCTTGCGGGAAAGCCACCCGCAGCGCCTCGGCCTGGTTTGGGCACGGTTCAGACCACTGCACCTACCCCAGCGCCCGCTCCGGCTCCACCCGTTCGAGCGCCGATATCGACGAAGGATTGGTCGATCACGGACGACGAAACGACCAACGTTCCGACCAAAGCAGCGTCCACAGAACCGCGTCCCGAACCGCCTGCGGAGACCACGTCACGACAAATACCCGTGGCTTCACGGCAAAATACCGCGCGCGCGTTCCCTCCACCGCACACGTTGCTCGAAGGTGGGCCGAGCCAAGAAACGACTGAATCGGCGACGTTTCAATTTTCAAAAAACACGCTCAGCAACCTCAAAGCCGGCAAGCCCCAGCCATTGGCCGAATCCGAAAAGCCTGCGGGAGTCGAAGCCGGACCGCCGCCAAGCTTGATGGACGCTTATGCCAAGCACCCATCGGCAACTCGTCCATCGCCCATTGCGGACGATCTGCCGCCGACGGCGCCATCGCCCAATCTCGAGTCGGCCTTGGACGAGGACGGGCTGCCCGCGTATGCGAACAAGACCGCGAAACTGTCGGACTACCTTCCCAAACCGCCTCCGATACGTGAATCGACGGCGACGACCATGTTGCCGGAGGACATGGATGACGCGGAAGCGGCTCAACGACGTCGTCCGCACGAAGTGAGTCGAACGATTCGACTTGCCGGAGACTTTCTCGCCAAAGTGCTGAGCCCGGCGTCGGCGGGACGTCCACCGCGACTCGATACGTCCAATAACGCGGGGTTTTTGAATGGGCTGATGCAGATCAAGCCGCCGCCGCTCCCGCCGCCCACGAGCGGTCTGAAGCCGGATGGAACGCAACAGCCACAGTTCGTTCGTTTGCCCTCGGCAGCGCCTCATGCAGCGACATCGCTGGCCCTGCGCCAAGTTCAGGAGTCAGCACAAAAGCCGCCAACTCCCGCGCAAACTCCCGCGCAAACTCAATTGCCGCTCAACGCGCTTCTCATGACGGGCGGCCTCTTGATCACGATGGTCATCGGCGCATTTTTCGTAGGTCGTTGCTCGGTAAAACCAGACGCGAGCAATACGGGGATGGCCAAAGCAGGCCTCACCAATGCGCTGCAAGTCAGCAAAGCGAAGGCTCCGCCTCCTGCCAAACCGTGTTCGGTTTCGAGACAATCCGCGCGCTGGGCGCCGGCTGTATCGAAGAGCCTTCCTTTCGATCTGCTCGCGCTGCCTTCGGGCAAGATCGCCATTGGGTTTGCGGAGGACTCGAACAAAGCGGTCGGCATCGAGGTGAATCCGACGACGGGCCAAGTCGACAAGAAATTTGCGGACAAGACAAACTCGGACATCGAACGAGTCACACCGACAGGAAAAGTCTTTTTCATTTCGACGACCGAAACGTCGGACACGTTGCGCCAGGTCGTGCCGGTTGCCGGGGAAAAACCGTTTTACCTGGGCATGGCCAATGCAAGCCTGACGTGGGCAGAAAAGCTCGATAGTCGCCCGTCGTCTCTCTGGTCGCTCGAAGGCGATCTCTCGCTCGATTCGGCACGCGTCATCAGCACGACGGGTGGTGGATATTTGGTCTCGCTGAGGCGCAAGGCCGGGATCTATGCCGGGGTGCTCGGAGCTGATCACAAACCCCTCGGAGAACTCGTGCAAGTCGCAGGCTCTGGCGGCTCCGTCGGCAAGCCCATGAGCGGATCGAATAATCGCGAGGTGGCGATCACGTTTGCGGATCGAACGAATGATCAGAGCCCGTGGAAGATTCGCGTCGGACGCGCACCGATTGGCAAGATTCCGCAAACGACCACGATGGTGGAAGTGCCAGCGGGAGGTCCTGGAGGCGATGCAGAAGCCCCGGCAATCGTGGGGCTTTCCGATGGTCGATGGGTGCTCGTGTGGACCGAGGGTTCGTCCGGGTCACGAGCCGTACGAGCACAAACGTTCGGTTCCAACTTCGCGCCTACCGGTCCTGCGCTCGCGGTCTCGACGCCATCGGGCAACTTTGGTCGAAGCGTGATCGGCGTCGTTGGCAATCTGGTGACCGTCGTGTTTTTGCAGAAGAGCAGGTCGAACTACGAGCTTTGGGGCAGCGTGCTCCAGTGCGGATGATGAAGGTTGGCGTGTCCTTGTCGCGCGAGTGCACGACGCATAAGCTCCGCGAGCACGCATGACGCGATCGATCCCGCACGCATTTGTTGTTTTTGGGTCCACCGTCGCGGTGTTCGTCGCGAGCGCGACTGCATCGGCACAAGCGACGCCGCTGCCCGAATCGATCCCGATTGGAGGCTTCACCTTTCGTCCCTCCGTCGAGCTGCGACTACGCGGCGAATATCGCCAAGCGCCGTTCGACATCGGCGGCACGATTTTTCTGGGAGGTGCGGTGCTCGGAGACGAGTACGGATCGAACCTTCCACCGACCTTCGATGCGCTGACGTCCCTGACGGCGCTTTATCCGAACCAGTGGGCGGCAACGTCACGAGCGCGGCTTGGATTGGGTGTCGATCGAGGTGCGGTGACGGCGCAACTGACGCTGCAGGACAGCCGTGCGTTGGCGGGCTCGAACATCGTCGGCTTGGGGATCAACCAGGGGCAGTTCGTCGGCGGGCTGGGCCTCTTCGAAGCGTACGTCGATGTGCACAGCAAACAGCGCAGGGTTTGGTTTCGCGCGGGACGACAACGCATCGTGTGGGGCGACGGGCGACTTGTTGGTGAAGGCGACTGGACGCTGCGCCCACGATCTTTCGATGCCGCTCGGTTAGGTTTGTCTTTCAAAACAGTCGACGTCGATGCGTTTGCCTTGCTGCTTGGGAGCACGGGACTCACGGGCGGCCTTGGGGGCCTCTCCGGTGCTGGATCGAGCGCATCTAGCGAGCCGGCTACGACGATGCCTGCAAGCACGGGCAGTCAACTTTACGGTTTGCGTTTTGCCTGGCATGCGCACCCGTTGCTCAACGCTGAGCTTGGAGGGCTTGCACGAATCGTTCGAGCACCAACGAATTACGACCTGACCCCGAGCAACACGTTTGTCTTGTCCGCGCGTTTGTCCGGGGACAAGCGTGGCGTTCGGTACTCGGCGGAAGGCGCATACGAGCTGGGGAGCATTGCGAGCTACGGGGCGAATCGAGACTTGCGTGCCTTCGCAGCCGCGGGTCGAGCCACGTGGGAAACGGCGTTGCCTTGGCACATGACGTTCGGCGCGGAAGGCGCGTACGCGTCGGGCGATGACGGGACGACGGATCCGACTGCGGTGCAAACTCGCTTCGATCCGATCGCTCCTGACGAGCGTCCGATGCACAACCGCATGGGCTTGTATGCGTGGTCGAACTTGATCTTGGCTGGCGCGGACATCGCGGTTCGTCCTACCGAACTCGTAGGCATCGATGTTGGATATCGCTTCGTAGGTTTGGCGCAACCGAAGGGCCGCTGGAGTTCTGCGTCGCTGGTACCGATCGGAGCTTCGTCGACGAACGAGTCGCACGAGCTTGGCCACCAGATCGACGCGACGGTCAGCCTGCGTTTCTGGGAGCCGCTAACGATCGACGCGAGTTACGGCGTGTTTCTGACGGGCAAAGGCGCGCGGAACATCCTCGCGGCATCGAGCCGAGGGGACATTGGAGCGCAGCATTTCGGGTATTTGCAGGCGACGCTGAAAGCGCCGTGAAGCTCATCTCCCCCTCTCTACGAAGCGGCGGAGCCGCGAAGTTGGAGAGGGGGGTGGGGGGTGAGGCGCGGGCGAAGTTGGAGAGGGGCCAGGGGTGAGGCGCGCGGA
>CAZETM010000157.1:14014-15257 GCA_964514885.1 uncultured Polyangium sp. | reverse complement strand
GGAACATGGGCAAACGATAGCTGACTCATGACGTCGCTCCTCTCCGAACCACTGCACCAGCAGGTGGGTAAACGGATTCGTTGCAAGGGCTATCGAGGATGTTCAGATTTTTTTTCGAGGTCGATGGAGGTTCGACTTTTTTTCGCGAACGTCGTTGAGTGCATCGACGTTTTGTTGCGCAGGTCGATGACGGTATCGGCTTTGCGCCGCCGAGGTCGATGGGGGCATCGACGTTTTGTTCTGGTGGTCGATCGAGGTATGGGCTTCGCGGCGTCGAGGTCGAACGAGGTATGGGCTTTTCGGCGGGGAAGTCGATGGGGAGGTGGGCTATGCGCGTCAGCGGTCGATGCCGCTTGGACTTATGCGGTTCGGAGGTCGATGCCGCTTGGACCTTTGCATCATCAAGCCCACATCACGGTTTCCCCTTGCATCCCGACGTTTTCTTTGGCAAATGCACGAAATGGTCTTCGCAGATCTGAAGAACGACTACATCTTCCGCCGCATCTTTGCCACCCACCCCGAGATCTTGCGCGGCTTGCTCAATGATCTGCTAGAGCGCAGCGGTGACCAGACCATCGAAGGCATCCAGTATTTGCCCAGCGAGCAGCTTCCGTTGATCGAGGGAGCGAAGCTTTCGATCCTAGAGACGTGCGCTGCACCGATCGTAACGGCACGACGTTTGTGGTGGAAATGCAGATCATCCACCATCCGGGATTCATCAATCGAGTCGTTTACAACGCGTGCCGAGCCTATGCCGGGCAGCTCAAGGCGGGCGAATGGTACACGAAGCTCACCGACGTCGTGGCGATCACCATTTGCGATTTCGAGCTATGGCCGAACGCGAAGCAACCGGAGCAAGACCTGCCGTTGGTGCCCATGTTGAGCCGGTGGAACATGGTCGAGCGTAATTCGAAGAATGATGGGCTGCTACAAGTTCAATATGCGTTCTTGGAGCTGCCGAAAGTCCCGAAAGCGCGGCCGAGTGCTCTCGGGGCCAATCTATGGGCGTGGCTTTTCGTGCACGCGCCCGAGCTGACGGATGTGCCAGCGGATCTCGTGGCGGGGCCGTACGGCGAAGCTCTGGAGCTTGCCAATCAGGCCAAGTTCACGCCTGAGCAAGTGCTCGCGTACGAAAAGGTGCGCGACGAAATACGGCAAGTCATCGAGATTGCCGCCGCCAGGTTTGCCGAGGGAGAGACCAAGGGGAAGATTGACGGAAAAATCGAGGGGAAGATCGAAGGGA
>CAZETM010000157.1:9725-13914 GCA_964514885.1 uncultured Polyangium sp. | reverse complement strand
GGGAAGATCGAAGGGAAGATCGAGGGAAAGATCGAGGCGAAAATCGAAACGCTGTTGCGTCTTCTGGGCCGTGCAAAGATCGCGCTGACGGACGAAGAGCTGGCCCGCGTCAACGCGTGCAAGGATGCGGGAAGGCTCGAGCAGTGGATCGAAAACGTATTCGGTGCGACGGGCGCTGCGGATGTGCTGACGTGATGGCGCCTGTGACGATATCGTAGTGACACTCGACACGATGACCACCACGTCCGCGCACGAGCTTTCACTTTGCTGAAAACTTGGCCCATCGTGCGTTATTGCCGCCAAATATCGCCTCGATGGATCCGCGCTCGCTCCCGCCCGAAGCTCTGCTCGTCCTGCTCATCGCGGCAGCCCTGCTTGCCGTGGTGCAGACCGTGCGCCTGGTATGGCAGGGGTTTTGGCGACGACGCACCATTGCCATTCGTCGCGAGCGAGGAGCTGAAGGCGAACAACGCGCCGAGGGCCTGCTGCGTGAATTGGGATTCGGCATCCTGGGTCGACAAGTTGCAGTGTCCTACGACGTGCGAATCGATAACGAGCCAGTACCAATCGACCTGCGCGCCGATTACCTCGTTTCTTATGGCGGCAAACGTTATATCGCCGAGGTAAAAACGGGACGCGCTGCGCCACGAATCGACACACCCGCCACGCGACGCCAACTCCTCGAATACCGCATTGCCTTCGATGTAGACGGCGTGCTCCTGGTCGATGCCGAGACCAACCGAATCCATGCAGTGGAGTTTCCGCTGGGTGCAAACGATACTCCACGCCCCTCGCGCCTGGCTTGGCTTCTGGCCGGCGTGGTCATTGGAGCAGCGGTCACCATCGCAATGCGCTCAGGACTTTGACGCGCCCATGAGGGATAATGCTTGCCAGAACGCGCGATGAGAACCAAGCTGTGCGCTGCGGACAGCAAGAGCGATTGCAACTGCACCATGCATTGCAGCATTCGATCCACCCAAGAAACCCTGTTCTACTTGATACCCCGTGAATTCTGACCTTTTCCCTTCGGCACTGCAACACCTCCCCTCAGATGCGTTTGGCATCGTCGCCGGCGTAGCGGTGATTTTGCTGTCGGCGCTCGCATTACGACGAGGGGAGCGTTTGACGCTCTTGCGCGCGCCACTCGCGCTCCTCGCGCTCCATGTGGCATGCGTGCTCGCCCGATTACCACTCGTGGAAGGCTCGGTCCCAGCTCGCGCCCTCGAGATCCTCGGCCTCGCTTTCCTGGTGGTTGCGTTGGGGAGGGCCCTATTCGTTCTGGTTGCCGACGGAATCCTCGTTTCACGGCTTGCGAAGCCCGTGCCACGGATCATTCGCGATATCGTGCAAGGGCTCGTTTATGTGACGGCGGCGGCCCTCGTGCTGCGCGAGCTTGGCGTAGATCCAGGCGCACTGCTAACGACGTCGGCATTGCTCACGGCCGTGATCGGTTTGTCGCTCCAGGAGACTCTCGGCAACCTTTTCGCTGGGTTGGCGATCCAAGCACAACGGCCGTTCCAAGTAGGCGACTGGATCAATGTCGAAACCGATCCGCGGCTTGCAGGCCGCGTGATCGAGATCAACTGGCGCGCGACGACCGTGCTTACGGCCGACCAGATCGAACTGATCATTCCGAACGGGGTGCTCGCAAAATCGACGATCCGCAATTTCACGAAGCCCACGGCGAATTCGAGGCGGGAGGTGATCGTTCAGGCGCCATACGAGATATCGCCGCAGCGCGTGGAGGAAGCCCTGCTCTCGGCGGTGGCGGACGTGGACGGGATTTTCCCATCGCCGCCACCTGCCGCACAAACCATGAACTTCGCCGATAGCGGGATCGAGTACCGCCTGCTGTATTTCATTGACGACTTCTCGCAGCGCGATCGTATCGACTCGGATGTGCGCCAACGGATCTGGTACGCATTTCAGCGCGCTGGCATTTCGATCCCGTTCCCAATTCGGACGGTGCATGTACACAACGTGACGCCACAAGCGCGCACCGATGCGGAAAAGCTCGAAACTGCACGCCGGAAAGCGTCGCTCGTGCGTGTCGATTTTCTTCGCTTGCTGCCCGAAGAATCGCTCGACCGGCTGGCGAGCCTGTCACGGACGCTCCCCTTCATGGTGGGCGAGGCGATCATTCGACAGGGTGATCCGGGAGCCGAGCTTTACGTTGTGCAACGCGGCGAGGTTGCGGTATGCGTCGGTCGCGGCGACACGCATAGCGTTGCAGAATTGGCGCGGCTCGGTCCCGGAGAGTTTTTCGGGGAGATGTCACTCATGACGGGCGAAAAACGCGCGGCGACCGTGAGGGCTTTTACCGATTGCGAGATTGTCGAGCTGAGTAAGGATGCATTTCAGACGGTCATTGCCTCGGAACCGCGGTTTGTCGAACCGATAACGCGGGTGATCGTCGATCGCCAGCTTGCGCTCGAGGAGAGCCTCAATGCGCGCGCGCGACGGTCGCCGACGGACACCGACGGACACCGACGCGACGAGCGAAGCGCTGCTCGACAAGATTCGTCAGTTCTTCCAACTCTGAACGTCTGTCTGCCAGGGTTCCTTGGAAGCGACGGATGTCAGGGGAGCTGGTTGCTTGCGGTTGGATCTTGACTCCTGTGTCGGTTGCCACGTAGCGTGCCGCCCACTGACAGGTCGGGTGCATGTTGTCAGGAGTGCCATGAACTTCAAACATCGGCGGCGTGAACTGGCCGAACGCGTTGGGTCGGTGACGGCGACTCAGGACAAATGCATCGACGAGCCTGCGCAAGTTGCACGTTTACAATTGACGTCTGCCTCATCTCGTGCCGAGGCGACGAGTTCACAGCGTGAAGGTGGTTCGAAGCTTCCCGTTGCGCCAGGCGATCGCGTAGCCGATCGCTTCCTCGTGGATCGATTGGCCGGAAGTGGGGGCATGGGGCACGTGTTCCGAGCCTTGGATGTGGTGACGGGGCAGCCGGTCGCCATCAAGGTGATGCACCGCGATCATGTTGCAACTGGGCATCGCTTCGCGCGGGAATCGTTGCTGCTCAAAGGAATCGATCACCCGCATGTCGTTCGCTTCATCGAGGACGGGCGGCTTTCGACGGGCGAGCCTTTTCTGGTGATGGAGTGGCTCGATGGCGAAGAGCTCGCCGCGCGACTTGGCCGCGGGCCGCTGGGCGTCGCCGATGGAATTGCGCTCGGCGTTTTGCTCGCCGATGCCTTGGGCGATTTGCATGGCCGTGGAATCGTGCATCGCGACGTGAAACCGAACAACGTGCTTCTCGTGCGGAGCGATATTCGGGCGCCCAAACTGCTGGATTTGGGCATTGCACGAATCGACAATGCACCGAGAATGACGCGTACGGGAACGGTGCTCGGAACACTGGCCTACATGGCGCCCGAGCAGGCTCGGGGGGATTCGAGTTTGGATGCGCGGGTCGATGTTTATGCGCTCGGATGCCTGCTCTACGAATGTCTCACGGGCAATCCTCCGTGCGTGGGCAAGTCCATGAACGCGATGTTGTCGATGATCTTGTTTGTCGATGCACCGCCACTACGTCACCGCGTGCCGGACGCATCCCCGCAGCTCGAAGCGCTCGTTGCGAGCATGCTGGCGAAATCCCGCAATGATCGTCCGGCCAACGGGAGCGCGGTCGCTCGTGCCTTGAGAATGCTCGCGGCAACGGAAACGTTGGAGGAAACCTCGAACGATTTCTGGCTACGTCCGACCATGTTCCCGCCACCACCACCGATAACTGGCGATCGTTTGCGTCAAGGCGCGATTTCCGAGACCGTGCCGTATTTGTCTCTTGCGCTCGCGGAGAATGAAACCCGCCCGGTGGCACTCATCTCGATCGGCCCCGGTACGAATGCAGACATGGCCATCGAAGATGACACATTGGCGGAGGCCGAGGCTTGTGGGGGACAAGTTGTCCGGTTCATTGACGGAACGGCAGCGGTGGTCGTGGCGGGGTTATGGGTGGCAAAAGACATAGCGCTGCGAGCTGCAAGCATCGCACGTTCGGTACGGACTTTGCTTCCGGATCGCCCTATGGCAATTGGGCTGGGGCAATCCGATGTGTCGCAACGATTACCTGGCGAAGCACTCATCCATCGCGTCACGGAAATGCTTGGCGACGAAGGCGCACTGGCAACGACTGAGGCAACGACTGAGGCAACGACTGAGGCAACGACTGACATTTTG
>CAZETM010000157.1:0-9625 GCA_964514885.1 uncultured Polyangium sp. | reverse complement strand
GGCAACGACTGAGGCAACGACTGAGGCAACGACTGAGGCAACGACTGACATTTTGCTCGACGAACCGATGACGGCATTTGTCGACGGCTGTTATGACGTACAAGAAGGTTTCGTGCTTAGCGGGCGGCGCGCGATCGAAGGGGATCGGAGTTTCCGTGGGACGCGCGCGGGAGCTTGTTATGGTCGTGAGCGCGAGCTTTCGATGTTGGAAAGCCTTTTCGACGATTGTGTGCTCGATACGGCCGCATACGCTGCCGTCGTGAAAGCGCCGATGGGCGTGGGAAAATCTCGATTGGCGCGGGCGCTGGTCGAAAAGATCCGTACCCGTGAAGAAAACGTCACCGTTTTCATGGCTCGTGGCGAGGAGCGTCATGCGAATACGCCGTTTCACACGCTTTCGACCATTGTCGAGAGTACCCAGCGACAAGAAGATGTCGTCGCGACCTTCCCCGCCCTCGTGCGCGCGGCGTGCCTTTCGGGACCGGTGGTCGTCGTGATCGACGACATGCAATGGTGCGACGCTCAGTCGACGCAGGTGATCGACAAAGTGCTTTCGGTTCTCGACAATGCCCCGCTGTTTGTTCTCGCATTGATACGAGCCGGCGTCAACGAGACGTTTCCCAAGTTGTGGGGCAAACGTAGAACGCAGGAACTCAGGTTGCTCGACCTTCCCAAGAGTGTCGCCAGGCGAATGGTGCAACAAACACTCGGGGAACGTGCACGGCCGGAAACGACGGAGTGGATGCTGGAGGTTTCCGAAGGCAATGCGTTCATGCTCGAAGAATTGATCCGTACCGTGGGGGAAGGGCGAGGCGATACATTGCCCGAGGCGCTCGTGATTATGACGCAATCACGGCTTTTGGCGCTCGATACGCAAAGTCGGCGCATCGTACGAGCTGCGAGCCTATTCGAGGATTCGTTTACGACGGAATCGATAACGCGCATCATTCGGGACGACGAATCCGCGGAGCGTATCGCCGAGCGACTCGAGAACCTGGTGACTCAGGGGATTGTCGTGAAAAAGCCCATCGAGGGACGAGAACCGCACGTTATTGAATACTCGTTCCGGCACGGTCTGCTCCGCGAGGCCGCCCGGTCGATGTTGGGATTTGCCACGCAGCCGGAGTGGATTCGAGATTGATGACTAGACGCCCGCAGCCTTTTTGGGGTTGCGGAGTCAACAACGACAACGGACACGCAAACCATGCCGCCGAACTTGCCTACACTCGATCGATTCGATATTGAAAAATCCGTTGGCGAGGGCGGAATGGGCACCGTGTATCGGGCCATCGATCGCCAAAGCGGCATGCCCGTCGCGCTCAAGGTCGCCCTTTCCGATGACGAAAATTATCGCCGCCGTGCGCTCGTGGAGGCCGGCGCGCTCGCGTCGCTCGATCACCCTGCGATCGTGCGTCTCGTGGCCAGTGGTATCGCGCCAGATGGCCATGCGTACTTGGCCATGGAATGGCTCGATGGCGAAGACCTGGGTGCTCGCCTTCGCCGCGGAATGCTTTCTCTTGGCGATATGGTCACGCTCGGTGTCCGAGTTGCCGAAGGCCTTGCGGCCGCGCATGCCGTGAACATTGTCCACCGGGACCTCAAGCCGTCCAACATCTTTCTTCCCGGCGGTGATGTTTCTCGTGCCAAACTCGTTGATTTCGGTATCGCTCGTATGGGCCAACGGCGCATGACCCAAACAGGTGCGCTTCTCGGCACACCGGGTTACATGGCGCCGGAGCAGGCGCGAGGTGAAGGGGACGTTGGTCCCGCGGTGGATATGTTCGCGCTGGGCACCGTGCTATTCGAATGCCTCGCGGGAAGGCCGGCGTTCGTTGGTGAACACGCCATTGCCATTCTCGCCAAGGTTCTTTTTGACGAACCGCCGTCGCTTTCTAATCTCCGTCCTGATCTTCCGGTGGCAATCGTTCAATTCATCGGGCGAATGTTCATCAAAACGCCTGCGCAGCGACCGACAGCGCGAGAAACTGCCGACACCCTTCGCGGATTGCTCCCGTCCCTTGCCCATACCATCGGCGCCGTGCCTGACGGCGCGTGGGCCAATACCATCGGAGGCGCGCCCGAAAATGGCCAGACCCACGAGTTGCCGCTCAGCAGCGAACAGCGCCTCGTCTGCGTCCTCGTCGTTCGGCCCAGGGGGCTTGCAGCTTCGCACAAAGACGAATCGAACGATGAGCCGGCTCCGTCCGTGCTTCCTAATGAATCGGACCCTATTGAACGATTGCGGGCCATCGTTGCGCCGCTCGGGGGCCGTGCCGAACGTCTTCTCGATGGCACGCTCATCGCCAGTTGGACGGGCAGCGGCATTCCACGCGACCTTGCCGCGCGCGCGGCACGAGCTGCATTGCTTGCGCGCGAGCGGCTACCTGGCAATGCCCTCGCGCTCGGCAGTGGTCTCGCCGCGGCAAACAGTTTGTTTCGCTTCGGCGCCGCGCTCGACCGCGCCGCAGCAGCGGTTGGCAATGCCAATGGCTCCAGCGTATTCATCGACGACGTGACCGCCGGGCTTCTCGACGACCGATTCACGGTCGAGCAGTCGCCCGTGGGTTACCAGCTCGTGGGCCGTCGGTCCCTCGACGACGGGCAAGCCCGACGAGTGGCGGGGCGAGCCAGCCCGTGTGTCGGCCGCGAGCGCGAATTGCGGATGCTTGGCGATTTGCTCGACGAATGCATTGACGCGCCGCGGGCGTGCGTCGCCGTCGTCACGGCCCCACCGGGCATTGGCAAATCGCGGCTATGCCAGGAAATGCTGCGCGTGGTGCGGCTTCGCGAAGATGTCGACGTGTGGTCCGCCGAAGCCGACGAATTCGGAGGAGGATCACCGTTTGCCCTCGTCGGAGCGGCCGTGCAATGCGCCATTGGCGTAAAGCCCATCGATTCAATGGAAGAGCGTCGCCGCAAGCTCACGACGCGCGTTGCACGTCACGTGCCCGAAAAGGAACGTGCGCGCGTGGCGGCATTGCTCGGGGAAATCGCCGCCGCGCCATTTCCCACGTCTGCGCATCCATTGCTTGCTTCAGCGCGACACGATCCGAGTGTCATGGCGGAACAGGTACGTCGCGCGTTCATCGACTTGCTCACGGCGGAAACGGAACATCACACGGTTCTATTGGTATTCGAGGATTTGCATTGGGGCGACCCGCCCAGCCTCAAGCTCGTGACCGCCGCATTGACCGCATTACGTGACCGTCCCCTCATGCTGCTCGGGTTTGCTCGGCCCGAAGCATCCCAAGTTTTTTCCGAATTGTGGTCACTGCGCGAAATGCAAGAAATTCGCTTGAGTGGCCTCACCAAACGAGCCGCCGCAAAACTCGCCCAGCATGCCCTTCCCAATGCCGATGCCGCGCTCGTCCAACGCCTCGTCGAACGAGCCGATGGCAATGCGCTCTATCTCGAAGAGCTGGTGCGCGCCGCAGCGTCCGGACGTGGAGACGATTTGCCTGAAACCGTTGCTGCAATGGTGCAGGCACGCCTTGGAGAATTACCCGCCGAGGAGCGACGAATTCTGCGAGCAGCCAGCGTCTTCGGGGGTGCGTTTTGGTACGGGGCAATTAACGCGATTCTCGGTGCCGGAACGAACCGTTCGAGTCCGATTGCAACTTCCATGTTCGATTCGCTCGTCGAGCATGAGGTTTTCGAGAAGCGCGAAGAAAGCCGCTTTCCCGAAGATCAAGAATTCAACTTTCGCCATGCGTTGCTTCGCGAGGGAGCGTATTCGTTGTTGACCGAAGCCGACCGCGGCACGTGCCACTTTCGCGCGGCGGAATGGCTGGAGCAACAAGCGTTCGCGCGTGATCGTTCCATGCTTGCCACGAACGATGGCTCGCCCAAGAGTGTCACGCGACGTGAATGGCGCGGGCGTGCAGATGAAACGGGAGCCGCACGTATTGCGCAGCATTTCGAGCTGGGAGGCGCGATGACCCGGGCCGTCGAGTGGCATGGGCGCGCCGCGTCTCATGCACTGCGATCGGGTGATCCCTCGGGTGCGGCCATTTCAGCCGAACGAGGGCTCGAATTGTTTAAGGCACTTCCGGACGCGACTGATCGCCCCATGCAGGAACTCGACCTGCGCATCTCCCACTTCCGCGGGCTGATGCCCACGCGTGGGTATACCGCTCCCGAGGTCAGACGCTCGCTTTTCCGCGCCCATGAGCTCTGCCCACGCGACGCGCCTGAGCGCTACGATGTCGTCCATGGCCTTTGGCACCTCTACTTGGCGAGCGGAGATCCATGGACGGCGCGCGCGTATTCCGTCGATTTGCTTGCATTGGCCAATGCGGGGGACAAACCGCTTGCCATGGTCGCCGCGCATCTCGCAATCGGAATGACGTGTTTGTTCTTGGGCGAACTCAATGCCGCGCGCGAGCACTTGGAAGCCGGTCTGGCGCTTTTCGACCGCGACGCCCACCCGGAAGCAATCCTCATAATGGGGGCCGATATCGAAGTGCTCGCATCGGGCTACCTCGCAATGACGTATTGGACGCTGGGCCTCTTTGAAAAGGGTTTGTCTACCATCAAGCGTGCGCTCGATATTGCCGAAGAATTGGCGCACCCCTTCACGCAAACGGGCGCCACTTCTTTTGCCGCCATTCATTACCAGGCCCGACGCGATCGCACAGCGACATTGGACTACGCCACGCGCGCCCACACCCTGGCAACCGAACACGGATTCGCCCATTACGTTGTCCAATCCAGCCTTCTGCGCAGATGGGCATCGCCCGAATCTGCCGATCGCGTCGCCGAAATGGCCTCCGCCATCGCCACGCGTCGCGCCCGCGGCAACCTCATTGCCATGCCGCACCTGCTCACGCTGCTCGTCGACGTACAGCTCTTCATGGGCCTTATCGATGACACATTCAGCACACTCGAAGACGCCGTGGCGATCACGAACAAGAACGGCGAACGTCTTCATGCGGCCGAGATTCACCGGCTCATGGGCGAAGCGTTCATCGCCCGCGGACAGCCCGGAGACCTCGACCGCGCCGAAGATGCCCTCCTGCGTGCCTGCGAAGTCGCCCATTACCAGAGTGCGCTCACGTTGGAGCTGCGTGCCGCCACGTCGCTCGCCAGGCTTTGGCGCAAAGTGGGCAATGGCCAGGAGGGATGGCAAAAGCTATCCGCTGTATTCGCTCGCGTTTCCGAAGGTTTCAACACGCTCGATGTGCAAGAAGCACGTGCCCTTCTCGACGAGGATTGTCAACGATGAATACGCTTTCGGTTTCCGTACCGCCGGAGATGGTGCCCCTGTTCATGAAGGCCGAACAGGCCACTCGCGATTACTTCAACAAACGCAGCGAGCGCCCCGAACAAGGCACCATTGAAATATCCGGCGAACGTTATATCCTGGTCCGAGCCGCATCCATGTCCGTCGAATTCTTCGACCTCGTGGCATCTCTGTACCACGATGGCAACCCGGACGAAGTGCAGCGCGTCACGGCCAACTTCCTCTTCGACTTCGCCCACGCGAACGGCAAAGCCGACGCAAAGCATTTTCATCGAATGACGGGTGCCAGCGATCCCATTGAAAAGTTATCCTTGGGCCCCACCCATTTCGCTCATTGCGGATGGGCCTTCGTCGCCATCGATCCCGAAAGCCGCCCGTTGCCCAATGAAAACTTCTTCTTGATTTACGACCATCCCTATGCCTTCGAGGCAGATGCGTGGCAACGCCGCGACCGTCACGCCGACCGTCCCGTCTGCGCCATGAATGCGGGATATTCGTCCGGCTGGTGCGAAGAAAGCTTTGGCATTCCGCTGGTCGCCACCGAAATCACCTGCCGCGCAGCCGGCAACGATACGTGCCGCTTCATCATGGCCCCGCCCTGGCGCATGGCCGAACACCTCGCACGGCACGGCGTATCCACCCGCAACGCCGGCGGCCAAGTCGACGTCCCGGAGTTTTTCCAACGCAAAAGCCTCGAAGAAAAACTCGCGCGGAAAGAACGGCATATCGATATGCTTTCCAAGCAAGTATCCGCGCACGAAGAAGAAATCCAGCGCCTGCGTGCACAGCTCGCCGCGCGGTGACGACGTTTCAGTGCATAGCTTGCCTTCGGATCTCGCCGCCTGTTACGCGCGCATGACAGTGTCATGCGCGCGTACACCGAGCCGCTCGAGACTGTCACGCACCCGTGACACGTTGGGAGCGTCATCGCCAAGGCCCGCTGATGCCGAACGCCGAATCATCCCACAGGGTCGCTCGAGCCGCTCAAAAATCGGAGCGAATCGCGTTTTCACGGCAATGGCACTCTCCTTGCTCTGTGGTTCCACGAGGCCTAACATGAGCAACCATTCGCTTCCCAAGCACATCGCAATCATTCTCGACGGCAACGGCCGCTGGGCGACATCACGCGGCCTTCCGCGTGTGGATGGGCACGAGGTTGGAGCGGCCAAGGCGCGGTTCGCGGTTCGTGCATGTCACGCGCGGGGCATTCCTTTCGTAACCCTCTACGCGTGGAGCAATGCCAACTGGTCTCGCCCGGCCCAAGAAGTCGGCAACCTCATGCGTATCTGCGAGCGCTTTGCGGAGGACGTGGTCGAAGACTACATCGCGCTGGGCATCCGCGTCATCGTCATCGGAGACATGGACGACGAGATTCCCTCGGCGACGCGTAAAGCCACCGAGCGTTTGGTCGAACGAACGGCAGGGGGCCGCTCGATGACGCTTGCCCTGGCCCTCAATTACGGTGGTCGGAGCGACATGGTTTCCGCAATGCGAGCTGTTGCGGCGCAGGCCCGAGCTGGTTTGCTGCTTCCTGAAGACATCGACCCGCGCACGATTCGTCGGTTTTTGAGCACGAGTGAGCTGCCCGATGCGGATTTGGTGATTCGCACGGGCGGCGAGCGGCGCCTCAGCGACTTTTTGCCCTACGAAGCCGCATTTGCTGAACTGTTCTTTACCGACACCTTGTGGCCCGACTTCAGCGAAGCAACGCTCGACGAAGCGCTTGTTTCGTATGGTCGTCGTCAACGAAGGTTTGGCCGGACAATCGAACAGGTCATTCCCGCCGCGATCTGAGTCATTACAGCGCCCGTAGCTCCGTTGGATGGACAGCGGGCTTCGCGAATGAGCGGAAACCGAGCAGACCGCATGGGCCGTGATGCCCACGGCGCTCAGTCGCATTGGAACCAAATTTGAAGGATTCGGAGGCGATCATGCATTCAACAGCAGAGAAAGACACACTCTTTACGGAACTGCAGGCCTATTTTTGCGTCGTCCTGGAAGATAGCAAGTTCAAAAGCCCTAGATTTCAGAACTCACTCGAGAACATCTTTCTTTTGGCCTGGGAAATTTGCCGGGGACCCGATCAACGGATTGATAAGGATCAGTTGAAACGCCTAGCGTTCCACCTATTGGGTATTTTCTACCTCGATTTCATCAGCGAGTAATGCCCGTCCGAGCTGCCGGCTTACCTTCGGATTCTTTCGAGAGATTATGACGCGAGAGACGATTCCCTCGTCATTGCACTTCGGAACTACTTGACAGACAGCTATCCTGAATACTGGGATCATCCATGGCATAGGCATGTCGAAGGAAGCTTGAAGGAATTCTTGATCTCGATGTCCGAAGAAAGCCGGGGAGATGTCCAACTGAATCTCGAGGATTATCTCCAGGCTGCCTCGAAGACGGTTGGCTCCAGTTTTTCGCTTTGGTCGTGTCTCATGGGCCTGGTTCCGGCCGAGGAGGCAGAAAAGCTGAATGAAATGGTTCCCGAGATCGAAAAATCATTGCATCAATTGAGCGTTCTGCTGAGAATTGCCAACGACATAAGGGGGTATGAGCGCGAGCGGGAAGAAGGTAAAACCAATTGCGTCGCTATTTGGATCAACGCCTATGATGTCCCTTGCGAGAGGGCAAAGCAAGAATTGTGGCGGCGCGTGGACATCGAGGTCACCCAACTGAATGACCTGATCAAGAATCTTCCGGCTGAAATTCACGGGGCGATAAAAAGAGCGGGAGAGTTCGTGGTCAAGCTCTACCGAGGCAGAGACTTTCATTAAGGCTGCGTGACCTTCAGTCCACGCGGATGGCGTTGGTTGAGGCTGAAGCCGTCGGGGCCGGCTTGACAGTGAAGCGGATCTTCATTGGAATTCTTTTCCCCATGACGCAGGGTGCCTTCGCCACAACGCTCGCGAGGTGTCATGCGCGCATGACACCTGTTACGCGCGCATGACACCTGGGGATGGCAATTCGGGTTGTCACGCACCAGAACGCTCCGTGGCGCGCAATTTGGAATACTTTACGCGGAGACGCGGATGGCACAATGATTGCTTTGCTAGTCGGTTAGATCCTCACAATGCGGTCGTGAAACCACGACCGTAGGCTACAGTCGCAATACGCTTTTGGCGTGGAGAAATCGATAATGCCTCGAATCAAAAATGGGTCCTTGTTCCTCCTCATGGCCCTCGCCCCTGCCTGCCTTCCTCACTCGAACGATCCCCCGTGGAACTCGCAGTTCGACGCAGGAATGACCGCGTTGATCAGCCAGCGATTCGAAGACGCGGATCGGCATATGGCTCGAGTGCCGGCGAACGACCTCAATTATGCAAAAGCGCTGAATAGCCGAGCAGTGATCGCATTCAAGCAGAAACGCCATATGGACGCCGTCAAGCTCTACCAGGAGGCAGCCCGCGTAGATCCACAAAACCAGTCATTGGCGTCGGCAGTATATTACAATGAAGCCTACGTTCGTACAGTCACGCGAGGGGCCTTTGACCTGCCAAGCCAGCCCAATACCCTGCTCGCGGCGGGGAGTCGAGTGGTCGTCCAGGTGGAAAAAACGTTGTTTGCCCAGGAGATCGCTACAGGACAAAAGCTCTGGTCGATGGAGCTCAATCCATCGAACAGCAATGCCGCTGGACATCCTATCATCGCGGGGGACGTCGTCGTCGCTTTCGACGGAAGCGACAGCGCCTACGACAAAAACGACAAGTATCGATCTTCCACCAACGTTGTCGCCATTGAAATCGCCACAGGCAAGGTGAGGTTCCGGTATATGCTATCGGACATAAAGCGAGTCATGCACGGCGCATCCGATGGAACACGCGTGTACTTGGTTGCGAAATCACAAAAAGGAAACGAGGCTGCGCCGGAAGTGCACGCCGTCGATACGACGACAGGCGCCCGCATTTGGTCGTACGTACTCGACGCCAGCGGAGGCCCAGTAACCGTCGCGAATGGTCGCGTCTTCGTGCGTACGCAAAGCGGGACGATACACGCGATCTCGGCAGCAGACGGCCGTGGAATCTGGTCACTCGCTTTGCCTGCGCCATTTAATGACGACGAGCTCGTGGCTTCCGATGCATTCGTATACTTCGTCGCCATGGACGGACGCGTCATCGCACTTGATGCGACCGAAACGCAATACGAACGCCCTCTCGAGCGAGTTCGCTGGGAGGTGCCAAATTCGAACAGTCTCGGTGCCGTCACCCCGGGTGTGGTCGGCGAGTTGTTCATTCTACCGCGCCAGGGCCACGTCGACGTACTCGACGCAAGGACCGGCAAACCTCGTTTCCAAGTCGCTTTGCCGCACCCAAACGCCACATCGATGACGGGTGCGAAGTCGGCGGCCGGTGTGCTCGCCGTATACCAGAAGCTCGAGGCGAT
>CAZETM010000156.1:0-15269 GCA_964514885.1 uncultured Polyangium sp. | reverse complement strand
CCCGCCGGCACAACGAATTTTCGAGTCATTTGGGGTTGGCTCACCTTGACGGGCGTGGGAATGCAGCTTCGCACCTTACGAGCCCCGACAAACGTTAGGCTGGGTGGCTTGGATTGTCGTCGGACCGCAAGGAAATCTTCCCCGAGCGGTCAAGAGGACGGCTAAGCTCCAGCGAGAGTGCAGGTGGCGATGGATTCGGTGCAGCGAGCGCGTCGGGGACTTGCGGTGTTTTTCGTGATGCTCGTCGCGGCCTCGTTGCCGCTCGAATATGGCATTGCGAAAAATGGCCTCGACCTGACACTGGTCGTATTGTTGACGTTTTCACCGGCGTTCGCGTCAGTCGTGGCGCGGCTCGTGATGGGTGACGGATTTCGAGACATATCGTTCAAGCTCGATCGACGCATGTGGCGTAGCTTTTCGCTCGGCGTTCTTTATCCAGTCGTCGTGGGCCTTCCTGCCTACTCCCTCGCCTGGTCGCTTGGATTGGCCCGATTCGAGCCCCCGGTCATACATCCACTCGGTTTCGCCGTTGCTGGCGATGGGCCGCTCGAACGGATGGTCGTGTGCGCCATTTTCGCCAGCACCGTTGGTCTTCTGGGCATGATCCCATTGGCCATAGGTGAAGAAGTCGGATGGCGCGGCTTCATGCTCACCCGGCTCATGGAAGCGCGCGTGCCGCGTCCGGTGCTCACCAGCGCGTTTATCTGGGCCTTATGGCACGTCCCTCTGCTCGCTAGCGGACACTACATTCCCAGTCCCAATCCGGTCGTATCGATATTTTTCTTTTTTATCTCGGCGTCCGGAACGGCTTGGGTCATGGCCAAACTGCGTCTGAAGACGGGCAGCGTATGGCCACCCATTGTTCTGCATGCAGCGTGGAATTCGATCATCGGCAATTTCTTCAGCGCATGCACGCAAGGTGAGACTGCCGTTCTTTGGGCCAGCGAAGCCGGAGCGCTCGTTGCCGGCTGCTCTGTCGTGACCGTTTTCATCTGGTATCCGGCGTTGTTTCGAAGGGCTCGAAGAAGGCCCGCACGGTCTGCAACCAACACCGATGGCCTGGATTTGCCTTAGCTCCAGTAATGCACTGCAGTTCCATCATGCGATAGCGCGAAAAAGCCTCCGAGCGTCATCCGGCTCCGAACTCCGCGCACGGGCGATACGCGGTGGAAATAATTGCCTGCGTCGAAGATGAGCAGGTCGCCTTCACGCGTCGTGAATGTTTCACTGCCGGACAATTCGACCAGCGGCAACATCACGTTGGTTTGGTCGTAGAGGATCTCGTCCGGACTTGTTTGCCCGGTAAAACTCCGCGCCACATCGTCCCACTCGAGGCCATACACGATGAGCTGTCCCCCGCCTTCCGGTGCGCTCAACGTGAAAAAGAAACTCAGTTGATTCTTCACGCTCGCTCGTGTCGCCAGGTCCTGCATTTGCGGCGTACGTGCCGACGCGTTGTCCGTATGCAGTCCGATGCCTTGTCCCTCAGGTAGCGAACGAATCGTGGCTGGCGCATAGGTTTGTCCCTGGGGACCGGCAGGAGCGCTCACCGGGCGATTTGCAGCTAATGGCCGCACCAGTTGCACCAAACGCTCTTCGATGTCGAGCTCGCCTGCAAACAATTCGCGCAGATGACGGCGGGTTTGTCCTGCCGTAGCGAAGTAGCCTTCGAGGTCAGGCGCAGCAGCGACGAGCACCTGACCAAGCATGAACGGTGATGATGAATTTTCGGCGAACCCTTCGAACGTGCGCTGGTGAAAAGGCACCGCAGCCTCTGCGATCCCGCGCTGGGCAACTTGCAACGCTCGTGCGGGCAAACCGTCGTGGATGATGATCCCCGTCGAGCGTTTGGCGAGGATGTCGTCGATGCACGTCGGGTGACGTTCGACGTCGGCCGCATCGATCTCGAGAAAGTCGAAAAGAGGTTTGGAAGGCGAAGCCCTTTTTTTCATGCACACCGATGGCGTTGGAGGCTCAGCCGGTATCGAGTGACGTTGCATCGATGCCCCACAGAATTGCATCGGTGAGGCGTTGGTTTGTCGTGCGCAACCTCTTGGCGACCTCTTTGAGCAGCGCCAGGAGAAACTTTGAGTACAAACGACTATTGCGCTCGAGTTCGCGGTAGAGCGTTTCACGACCGATCGTATAGAAGAGACAATCGGATTCGGTTTGCACGTTGGCGGATGCTGATTGGTCGTCGATGACGTCGAGCTCGCCGAAGAAATCGCCTGCATGGAGTCGACAGATGACGGTTTCCACGTCGCCCTTGAGCCTGCGGGAAACGACGACGCTGCCTTGCGCGATGATGTAGAGAACATCGCCCGCATCGCCTTCCCACAGCACCACTTCTTGGGCGGGACACGGCAGGATTTGCACGCACGCCGAGAACTCTTCGATCTCGGACGGTTGCCAATCTGCAAACAAGGAAACGCGTTGCAAGGCGCGTAAACATTCCTTGAGTTGGTCTTTGCGGAGAGGTTTCGACGAGAATTGCATCGTTGGCTTCTTCGGGTTGTTCGATCAAATGTGCGCAACGACCAGAGTGATCGTGGCGGCGATGACGACCACGATGCTGGCGACCGAAGCGATCGCATAAGCAAGGTAGATTCGTTCGTCGCTCGTCAGCGATTTTTTTGAGCCACGAGGTCGTTTGAAAATTTGTTCCAAGCGCTCTCGAAGAAACTTGCGCCCGTGCTCGCGCAAAGCCGGCATACGCAAAGCGTCGCTCAGGATGTGATACCCGTCCGACTCGAGAAACAAGAACGGATACAAGCTGCTCATGGCCCCGAGCATGGTCACGAGCGCGAAGAGCCAAAGAAACGACGAGGCCGTCGAGTCCGGGAGGACACGCGCCAAGATCGCGCCGATTGAGGCGATGAGCATCCCCGATGCGGGACCCGCGAAACTCACCATGATGCGAGCTTTACGAGTCGACATCCAGATGTCCGTGACGTCCGCGTAGACGCTCGGGACCAGACGGTTCATGAAGGTGAAACCGAAGGCTTTTACTTCGCGCCCAAAGTGTTTGCAGGCGAGCGCATGGGCAAACTCGTGCACGAACACCGTACCGATCATCATCAGGATCAGCACGGGCGAAAGCAGCAGCCGTATGGCCCAGCGCACCTCGACTCCGCTGCGCGCGTAATGATCGTACAGACATAAACATCCGGCACCGAAAAGCAGCGCTTGGACGACCAACGCCGGACGAGAAAACAAAAACCTCACACGCTCGTACGTCGCTTCGACGCGCGGATCGACATCGGTGAGCCGCCAATCGATCACCTGTATTCGAGCCAAAGCTCGACCGAGCCACGATGTCGGAGCTGTCGTGTCCGCGAGCGACTTGCGCATGAGATCCGTCTCGGCGATGACGATGAGTTTGTCCTGACGAGCGCGCTCCAAAAAGCGCTGAATCTTGCGGAAATCGAACGATCCGAATTTCATGAAGTAGGCCGTCGCTACGTCGCGCAGCGTGTGCAGCCCGTCCATCTTCATCCAGAGGAAGTACTCCTCCTCGTTCAAGAACAGATAACGCTCCGATTCGTACACGCGGATGACGTACGAGACCTTGTTGTCTTTGCGCGATTGCGCCTGTAGCTCGAATTGATCGTCGTCAATGCGTTGGGGGCGCACGGTGAGCGCGACCTGAGTGGCTACGTAGCGCTTGGTGACAAACGCCCCGCTCGAGCCCGGACCGGCTCCTGGAGCGCGGATTAAGAGTTCAAGCTCGGGCTTCGCCTTGTTATTCATCGCGTCGAGCGCTCATGGGGTAAGAAGCCCTTCAATCGACCCTACCATGGAGGGGCATCGAAGCAAAGAACGCGCACGCCAGCCTCTTGACAGCCGTCCGCGTTGAAGTGTATCCACTAGGTTGAATTGCCGCCCGATCGTGATTGAGCTTCATGATGGCGCGCAGACGGAAGGTGTCCCATGGCCAAGAAAAGCGTCGAAGATCTCATCGGGCATGCAATGAGCGACAAGGAATTTCGCACCCGTTTGCTGGCGTCGCCCGAAGAAACGCTGAAGGCCGAAGGGTACGAAGTCGGCCCTGAAGTCATCGAGGCTATCAAAAACGCCAATCCCGAAGACGCCGGCGCCTTCGAAACCAACTCGGCGGAGCGCAAAGCCGCGTTCTGATTTTGCTCGCGGACAACACGTTGATGTTCACTCGGCATCCCGAGCAGTCCATCGCGTTAACGCTGTGAATTCTCCGCTGACCGAATCCCTCCTGCCGCTGGCTTGTTTGCCCGCGGAAGTTGCGGCTCGGGCTACGGCGTCATTCCATGCGCTCGGCTGCACCGAATCCCACCTGACAAACCTCACCACGACACTCGTCGAAATCGCCACGATTGCCGGCATCGACGCATCGGTTGCTTTAGGACAAACCTTCGCGCTGCTCGTCGCTGCCAGTCACTCGATCGGCCAATTGTCATCGCCACGCCCGCCTTTCGCTGCCGACGAAGACCACGCGCTCACCGCTACCGAATGGCTCCTGCTCGCGACCTGCGAGCACGCACGCAGCACGTTCACCGTGCCGGTATCGACCGCCATCGCCGAGGTCATCGCCGAGCTTGCTCGTGTCGCTGCCAAACCCGCCGGGACAAACGCTGCCGTCCTCGATGATTACGGCTTTGGCAAGCTTCTCGCCGCAGTGCTCGAGTCATCGGACGAACCGGTCGCTGCCCAGAACGCGGGTCAGCTCATGGGCAAACTCACCCGTTTGTCCTTCGAGATCCACCGCATCACCAAACCCGAGCGCGATCTTTCGTACCCGTACGTTCTGCGCAACATCGCGACCGAGGTGGGACTGGGACCGCGTTTGTCCCTGGCTCTGGCCCTCGCGAACAAACCTGGCCCGAACAAACTGCCTCTCGTCTCGGTCCTCGGGCACCCGCTCGTGTGGGCCCGCATCTCCCAACTGTGCACCTCCTGGACGAATGAAGCGACGCTGGCGGTACAAGCTCCCGTGGGCGACGTCGTGCGTCGATTCATGACGACGACGAGCGAGGTGGTTACTCGAAAGACCAGTGGCGTGCGTCTGTTTGGTTTTGCATCTGCGCCTTCGCTTGCAGCCGAACTCGATCGCACCATCCGCCTGGCCGTCGAAGCGCTCGAAGCAGACCCCGAGCTGCGTGAAGCATGGGAAATTCAACGCTGGGGAGGCATTTTTCCGCGCACGTGTGTCGGTCGGTTTTTCCCACTGTCGCTCTGCACCATCGCGCTCGCGTCCGCATCCGTGGATGTTTCGTCACGAGCACGAACGCTGCTTTCGCTCGGTAGCATCGACGGTTATCGCTATTTCGAAGGCTTTGCCGGAATTGCTCCGGACGCGGACGATCTCGGCATGGCACTGCAGCTCGTCAGTCGTTTGCCTCGGGAGCCAGATGCCATGCAGACGCTGGTTTGGCCCGTGGAACTGCTGGTGAAAAACACGAGTGCAGAAGGCGAAATTCCGGTGTGGCTCGACCGCTACCTGCGTGAGCCGATTGCTGAAGATGCTCCGGCTTGGCGTGGATCTCGGTGCTTGGCCGTCGCCGCCAATGCAACGATCGGGTTGATCGAAGCGGGCGTACTGGTTGCATCGGAATTCATCGAGCGATCGCTGGGCTGGATCACGCGCACTTGGCGACAAGAAGGCATGAGGGCCGTGTTCTTTTACGGCTTGGCCTACACGCGGCTGATGCTCATGCGCTTGCACGAGGTTACAGAAGGACAAACGTTTGGCTCGACGGTCACAGGGGAATTGAGATCCATTGCCGAGGATATCCAGGCCGAAATTGTGGCTGCGCAACGCAGCGATGGAGGCTTTGGTGGGCTGATGGATACGGCGTGCTCTCTGGGTGCTCTTGCTTGCGTAAACCGCGCTTCGTTCGATCCCTGGCCAGCGGTTGCTTTTCTTGCCTCGAGACAGCAGTACGACGGCCTCTGGGCCTCGGAACCGCTCTATCCGACACCCGGCAAGGACAACGTTCCCGCAGCCCATGGATCGCGGGCAATCACGACCGCTCTTTGCTTGTATGCGCTGGCGCGTACGCGTTCCAGGCTGGCCTTGCAGCTCTAGTGCGTGATCAGCTCCCCGGCCTGCTCAAAGCACGTTGCAGCGCGATCAGGGACGTTTGACGTCGGACGTTTTCGAGCCACGTGATGCGCTGCTCCGTGTAGTTCGCAAAGCCTGCCAGCCCAAGCTCGAGTGCGGTCTGGTCCGCGCGCCGCTGCATCTGGATCGAGCGTTCGAGCGCTTCGCCAAGCAGGCGCCCTTCATACAGCGCTGGACGCAGTTTTTCCTCGAGCTTGCTACGCGCCGCATCTCGCACTGGCCCTCTCGCAATCGCGAACAGCTCGTCGAAATCAGCGATGGAAAGACCTGCCGAAGCGAGCAGCCAGGTGCGATGCCCGGCCCTCAAATCTCGAGTCCATCCGATCACGTCATTCACGATTCCATATGCGATTCCGAGCTGATTGATGAGCGTACAGATGAGCGGCTCGAGGTCCGATCGAGACGCGAGCAAAGCGACGGCGAGCAGCGGAACGCGGGCAAACGCCACCTTACCTGCATGTTCGTCGAAACTTTCGAGCGCGTAAGGTTCGTCTTGCCGAACCGCATGTTGTTCTTCCAGCGTGAAGCGGGAAAAGTCGACGAAAGCGCGATCGAACGCTGCCCAGAACGTATTTGCAACAGGTCCGAGCGCTTGGGCATACGCCAACGTCATTCCGGAAAGACAAACGTTACCGAAGAGCAACATCGTCGGATCGGCTCGTCCTCGGTCGTCGAGCACATCGTCTTGGATGCGAATACCCAGATAGCCCTGAATGGTGCCGGCCAGGATGGAACGCATGCTGGGCTGGGCATCTGCCGGAAACACGTGAGCTCCAGCGAGACCATCGAAGAGCCACAGGGGCATGTAGAGCAACGGCGGCGCAAGTGGGCTGGAAAAGTAGGCTCGATGCGAGCCTGATGCGTCGCTGATCGATCGGAGAAACTGCTTGGCCAAGTCGCCCATCGACGAGGGAAGCTCGGCGAAGCGCTGCTCGCACGAGGCCCAGGCGTCGTCGATTTCGGTTTGTTTGGCGAGGTAGCTTGGAAACGGTTCTTCCAGCAGTCTCACATGAAGCTCGTCGACGCCGGGATCATCGAAGCGGGACTGATGTCCAAGTCAGTATCGGGCGGAGAGATCGCGTAGACATCGAGAGGCTCGGGTTTGCCTCGGATGCGCAGTGGCCCGAGTTGACGGGTGCGGAACGTGTCTTTGACGTGTTCGTACACGGACGCCGAGATCAAGATCTGCGTGCGGGTTTCTTTGTTGAGCGCTTCGAGACGTGCAGCGAGATTCACCGTGTCGCCGATGACCGTGTACTCGTGGCGTTGCGATGATCCGATGTTGCCAGCGACGACGGGGCCGGCGTTGATTCCCACGCCGATATCAAGGCGCAACATGCCCTTGGCTTCGAGTTCGCGGTTCATGATGTGCAGCGCATCGAGCATCTCGAGAGCCGTGCGCACGGCACACTCTTCAGGTTTTTCGATGGCATAAGGTACGCCGAAGAGCGCCATGAGACCGTCGCCCAAGAACTTGTCGAGCGTGCCGCCGTTCTTGAAGATGATCTCGACCATCGTCGAGAAGTAGCGGTTGAGCAGCTCGACCACCTGCTCGGGCTGCATGATGGTCGAGAGCTGCGTGAAGTTGCGGATGTCGGCGAAGAGCACCGTGGCGGTCATGCGCTGACCACCTTGTCCGAGGCTCTCGGGGTTGTTCAGCACGAGATCGACGACGTCTTTCGAGAAGTACTTCGCGAGTCGATCGCGATGTTGTTCGAGACGCTCACGCGCAAGAGATTCCGTGGCCGATTGCACGATGAGCTTGCGCGAGTTCGAGGCGATGACGGCGGCAAACACGCCGTTTACCGCGGTAAAAATGATGGTGTAGTAGACGTCGTCGAGACACAGACCTTCGCCCAGGTACACGGCGTGACTGACGACCGGTGGATTCGCGACGCCGATTGCGAACGACAGAAATGCCAAGCTCTGAACGAGCACGAGCGCTGCCGAATAGAGACACGCGGCCACGCTATAACGCAGGCCCGACATGACGTTGAAGGCAGCCAGCACGACCCAGTGGATCGGCGTTCGATAAACCTCGTAAATGCCCGAGTGGTTGTAGAGGGCTCCAACAATGCCAATGTGCAACACCGTCACGTCGATGGTGATCGATAGATACTTCAGCCAGCGGTAGTACCGGTCTCGCCGTCGAAGGACGAAAAAGACGAGGCTGGCGTAGACGAGCCACGAGGCCAGCTCGATCGTGAAGAACCGATTGGCCCGCTCGGTCTGCGCATCCGGCGAGAGGAAGAGCATTGCGCTGAACGACATCAGCGCAAAGACGGCGCGCACGTAGTTGACCAGGCGCTCACCTGCCATCTCTTGTTTTTCAAGGATGGACCGGATCTCGTCCGAGAGCCGCTGTCGCGATGCGAATCGTTTTTTCAGGCTTTCGAACACAGCGTTCCCTGACGCGCGGATAAAGAGGACGGGTGATGGGACAAGGAAGTGCGCCGTGCGTCAAGGGTGACGTTGTGCCTTCTGCACTTGCACGACCAACCTCGTGTCGTCTGCACACTCGGGGCCGCATCCGTGAGCGTTCGCTGTTTGTCGGTGCACGTGACCGAGGTTCGTCCGGGCTACACTCCCGCGCGCTTCGTAACTAGCGCGCGGGAAAACCGTCCGGGCATCATCGTTATGCCCGATCCACGCTTCTGCTCCGGCATCCCTCGTGCCTGCGTACCTGGAGCGCGCGTCGTTGGTGCCCGGCCGCTCGGTCGCTCCATCTACGTGCCATCCAGCGCTGGGCAGTATGGAAATTCATTACGAAATCCTCTCGGAATTCTACGAACTCGAAACAATTCGGAACGATTGGAGCGCGCTGCTCGGACGAAGTGACACCAACGAGCCCACGTTGTCGCCCGATTGGGTGCTCCCGTGGTGGCGCATTTTCGGTTCGGCTGAAGGCCGAAGCCTGCGCGTCGTGCTTCTGCGGCGCGGTTCGCACCTGGTGGGCCTTCTTCTACTCGCGTCGCGGCGCGCATGGGACCACGGGTTGCCTCTGCGGCGAATCGAGCTTTTCCCATCAGGTGAACAGGAACAGGACGAAATCGCCTCGGAATACATCGGGTTTGTCGTGGAACGAGGTGCCGAAGCCGATGTTCTGGACGTGCTCACGAAAGCTCTGCTCTCGGGCGCTTTGGGACCGTGGGACGAGCTGGTGCTGCCCGCGATGGATGGCTCTCGCTCGTTTCCGCTCGATTTGGTGCATGGTTTTTCCCGACAAGGTTTCTCCGTGACGTTGCGCGAACGTACGCGATGTCCGTTCATCACGTTGCCCGCCACGTTCGATGCGTACCTCGGGGCGCTTTCCTCCTCCAATCGAGCGCTCGTGCGTCGTTCGATCTGGGATCTCGAGCGCTGGGCCGAAGGGGACCTTTCGCTGCGCGTGGCGCGGACTGCCGCGCAATTCGCGGATGCCCGACGAATGCTGGTGGAGCTGCATGAAGGACGGTGGCAAGCAAGTGACAAGGCGGGGGTATTCGCCTCTGCAAAATTCACCGCATTTCACGATTCTGTAATGCCTGCGTTTTTCCAGCAAGGAGCGCTCGAGCTGACCGAACTCGTTGCGGGCGGACAAACCATTGCCGTTCTCTACAATTTGGTTTGGAACAACAAGGTCCACTTTTATCAAAGCGGAAGGCGCGCGGATTTGCCGAATAAGCTGCGTCCGGGGATCGTGGCGCATGCGCTGGCCATTCGAGCAGCCATCGAAGCGGGGCGAACCGAATACGACTTTCTGGGCGGAGCGAGTCGCTACAAAATGTGCTTGGCACCTTCTTCCCGTCCGCTCGTCGACGTGCGTGTGGCGCGACGATCGTTACGGGAGTCGATTCGAGGTCAAGTCGTGCGTTGGGCAGACCGCATGCGGCAATGGAATGGCTCGTCCCCAACGAACGAATCGAATGCTGCGTCGGAGTAGAAACGCTCGCATTATTTGATTGAAATGCAGGAGGAATTCATGGACGACGGCGAATCGGTTCCGGCAGTGCTTTGCGGTGATTTGAATATGGTACGGTGTTTCGCCGGTGACGCACCTCGAAATGCGCGAATCGAGCCAACATCTATTCCGTTCGTCGTCGCATCGTCCAACCATGACGATTCGACGTTTGCCTCGAGGTATGTAGACAAACGAGCCATCATTGCCGATCCGACTCGGGATCCAGAGCAGACGGTACATGATTTGATTGTCCTGTCCAGGAGCATCGGTGGTCGTCCGACTTTGTTTTACGGGACAGACGCCATGCTTTTGTGCGTTTCGAGAAACCGTGATCGTCTCGCCGCGTATTATCGATTTTTGATGCCCCCGGCGGATCTCGTGGAAAGTCTCGTGTGCAAAGCGCTATTTGCTGGGCTGGCCCAACGCCTGAAGCTGCCCGTGCCAAGAACGGTGACGTCCGCCGAGGCCAAAACGGCGTCCGAAGTGCTCGCCCGTTTGTCGTTGCCTTGTGCGCTGAAGCCGACGTCGCATACGGGCTGGTTTCAATCAGCGGCCGTGAAGCAAGAAGGCGGACTGCCTCGAAAAGCTCTTTTTGCGCGCAATGAAACCGAGTTCGAGCGGCGCATCGAACAAATGCGCTCGTTTTCCGATGACTTCGTCGTGCAGGAGTATGTCCCTGGGCCGGATGAAAACATTACCAGCTTTCACGCCTGGATCGACGAGCAGGGGCAGGTGGTGGCTCATTTCATTGGCAAGAAAATTCGTACGTATCCATCGGGCTCGGGCGAAAGCACATTTTTGCAGTTGGCGATCGATGAAGACGCAACGCGTATGGGACTCGAAATCGTGCAGGCGTTGGGAATCGTGGGCGTCGTCAAGTTGGACCTCAAACGACACGCCGAAACGGGAAAACTGTTGTTGCTCGAGGCAAACCCTCGCTTCAATTTGTGGCATTACCTCGGTGCGCGATCGGGCGTGAATTTGCCGCTGTTTGCGTATGCATCCTTGACGGGTACAAGCATGTCGAAACCCGAGTGCATTCAACCTGGATGGAAGTGGATTTCGCTCGATGACGACTTGCGCGGGCTCGTGCGTGATCACGGGCCACGTGGGGCGCTTTCTTGGCCCGAGTGGCTCTTGTCGCTGCGCGGTCCAATGGTCTACGACGCATTCGCGTGGGACGATCCCTGGCCGGCGGCGGTTTCGGTGTTTCGTCAACTCGAAACGCGTTTCCAGCGGCTATCGAGCAAGGCAGGTCAGCGTTGAAATACGCTCTGTTGGCGGATGTGCATGCGAACGTGGAGGCCTTGCGGGCAGTGCTCGGCGCCGTCCAAGCCGAAAACGTGGACGCCATTTTATGCGCCGGGGATATCGTGGGATATGGGGCAAACCCGAATGAATGCATAAATCTATTGACCGAGGCCGGGGCGCTTTTGGTGGCGGGCAATCACGACCGCGCGGCCATTGGCGCAAAGGAGCCGGTGAACTTCGGACTAAAAGCCAAACGAGCCCTCGAATGGACCGAGCGTTTACTCAGTTGCGCAAGTATCGAAAAGCTTTCGCGTTTGCCACTTCTGCGCCACGTACCAGGCGAGCTGCTACTTTTTCACGCGGCATTGCATCCACTGCCCAACGACGATTTACACCTATCGTCACCGGAGCGTATCGAAAAGAGTTTGTCCGTACTGCGTACTCGATTTTTGCGTACGCGTATTGGTATTTTTGGACATACCCATCGCAGTGGTGCGTGGCGTGCACGAGGTGGTACATTTGGGCCCGTGCCGGGTGAACACGTGCAGCTCGATGACGGCGCGTTTTACTTGATTAACCCGGGCAGTGTGGGTCAATCACGGGACGATGATCCGCGGGCAGCGTTTGCCGTATTGAATTTGCATGAAAATCGTGTGGTTTTCCGGCGCGTGGAATACGACGTGACGCTGAGCATGGCGAAAGTGGCGACACTGGAAGCCGAAACGACACGGCGGTATGAATCCAATCCGTTGCACTCGTTGCGAGCCTGGTGGCGGGCGATGACTTGAGTTTGTCGGGGTCGATATCAACCACTGGTTTTCGGCGCCGTCTCGTCCGTCGGCAAAGGCGGAAGCGTCGCGGGGTCCGTACCCGGTGGAACCATGAAGATCTCGAACGTCGCCGGATACACGTCCGTTTTTTCTTCCGTACGCGCTTGCCCATGCAATGGCCGAATGATGCGCGTTTTACGAATGCGATACCCGCGAATCCCCTTTTGCTTGACGAGGGTTTTCCCTTCCGCCAAACCCGCATGCTCTTCAATTTTGCGTTTGTAGGGTGAAACTCCAATGGTCGCGGTCGTCCATTCCACCTCGTCAGGATTGCCATTGCCGCGAATCTCCATCGTCAGCGTGCCCTTGTCCGCAACCGCATGAATCACGATGGGAAATGAATACGGATTGCGAATCTTGAGGTCCACGTGGGGATAAACGACCGTGGCATCGAGCCCCATGGGAATGTATCCGCTCGGTCGCGAATGATTGATGCGATCGACAACATCGAATCCACCAAGATATGCCGCTGCATGCAACGTACTCGCCACCTGACACGTGCCGCCACCAATACCTTCGCGCATCTCACCCTTGTAGATCTCGGGAGCCGTCGTAAAACCATTCTCCGTGCTTCGTGCCCCGACTTCGTCATTGAAGCTCATCATGTCGCCAGGAAGCAGCACCACTCCGTCGACGCCCGCGGCTGCGCGACCCACATTCTGCGCTCGTCCCGCCTGTCCGCCAACATATCCAAATTTCGTCGAATACGTGGCCAGCACCTTGGACATGTCAATCGTCGCCACCACAGCCGCCGATGCTCGCGACGATATCTCGAACATCGGAATCGTTACTCGGTCTTGCCCCGTTGCAGCCGCTTTTTCAATGGCCGATGCCGCAGCATAAAGATCCACGTATTGGCCAGGTACGTCTGTCGTCGGTTTTCCCGTCGCAAAGTCGAATCGCGCGCCGCGAGCAGACGTGTCCGTTTCTTCTTTCAATCGCTGCAGGCGCTCCGCCAGCGGCTCAATCGGCAAACGAACCGTGACCGGAACATTGACGGCTCCACGCCTGGCCTCCAGCGCATCGACGATTCGATCCAACCATTCGCCTTCACGCCCCACGGCTGCGATTCGTTCTGCAATGCCGTCCGTGTCCATCGAAGCGCCCAGCTCCGCGTACGTCGTTTCGAGCGCGACATTGGAGCCCAGCATGAGCGTAACGCGTCGATCGAGAATCGCGCGGGCTTGCAAATCAACCAAGGCTCGAGCGCCGCCTGAAGACACCTCGGTGCCCGCAAGACGTACTCCTTTGGCGACCTGGCCCTCCGCGGGCAGAATCTCGCGCGAGGCGACGTAGGCCGAGCCCGCAGTCAATAGCGAAAGAAAACAGCAAACTAACGCGCGAGGCAACACATGCCGCGTCGGTCGTTCTGGAGGTGCAGCGGAAACAGTCGAAGGAGCCATCGCGAAGGAGAACGCTCGAAGGGCGAGGTTATCATTCCTGCGGGATCAGTTTCCAGTTGTTTGTGATGCGAACGGCTGTCAAAGCCCCATCGCGCCGCGGTAGAGCCAACCGGTTTTGCCACCCGATTCAATCTTGTACCATTCGTTGCGACGGCCCGTGATTTTGACCTTCGTGCCGCGTACCAAACGAATCACCACTTCGCCGTCCTTGGGGTCTTTACGTACGAGCGCCGTGTCCCAGGTGACGATGGCCGATCCCGTCTCGCCAGCCTCACTCGTCGTTTTGCCCGCGGCATCTTCCCCCGCGGGGGCTTCACCGCCCTCGGACTTTTCAGGAGTGGAACCGGGCGGATAAAACGTCAGACCATACTGAACCGTATAATGCCGAAACTTGTTCGGGACGTCCTCGAGCGGCACGTTGCCAAACGCTTTGGCTGCGCATTTGACGATGCCTCCCACCGTACCCGCAGGCACCGTGGGTTTGTCCTTCCGACTCTTTACGACGTGGACTTCTTTTTTCTCGAAATCGATTTCAAAGCCGAGCACGAGCTTGCCGGAAACTCCCACCGCCGATGCGCATTCCGCCAAGCTCTGGAGCTTGGGAACAGCAACAGGGTCGAGCTGTAGCTCGCCGCAATCCGAAATCTTCTTGTTTTTCTTGTCCGAACATTTCGTAATTTTGCCCGGACCAACCACGACGGTCTGTTTGAGCGCCGAAGGAGCCGCTCCCTCGGCAGGAGCCGCTGCCGCCGAAGGCGCGGGCGCTGCGAGCACCGGCGCGGAAGAAGGAGGCGCCGCAGCCGCAGATGCAGCAGGCGCATCGGGTTGCGCTTTGAGATCCCCCGGCACATTGGGGCCAATATGCACGCCCGCAAGCTTCGGCCACGCCACACCCAGGATGAATCCCGTGGCGGCAATGATGCCAACGCGTGACCAAGCAGGCCGATCCTCTGCCGGTGTGGGAATCTGAATCCTCGGACGCGCAACGTTCGCCATCGGCCGCTTGCGTAGCACGAGGGAGGGGGGTGACTCCAAATTTTGGGACTGAAATAGTGGCACTGCTGCGACAGAACGCTGCTACTGCGCTTCTACTTCCGTCTCGATGTCCGTAGGCTCATCGTCGTCGTCCCACCGCTGTCGATGGCGGATGTCCTTACCCTTGACCAGGAAAACAACCGTCTCCGCGATGTTCGTCGCGTGATCACCGATGCGCTCGAGGTACTTCGCGATCGATTGAATCCGCGTCGCGCGGTACACCGTCGTCGAGTCCTTCACCATCGACGCGAGCAGTCGTTCGAAGATGCGCGTGTACTGCGCATCGATCGCTTCGTCACGTCCCAGCAGCTCGATCGCACGCTCGACATCGCGATGCACGAGCGCTTCGAGAGCTTCGTGAACGATGAGCGTCGCTTGATCCGCAAGCTCGACGAGCTCGAGATCCAACGGAATCGACGGCTCGGAACCCAACTCCGCCACACGCTCGCAAAGGTTCACGCCCAGGTCGCCAATTCGTTCGAGGTCCGTGACGATCTTGAGTGCGGTCGTGACAAACCGTAGGTCCGATGCAACAGGTTGACGCACGGCGAGGATACGCATGCACAACTCGTCGATCTCGCACTCGAGCGCATTGATGCGCCGGTCCATCTTCATGGTCGAACGCGCGAGGTCGGTGTCACGCGTGGTGAGCGCACGCATCGACTTGCCAACCATCTCTTCGCCCATGCCGCCCATGAGCAGCAAGCGATCAC
>CAZETM010000155.1:0-15273 GCA_964514885.1 uncultured Polyangium sp. | reverse complement strand
GGGGTGCGTGAGCGGTGTGTGCAGATCAGCGAAGCCACCGAAATGGTCCGCATCGTCGACCTCTATGCCCTGGCGCCCGAGCTTCAGATTCGTCGACGTGGCCGTCGCTGACAACGTATCGCCTTTCACGTCAAACTCGACCCACGTTATCGTTCCAGTTTACTGATCGACTGGGCATGTTGAAAAGACGCGCACAAATCCATCGCGGATTGCCGCATCCGTTACACCTTGGCCTACGTCGAATGCGCCGCCAGCGAAATGGCCGCTCATTACCCTTCGTCCAAATCTATCGATTCCAACACCAAACGCAAACAACTCAATGGCTGCGCCGAGGGACGTGTCTTCAATGCAATGGCCGGTCGCATCCAACTGAATCGAGTGCAGCTCAGAGAGGTTGGTCGGTGCCACGCCGGGGCCACACCCCCAATCATAATTGCCAAAAGGGCTTCCGGTCATAAAAAGACCGCCATCAGGCGTGGCCGTCATGGCCACCAGCGCGGTGACATTGCCAATCATCCTGCGCGCCCAAAGAGGCTTGCCGTTGGCGTCGAAATGAGTCACAAACGTGGACGTTTCATCGGCCTCGATCGCCACTCCCTCGAAGTCGAGCGTTCCGGTGAAGCTTCCGCCAATCGAATGGCTGCCATTCGGATATATGACGCCCAATCGCGCAAATTGATGAGATGCATCGCCGTAACGACGGCTTTCAAGGTGTTGTCCGTCTGCGGATAACGTGGCTACGAAAGGGTCGAAACCACCCGCGCTGATCAAAACGTTACCTCCAAAGTTGGCTGTTTCCGTAAACGATCCGACCATTACAACCGAACCTTGCGAGGTGGTCGCAAGGTCTTCGATCGCCCCTCCTGTGAACCCTTGCATCCAATGTACGGCACCGTCGGTGCCCAACTTGACGAGCAAAGGAGAGCCATTGGTTTCCAAGTTGTCCAGGACAAATGGTTTGTCCGTAAAGCCACCTGTGGTGAAGTAGATGTTGTCCGCTGCATCGACGACGAGGTTGAATACAGCGGCAGCTTCACCTTGAACAGGAAACGATTGCGCCCATTGAAGATTTCCGTCGCTGGAAAAGCTAGCGACAAATCCTGCCGTCCCTGGCTGGGTGAGGACGTTACCGCCACCCAGGTCGAGCTGCGCGAAGAAGCTTGTTCCGATGACGATATCACCCTGGCTGGTCATCGCGACGGGGAAGGGCGGGATTTGCGTGCTTCCGCCAAAGCCTTTTGCCCAAGCCAAAAGTCCATCGGGTTGAAACTTGAGGAGGGCATATCCGACGTTGGGCGGAAGGTCCAGAGGTACGCCATCCACCGCGAGCTCGCCCATGTGTTCCACGGTGAGAACGACCGAGCCATCCAGCCCGATGGCTTGTCCCATCACGCGATCCGATTTGGGTCCGCCGATGACATGGCCCCATCCGTCGTGACATTGGATAGGGCCACCTCCCGAAGAAGAAGCGCTTGCGGAAGATCCTCCTGAACCACCGGTACCCGTTGCATTAACGGTTTCGACGACCACCGTAGGACCGCAGCCACCAATCAAGAGAAGCGAAGCAAAGCAATAGCGAATCAACATGGCGGTTACACTACGTGCCCTATGGCTGGTGTGGAAGAAAAATCATGATTCAACGTCACGCCAATGCGCCCAACGGCAGCCACCACGTGCGACACGAGTGCCGGCGAAGGACGATCACTTCAATGGACCACACCCCTCGCGTTTCGTCGGACCTGGGCTCATGTATGTTTCGCACCACTACAGCCCCATCTGCCCTGCATGTCCGAAACATCCGTGGGTCTTGTGTTCCGACCTCGCTTGCGTTTATCCTGCGAATCATGCGCAAGTATCGACTTGGTTTACCGCGGTTTGGCCTTGCTGCGCTGGTGGTCCTCGGCGCGACATTTCTTTCGATCTCGGCAGATGCAGTCGTCGAGCAAACCGATGGTTTGGTCGTTCCGGTACAAGTTGCCAACTGCCCCGGCAGTGGCGCCTTGGACGGATGCGTGCAGGCAGGATTGAACGTCGGCGAAGGATTGCCAGCAACGTCGACCACCAATCCGTTGCAAGCAATCTTCAGCGCCGTGACCAGCCCCGAAGTATTCTCCGTTCCACAAACGAACGGCGTATACGGAACAATCACCGTCAACAACCTCATCGAAGGCGCCGGCTACGAAAATACCTTCGGTTGGTACAACGTTACCGCACCCACGCAACTTTATTCGATTACGCCTTGCGCCGACGAGCCTGGCTCGAATCGCACCGTCAACTTTCAAACGGAATTTCAAGCGGGCCGATACCTGGGTGGTTTCATTGGGTTTTTCTTGATCACCCCTGAAAACGCTCCGATTGGCGACAACTGCGGTAGAATCGCCAACGTCGGTCACATCTATTATACCGAAAAAGCTCGTAATGGAGATGGCAACTACGTTCATTACCTGCTCTATCAATCGAAGGTCAATCCGCTCGCGTATTATTTCGGCTTCGAAGATCTCTACCGCGGCGGCGATAATGACTTCGAAGACATGTTCCTCAAGGTGACCGGCCTTTTGGCTCCTTGTACTCCCTCGGCTGAAATCTGCGACAACAAAGACAACAATTGCGACGGCATCGTCGACAATGCTCCCGTCGATGCCGGTGGCAATTGCGGCGCGAGCGATGTTGGCGCTTGCGCATTCGGCACCTTGAGCTGCCAAGCCGGAGCGCTCGTATGCGTTGGCGCTATCGGGCCATCGAACGAGTTGTGTAATGGAATCGATGACAATTGCAATGCAGTGGTCGACGATCAACCTATCGACACAGGCGGCACGTGTGGTAGCGACGTGGGCGAATGCAGCTTCGGCACGCAGCAGTGCATCGGCGGAGCGCTCGTGTGTTTCGGCGGCAAAGGCCCGTCCCTTGAAGTTTGCAACATGCTCGATGACGATTGCAACGGCACGGCGGACGATTCTCCCATCGATTCCGGCGGACCTTGCGGCTCGAACGTGGGCGCATGTCTGCCGGGTATCTTTACGTGTGACAATGGAGCCATCGTTTGCAGCGGCGGCACGGCTGGCACTGCCGAGTTATGCAACGGCATCGACGATGATTGCAATGGTGCCATCGATGACGGCAATCCTGGCGGTGGCGGCTCGTGCGGATCGGACGTGGGAGCTTGCAAGGCGGGCGTTGAATTCTGCATTGGCGCGCAAATCCAATGCATCGGCGCTCTCGGCCCAACCGAAGAAATTTGCGACGGCCTCGATAACAATTGCGACGGCCCGGCCGACGAATTAGCGCCTTGTCCCGGCGATTCCAAATGCATCGCCAGCTTGTGCGCCGAACCCTGCAAGGCTGGTGAATTCCCTTGCCCCGGTGGACAAACCTGCAAGCAAGGATTCTGCATTCCTACCACTTGTGCCGATATCGTGTGTCCGACTGGCACCACCTGCATGGGTGCTATGTGTATCCCCGATGGTTCCGGAGGCTCTGGCGGCACTTCCAATAGCAGCAGCGGAAGCGGTGCAGCCGGTGGAAATGGCGGGGCGGGTGGACTGGGCGCAATGGGTGGAATGGGCGGAATCGATTCGTCCAGCTCCGGAGCGGCAGGCGGCAATGCTGAAGACAATGCCAATTGGCGTCTCGCGACGGGCGGTGGCGGAACGTTGTGCTCGGTCAATTTCGGCGAACGAAATGGCAGCGCGCTCGGCTTGCTTCTCGTAGGTGCACTCTGCGCGGTTCGTCGTCGCAGCGGGAGGAGCGCATGAAAAAGAATTTTTGTTATGGCATTCTCTCGTTCGTTTCGTTTGCCGCGATTCTCGTGGGCACGAGCGGTTGTGACACGCAAGCGTTTTGCTACGATTGCGGCACGACCGGCAGCGCTACAGGCGGATCGGGCGGCACGGGTGGAATGGGCGGCACGGGCGGCCAAGGCGGCGACGGCGGCGATATTTTGATTACCACCAGCTCCAGCACAGGAGGTGGTTGCGCGGCCGATATCCTGACGGATCCGCTAAATTGCGGCGCTTGCGGCAACGTATGCAACTTGCCCAATGCATTTTCGGTCTGCACCGGAGGTTTCTGTCTCGTCGATACCTGCGCCGCGGGGTTCATCGATTTGGATGCTCAAGTCGCCAACGGTTGCGAATACAAATGCGCGCCATCGAATGGCGGTATGGAGATTTGCGACACGCTCGACAACGATTGTAATGGCCAGGTCGACGAGCTGACCGACTTGCAAACGGACCAGTTCAACTGCGGCGCGTGTAATACCGTTTGCGTATTCACGAATGCGTCGGCAGCCTGTGTCAGTGGCTTGTGCCAGCTCGCGGAATGCCTCGTCGGCTACAACAACGTCAATGGCGATGCCGCGGATGGTTGCGAATACGCGTGTACCGTGACGAACGGTGGCGTGGAAGTCTGCGATTACGCGGACAACAATTGTGACGTCGCCGTCGACGAAGGTTTCGATTTGCAAACCGACGCTGCAAATTGCGGCGCGTGCGGAAACGCCTGCGGCAGTTTGTATCCGAATTCAATCGGTACCTGCACCGCGGCCACATGCGCATTTGCGGGGTGTTTGCCCGGGTATTACAATCTCGACGGCATCGAAGCCAACGGTTGCGAATACGCGTGCAACCCCGACGGCACCGAAACGTGCGACGGCAAGGACAACGATTGTAATGGCCTCGTCGACGACGGCACCTTGCCCGGCGTCGGTGATCCTTGCGGCGTGTCGGATGTCGGCGAATGTTTGCTCGGCGCGCTCGCGTGCCAAATAGGCTCGCTCGTTTGCGTGGGCAATGTCGATCCCGCCGTCGAGCTTTGCGACGGCCTTGACAACGATTGCACGGGCATGTCCGACGAAGCTTGTCCGGTTGCCAATGCGGCCGATCAACGCCTCGATCTCGGTGCGAATTCCGCCGTCGGCCAAGCTACGAGCACGCAGCTCTCCGTGGCGAGCTTGGGGAACGTCGTCTTCGCAGCGTATCTCGATCGCCGAGCAGGCAATGCCGATATCCGGTCGAACGTTTCGACCGATGGCGGCATGACGTGGCTTGCCGCGGATTCAGGCGTCGCAGGCGGTGCTCTCGTGCAGGTCGAGCCTTCCGCATTCTTATTCCCCACACGCGCCTACGTGGCCCTGGCGCAATTCCCGACGGCTGCGCACCGCGACGTTTACATCGCCAATGCCCCGTCGCCTTCGTACAGCGCCTTTACAGTTCCTGCGCGTGTCGACAAAGACAACACCAACGCCGACGCATTCCTCGTTCAAGGTATCGTGGCTGCTCCAGGTGCAATGGGCAACCAAGACAAACTCGTCGTCGTCTGGCAAAGTCTGAGCGGTACCGGGGCAAACGTCGTACAAAACGTGTTCCTCCAGCGATCGCTCGACGGCGGCGCTACGTGGCTCGGCTCTGACCTGCGCATCAATTCCGTCACGAACAACGCCGAACAACCCGTCATTGCGACCGACGGCAATGGCAAGGTTTTCGTTGCGTGGCGCGATTCACGCAATGGCAAGGCCGAAGTTTTCGCCAGCGTGTACGATGCCAATACGAATATGCTCTCCGCCAACGTTGCGGTTTCTGGTGGTCAACCCGCCGAGCAAATCACCATTGCCGCCGATGCAGGTGGTCCCAATGCGTACATCGCCTGGACCGATTTGCGCGGCGCCAAAAAAGCCATTCGTTTGGCGCGCAGCACGGACTCCGGCATGACCTTCCCGTCCGACGGCGTAGTCATCAATGCCGACTCCACGTTTGCTGACGCATCTGCACCCGCACTTGCCGCGGCAATGGGACGCGTCGCCATTGCGTGGGAAGACACGCGTAGTGGTTTGCAAGATATTCGTGTCAATACGTCGAACGACGCAGGCGCGACATTTCAAATGACCTCCACACGCACCGATCTCGGCACGACAGGCGGCACGAGCGCTTCGACTCGCCCCCGCATCGCGCTCGGTTCCGGACAACTCGTCTACGTCACGTGGGAAGATGCTCGCAGCGGCCAGCGCGATATCTTTGCAAACCACTCGTTCGATGCGGGTTTGACCTTCCAACCCATTGACTTGCGCATGGATGTCGGCACCGCAGGCGCCCCTTCGCCAGCCGGCTTGGCCGATTCACGCAGCCCGTTCATGGTGACCAATACGACCGGGGATCGAGGCATCGTCGTGTGGATCGACAACCGTACGACCACCGGAGCGAACGGTGCGAATGCGGATATCTACACGAACCTGTTCGAATGAGTTTGGCGGGGTAAAACCAAATCGGGCGTCCTATCGAAGGGGACGCCCGTTGATTTCAAGTGTTCATGACGCGCATGGGCGGCTTCAGCGGCAACGGCAAGGTCGAGGGACCAGGCGAGGACGGTGCTGCCGTCTTCGGAGCGGCTTCGCCTTCGAGCGCCGCCAGGGCTGCAATGCAACGCTCCATTCCGTAATCGAGCGCCGCCTCTTTCTGGAACACCTTCGACAGCTTTACCAGCTTCAGCGACGTCTGCTTTCCAAGGTCCGTTTCGCGCTCGAGGAACGCCTCGAATGAACCGAAGCCCTTCGCTTGGAAAAGCTCCTGCTCTTGGATCTCCGCCAGGACCTGGCCGATATCGAAGAAGCCCTTCTCCATGCGCTTGCGCAACGTACGGATCTTCGTCGTCTGATTGTGCAGCTCGCCGATCTTCTGCTTGATCTCTTCGGCCCCCTGCGGCACGCGAATCGTCGCTCGTGCACTGCCCGGCGGGGCCGGCTCTGCTGCCCGAGCTCGCGCCTCGGCCGCGTGCTTGGCCGCATGCCGCGCTGCCCACGGTGCTGCGCCACGAAGACCGAGCTTTCGCTTCGATCCCTTCGCGTCGTCCTCTTTGCTGCCCTTGGCCTTCGCCTTGGTCTTCACCTTCGCGCTGCCCGAAGCTTTGCTTGACGGCTTGGACGACGCTTTGCTTGACGGCTTGGACGACGCTTTGGCCGTTGCTTCGGTCTTCGCTTCGGTCTTCGCTTCGGTCTTCGCCTTGGTCTTCGCCTTGGTCTTCGCCTTGGTCTTCGCCTTGGTCTTCGCCTTGGTCTTGGTGGTCGTCTTGGTCTCGGGGCCATCGCTTTGGCGGGAGGCGCTCGAAACCTTCTTCTTCTTCTTCAAGCGCTTCTCAGGGCTTTTTTCTTTTGTTGCTTTCGCCATGTTGCTGCGTCCCGCTACTGCGATAAAATCCCGGCTCGTTCGATGGCTTGTACATGCCGTGAGCGAACCGCGTGTGCGGCGTGAACCGCACGGCCACAAGCTTTCCGATCGTCGCCTTACCAAAAATTCGGGCCAGCCGTCCACAAACTTTCAGAGGTCGGTCCATTTTTGCCGTTCGCGCCTGGAGAACGCATCCAAAAGTAGGCCGAAAGTGAGGTAGCATCCGTGCTACACCCCGCCCACCATGGCCTTTCGAACCGACGCGCCGGATGTCCTGCCTCCGCTGACCACTTCAGCCGTGTCGCAAGCTGCTCGCAACGACAACGCAGCACCCGCATCGCCGTCCGCGGGTTTGTCGAACCGCATCGCCGTTGTCGTCAACGGCAACGCCAAGAGCGTCACCGCCGAAGTGATCGAGACGCTCGACCAAATCCTCGACAACGGCGACCTCTTCGTCTCGCGGCGTGTTGAAGAGAGCGAAGGCATCGCACGTACGCTCGTCGATCGTGGTTACGGCACGATCCTCACGGGCGGCGGCGACGGCACATTCACCGTCGTCGTCACGGCGGTCGTGCAAGAAGCTCGCAGGCGCGCAGCACCGATTCCTCGCTTCGGTCTTCTCCGACTCGGCACCGGAAATTCTCTCGCGTGGGTGCTTGGTTCAAGCTCTTCGGGATCCGAGCGTTCACGCGGTTTGGCCTTGGACCTCAGGCGCATCAACGCCGATGCCGGCAGTCGCTGGATGCGGTTTGTCGAAGCGGAACAGACGCTCTCTCCGTTCTGTGGCTACGGCATCGATGCAGTCGTTCTTCGCGACTACAACGCGGTCAAGAACACGCTTGCGCGCGGGCCTCTGCGCAGGTTTGCCCCGGGACTCGCTTCGTATGCGATTGCGGCGACGTTCAAGACGGTGCCCAGTTACTTCGTGCGTCCCACTCCGCACTGCCGCGTGATCAACGAAGGCAGCGATGCTGTTCGAGTTGGTGCGAAGGGCAGCATCCTAGGCGCGCCCATCCGCAAAGGATCGGTGCTCTACGAAGGACCCGCCAAGCTCGCGTGCGTCGCGACGATCCCTTTTTACGGCTTCGGTTTCCGCATGTTTCCGTACGCCGAAGACCGCCCCGATCGCATGCAACTACGCATCAGCAACATCACTCCCACCACGTTCGTTTCGAACTTCCAAACCATCTGGCGCGGCGAGTACGAGAACCTCGAAGACACCTTCGACTTCTTCGTCGACGACGTGTCCATCGAGATGGATCCTCCGACTGCGTTTCAGATCGGAGGCGACGTGCGCGGCGAACGATCACGCGTGCGCGTAAAGCTCACCGAGCCCATTCGTATCGTCGACTTCTACGCCCCTCCACGCGGCTAACACGTTACGGCATCTTGCGATCGGTGATCGCTTCGACCACGCTCGCGCGATGGACTGGAAGCTGTTTGCCTCGACGTTCGTCGCCGTGTTTCTCGCCGAGATGGGGGACAAGACGCAGATCGCCACGATGAGCGTTGCGGGCGCAAGCTCGTCACGATTGAGCGTCTTTGCAGGTTCAGCGCTCGCGCTCGTGGCGACGAGTGCCATCGCCGTGCTCGTCGGTGGTGTGGTGAGTCGTTACGTGCCCGCGATGTGGGTCAAACGCGCCGCGGGCTTGGTGTTCATCGTCTTGGGTGTCGTCTACTTGGCAGGGACGTTTGTCCAGACAGACACTACGACGTAGAGCGTGTCTAGCAGGCGTTGCGAGCGAATCGGGGCTAGGGAAGCCGATACGAAGCGTACTTCAGTACGCTGAGTGAGCCTGACCGAAGCACCGGTTCGCGCAGCAGCCTGATAGGCACGCTCTCAGTAGTATTCGTTGCCGAGGTGAGTGATCAGATCTTCGCCCATCATCCAGCGCATGGTGTTCTTGAGCTTCATGGACTGGATGAACAGATCGTGCTCCGGATAGAGGTTCGGCGCGGTCATCGGGCTCTTGAAGTAGAAGCTGAGCCACTCTTGCGTACCGGAGAAACCAGCGCGTGAAGCGAGGTCCATGAGCAGCGCCAGGTCGAGCACGATGGGCGCGGCAAGGATCGAGTCACGGCACAGGAAGTCGATCTTGATTTGCATCGGATAGCCGAGCCATCCGAACAGATCGATGTTGTCCCAGCCTTCCTTCGCATCACCGCGGGGCGGGTAATACTCGATGCGGACCTTATGGTAGAGCTTGCCGTACAGCTCCTTGTACAGGCTCGGTTGCAGGATGTACTCGAGCACGCCCAGCTTCGAGACTTCCTTTGACCTGAAACTATCCGGATCGTCGAGCACTTCGCCGTCGCGGTTGCCGAGGATGTTTGTCGAGAACCACCCAGACAAACCGAGCATGCGGGCCTTCAGACCAGGCGCGATGATCGTCTTCATCAAGGTTTGTCCGGTCTTGAAGTCTTTGCCGGCGATGGGCACTTCGTTCTGTTTGGCGAGGTCCCAAGCGGCGGGGAAGTCGACGCTGAGGTTCGGGGCGCCGTTGGCGTACGGCACGCGTTCCTTCATGCAGGCCCAGGCGTAGATCTGCGAGTTCGAGATGGCGGGATCGTTCTTGAGCAGGCCGGCTTCGAACGACTCGATCGATGCGTGAACATCGGTCGGCGGGAAGTAGATCTCGGTCGATCCACACCACACGGCGACGGCGCGCGAGCATCCTTTGTCTTTGATGAACGTGCGGATGTCATCGCGCACTTGTTCGACCATGTCGGCTTTGGTCGCTCCGGTCTTCACGTGCGGACCATGAAGACGCTTGACGTATTCGGGGTAGAACACGGCCTTCATGGGTTTTACGGTGGAGAGTTCTTCGCTGATGAGATCGAGATGTTTGGACTCGAGCACTTCGGCGTGTTTGGCCGACTCGTAGGCATTGTCGGTGAACAGATCCCAACCGCCGAACTCGAGCTCGGGCAGGGTCGCGAGTGGCAGGAAGTCGCGGATGAGCGGCGATCGATTTTCGGTGCGTTTTCCAAGGCGAATATGCGCCATTTGGGTGAGTGAACCGATGGGTAGCCCGAGGCCTCGTCGGGCCAGCATCACGCCCGCGATCGTCGTCGTGGACACGGCACCGAGCCCGGGCAGGAGCACGGCGAGTTTGCCCTCGGGCTTTTTCACTTCTTGCGGCTGCTTCAAGGACGATCCTCCATGCTTTCGGCCTCTCGATCGGGCCATGCTCGGAACGAATCAGTAGGCGCGCTTCATGCGCGATCGTCACCGAGCATGACGTCTCGCAGGTCAGGTCGCACGCGTTGGCGCCGGTATATACAACTTCGTGATCGCGTGCGGTGTGTCCGGGCGCGACCTGATCGGAAAGTGCTGCTATTGGAGTCGAATTTTGCGAATCTGTGACGCTTGACTCGACCCTTCTCGGGCTTGCGTGACGGCTTGCACGCTTCGGAGTGCCTGCTCGCTGGCAGTTTTCGTAACTCCGTAACGTCGCTCGAGCGCGTGCGTGAAGCGGTCACGTTGAACTCTCGAAGCTCCGCAATTTGCACTGTTGCAAGCCACAGTGCGAACACGTGGTGGCAGTGCAGGTGGCCTCTAAGTTGCTTCGTTACGTGCTCATGTCTCCATCGCATCTCGTGCAGCCCGCTCGTGATGCAGGGGCGTCGAAGTCGCCGGGTCTTCGTGTCGACACTCTGTGGGTGTTGCGCTTTTGCAACACTGACAAGGGCGTCACACCGCACCTCGATGTGGAACGAAAACGGCACGCCGACGTTGATCACCGCGCAATGTTTTGCTGGCAGAATGCGTGCTACGAGGGGCGCGCTTCGGATCGGGCCCAGTACCTTCATGCTTGAAACAAAACCGATGAAGCGAGCCGTCGTGCTCGCAGCAGGCACCGGCTCGCGCCTCGTGAGCGGCGAGTTCTTTCCCAAACCACTCAAAGCGGTTGCGGGAATTCCTCTTCTCCTTCGCATCCTGCGCACACTTGCAGACGAGGGCATCCGGGAGGTCGTGATCGTCACCGGATACAAGCAGGACCTCATCCGCGCAGCGCTCGACGCCGACAGATCACTCGACCTCAGCATCACCTTCGTCACGAACACGCAATTCGACAAGAAGAACGGCGTTTCGTTGCTCACTGCACGCGAGTTTGTCGAACCGAACACGCTGCTCACGATGGCCGATCATCTCTATGCACCCGCCATCGTGCGCCGACTCAACGCGTTCGATCTCCCGGCAGGTGCCGCAGCGCTCGGCGTCGACCGAGCCATCGCGCGTTGCTTCGACATCGACGATGCGACGAAGGTGCGCACCGAAGCTGAGCTGATCGCCGACATCGGCAAAGAAATTCCGGTCTACGACGCGCTCGATACGGGTGTGTTCCGCATCGGCCCGTCACTCATCGAGTCGCTCGACCGCGTGTACTCGCAACACGGTGACTGCTCGTTGTCCGATGGCGTGCGAACGCTCGCGCAGCGCGGTCTCTTCTTCGCGTGCGACGTGGGCGATGCGCGCTGGATCGATGTCGACACGCCTCAAGCGTTGGTCGAAGCCGAATCGATGTTGCGCATGTTCGGCGACAGTCTCGATCGCGACATCGTTCGTCCTGCCAGACCCCGCGCAGCCGCCGCCTTCGCATCTCTCGCCGACGCTGAGTGAGGGTTTGTCGCGCCTCACCCCGTGGCAGTCCGTTGAAATTATGAAAACGCCAAATGCAGGGGCGCGATTCATCGCGCCCCTGAAGGCGTTTCGAAGAAGGCGTGATGAATCACGCCCCTACAGTTAGAAAAATCAACTGGGGGTGAGCGGTTCGATCACTTCGCGAATGCGAAGTCGCTTCCGGCCAGCAGCGCCGTCGTCGCGGGCAAACCACCGATCGGTTTGTTCGGTCCGGTCATCTCTTTGACGAACCGTTGCATGTCCTCCGTGGTTTCGACTTCCGGAACCGTCGCGAGAACTTGCGTGTCGATCTTGAGCTCTCGCGCGCGGTGTTTCAGTCGATCCACCAGACCCTCGGGCGTCCAATCGAAATCCTTGAACAGAGCAGGCTCGGGGTGAGTCAACGCGAAGACGTAGAGCCCTCCTGACAACGTCGGTCCCAGGAGAAGCCCACGTCGCTTCGTCAGCCACATGAACCCTTCGTAGAGCTCGTCCAGAGAAACCAGCGGCGAGTCATTCGTGACAATGCCGGCGGCTTCGACGCCTTGTCCGAACAGATGCTCGAGACCGGCTTCGAGCTTCGAGCCGAACGACGAGCCACCAGTGGTTGCGGTTTGCCAACGTGGAGGAAGCGCGTTCTTCAGCGTGTCGCGAGCCGCATCGGACTCGCAGAGCACCGCGCGATATCCCATCGGCAGGAGCGTGAGCACACCGAGCAAATCCGACAGCAGCGCAGACGAAAGATCTGCAGCTCGCTCGGGAGAAAGCGGTGGGCTCAAGCGGCGTTTTACGGTGCCCGCGACGGGAGCTCGACCGAAAACGCCGAGTGCGAGACGTTGCGGGCGGACGGTGGGTTGGTGTCGAGAATCAGCCACGAGACACAGTATCGCGAGTTTTCTCCCTGAGGCCAAGCAAGCACACCGCAAGCGCGTTCGGAGCCCGCGGAGCCCACGAAGATTCGCCTTTGTTCGAATCAATTGCGCTGCTGGTGGAGCTCGAAGACGATAGATCAAAGTTTCGGTGGCCGGCGCACGGGGGATGGGACGTCGAATCGCCCGGAGCGCTGAAGCTGCACGTGCGTTCCTGGTGGGGCGCAAGGCCGCCGAGGAGGCATCGTGCCCGCATCCAACATGCTCGACATCGCCATCGGTATCGCCTTCGTTTTCGCGGCCCTTGCCGTCATCGCGTCGGCCCTCACCGAAGCGATCGCGACGGTTCTGTCGCTACGTGCGATCACGCTGCGTCAAGCTGTCGAGCGGCTGCTCAAAGACCGCCTGATGACGGACAAGGTCTACCACCACCCGCTCATCGATAGCCTGACGCAGGACGACGACACCGACCCGGCGTACATCCCGTCCGATCTTTTTGCTCGGGCGCTACTCGACGTGATCGTTGCGTGGAACGACGACAAAGATCGCGCGATCCCTCCGCAACGCAACGGCTTGCTCAAGTCGATCGTGCTGATCCCCGTTCGAGCCATCGTGGGGTTTGCCCGAAACCTTTGGCCTCGAACGACCGAGAACGTTGACAGTCACGATGTCGGCGCTTCCGATCTGGAGACACTGCGCAAGCGTTTGTCGGAAGCCAAGGGCATGAATCCGGGCACCCGCGCAGCGCTCCTTGCGCTCGTCAGCGACGATCAGGTCAAGACGTTCGGCGATGCAGCTCATCGCATCGCGACGTGGTTCGATCGCACGATGGAGGGCGTGGGTGGTTGGTACAAACGAACCATCACGCTCATGATCGCCTTGGTCGCGCTCGTGATGTCCGTCGCGCTCAACGTCGACTTCTTTCTCGTCGTCGACAGTTTGTCGAAGGACGCAGTCCTGCGTCAGTCCGTCGCGACGCTCGTGAGCGAGAGCATCAAAGAGGGATCGGACGACGTCAAAACGATCGAAGAGGCCATCGCGGATCGCAAGGCTGCTGCGAAAGCAACGTGGGACGAAGCGGCGGCAGCCGAGCGTGAGCGCAAGACGAGCGAGCTGTTGAAAAAGCGCGTTGCTGGTCTGAAGAGCAGCCTCGATACACTCACGTTGCCCATCGGTTGGCCCGAGGGACCGAAGTGGGTTTGTCGTCCTGAAGATGCAGCGTCGTGTGATCGACGCCTGCTTCCGACTGGGTTTTATGGTTGGGCTCGGCGTATCGCAGGGTGGCTCTTCACGGCCGTCGCGATCTCACTCGGCGCTCCGTTCTGGTTCGACATGCTGAACAAGTTCATCAACTTGCGCGCCGCCGCGCCTCCGCCTGCAAAGGCACAACCGAGGCCCCTTTCTCCTGCGCCTGTTGTCTCTGCGTTGCAGCCCGCCACTCGCAGTCGCTCGTCCGCCGACAACTCGCGCAGCGATGCGCCCCCTCCGCTTTCCTGATACCGTGCCCGCCGTGCGTTCGACACTTCTCGCTCGTCTGACAGGTGGTCTCGTCGCTCTCACGCTCGCGATTTCTTCGACCGTGGGCCACGCGTTTGTTTGGCCAAACGTCCCCGAACGCATCGCAAAATCGCTTGCATCTGCCGACGTTGCGGAACGACGTGCGGCCGCCAAACGCATCTCGGAGTTGCCACCAGAGCTTGGCTTGCCTCTCGTGCAACGCGCGCTTGGCGATGTCGACATCGACGTGCGACTGCTTGCCGCTTCGGCAGCGAGCGTGCTGTCCATGCCGAAGGCTGGTGACTACGTCATCACTTGGCTCGGTGAAGGCGATGCTCGTCTTCGTCGCGCAGCATGTGACGTGATCCGCGTGTCTCCTACGGATCGATCCGTCGTTGCGCTGGGGCGCGTTCTTGGTGATCCCGATCCACACGTGCGCGTCGCAGCTGCCGCCGCGATGGGAAGCTCGGGTTTGCCCGATGCGGTCTCTCCGTTGCTCGGACATCTCGACGATGGATCGTTCGAGGTGCGAGTCGAAGTGGCGCGAGCTGTCGGCAGGTTGGGTGATGTTCGCGCGGTCGTTCCGTTGATTGGCAAAGTGCAGGACACCGCGGTTGAAGTGCGTCGTGCCGTGGCGCGAGCGTTGGGGGATCTCGGTGATGTGCGCGCGACGAACGCGCTCGTGATCGCGCTGCAAGACGGCTCGCAAGACGTGCGAATCGAAGCCGTGAAAGCTTTGGGTAAGTTGCGCTCGGACGAAGCGACGACGGCGATCATTCCGCTCATCGACAACGCCGGACCGACGGACATGCCGATGGGGCCAAGTGCGTCGGGAGTTCGTACGGCACAAGCTTCTGCTGGCGCGCTCGACGTGCGAGCTGCGGCCTACGAAGCGCTTGGGCGAATTGGCTCCGAGGCGGCCGTGCGCGCGCTCATCGCTGCGCTTGCGAAGGATGATCCGAGCGCATCTCGGTCCGCCGTACGTTCGTCACTCGTGACAGCAGGTCGACCTGCTGTGCCGCAACTCGTTGGAGCTCTAACGAGTTCTCCATCGTCCACGACGGCGGCAGGCGCGGCGCTCGTGCTTGGTGCTCTTCGTGCGAAGGAGGGACTCGAGCCCTCGGTCCGC
>CAZETM010000154.1:3182-15350 GCA_964514885.1 uncultured Polyangium sp. | reverse complement strand
CGCAACAGATGGAGATTGTCACTGTCGATCAATGCGGGACGATCTGTTTTCGGAACTCGGTTTGCATCGAACAGCCGGTCCTCTGCGCCGTGACCAAAGAACGCCATTCCGCGCAGGTTTGGGTTTGCTTGCAAAGCATTCTCGAAATTCTCTCGAATCGCTACGCCGTCGCACAAGAACACGGTTACCGGCGCGTCTGCGCTGGACGCACGGGATCGAGTTTCTATGGCCACCCACCGTGATCGTCCGAGACCTTCGTCATCGTCTCGATGCGGCGCGACAATCATCCACGGCATCACGCAGCAGTCTCCTTACGTCGGTTGTCGAGACGCAGGATACGTAATGCGGCGCCATGGAGATTCTGGAGGAAATGCACCGCAGTTTCGTCATCTTCTTGAAGCAATCGAAGCATTTCTTTGGCGCCGACTGGATCGCCCCCTGAACGACGAAAGACCACCTCGTCTTCGGGAAGATAACGCAGCAGTTGTTCGAGCGCGTGTTTGGCTGGCCCCGGCTCATATAGATGCCGTGCGTCGATTTCATGCAATGGTTTGCGCTCGACGTGGGTTTTCCCTTCCAATTGCGACACGTCCCAGTAACCCTCAGGATCGAGATCGAACAGGTTACTGTGAGTGGCTATGAAGAGTTGACCAATCTGCCCATCATCAACCATTTTCTTGAGCAATTTCCGAAGTTCACGGCCCATCGTTGGCGCATGCAAATGCGCCTCGGGCTCTTCGAGTGCGACGATGCTGCCACCCCTCAAGATGATGGTAGCGACAATGGCATACAATTGAACAATGCCATGACCAGCATGATCCACACGTATATCGCGCTGGAGAGGATTCGGCTCTAGCAACATCTCGCGCAGCTCGAGCTCTTGCGTGCTCGGATCCATGAAAACATCGAATTGACCACGGTTCAGGGCATCGGCCATGAAATCTTGAAGCTCGCTGAATCGCCGTCGAAGCTCGCTGTCCTTGGCATTTTTTGCACGGAATAACTCGCGGACGATCTCGCCATCGGGAATGGTTCCAACGACCGGTCCTCCCGAAGGCACCCCCTCGCGAGGTGCGCTTACTGAAAGAGTGCGCATGACGCCAAGATGCGTGAATGCTTGAGGTACGAAATGGCGTAAGAGCTTGCGAACGTCCGGGTCCATGAAGGGGAGCCCCGGTCGCTTGCCATTGATGTAAAGCCGAGTGAACTGCAGGATGAATTCGCTCTGCCGCACCTGCGAAAAACGAATTGCCACCTCAACGCGGCGAACAGGTTGCCCCTCGAATAGCGCGCCGTCGAAATGCTCTTTGTCTTCCATTACCGCGCCCATTTCAACGGGCTCGATTTCTTCTCGTGCGAAGAAATCATCCTCCCGAATCCATTCGGACGCGCGGCGACCGGCTTCGCGGAACGAAAGGCGCTCCTCGACTGGTCCGTAAGCCGTGTCGACGGCCAAAGGCATTACGAAAAACAGAGTATGCAACGCGTCCAGGACATTGCTCTTACCGCTTCCGTTCGGACCATAGAAAATATTGAAATAGCCAAGATTGTCGAGCGTAACGTCGTAAAGGCTCCGGTAACGCTTGACCCAAAATTTTGTGACGAGCATTGGATTATGCGAGAATAAGAGTCGCGCGACAGGCAGACGTCAAGTGCATTTCTACCGAATTGACAGCGAATCCCCACACACGCTCAGGGGGAGCTGCGGACGCCAGGCGATCTCACTTGACTCCGACCCTCAAATGTGCTTCGGCGCGCGCCCTTCTTCGATAGACCTGCCGATCTTCCTCACTTCGCCGGCTTATCGTCCGCCTTTTTCGCCGCTGCATCCTCGACGCTCGATGCATCCGTAGCGCTCGCATCTGCCGCCTCGGCATCGACTGCGCTCGCGTCCGTCGCTTCTGCATCGGCTGTTGCCGCGTCCGCGACGTCGGCTGCAGACGGCATGGCATCCGGCGCGCCTGCATCGGCCGCTGCGTCAACAGGCGTGGTGTCCGCCCAGCACTCGGGCACGGGCGGCGGTTGGTACGCGAGCGCGTGCGACGCGGCGTCGCCCTTCTTCGTGATCAGCGTGTCCGTCTTGTAAACCTTGGTCTCGCCACAGTCGTACGAAGTCGCGGAATCGGTGCGCAACGACTTGCCCTTGGAAAGGCTCGCGGGCACCGTCGCACGCTCGTTGACGCACTGGCCCCACTGCACTTTGTACTCGGCGTTCTTGTCCGGCAGCGCGACGCGAGGACTCGGATCGCCTTCGGATCGCTTGCCGTAAATGAGCGGCTTGGCAACGGTATCGTCGTCATCGAGGACCGTGACGCGCACGGGGTAGCGCAAACCGCCGCGCATCTTGGTGCCTCCGCCTCCGATGCTGTAGTCGGCGCAAATGGGCTCACCGGTGATGGTCGCCGATACGGGCGGACCAGAACAACCGAAGAGAACTACTGCGGGTGCGGCGAAAGAAAAGGCGATGGCCAACCACGAGCGCTTTGTCGAACGAGTCACGGGGCCAAAGTCACTCCAAGGCGCGCTCAAGTCAAGAGCGCTGCATGGTTACTGATATTTGCGCGCGAGTTTCGTCTTGCCGAGGCCAAGAATGTGGTCGAAATGTTCCTTCGAAACCGGAACGACACTCAGCCTCGACCGCTTCAAAAGCGCGATCTCACTGAGCGCCGGATCGGCCTTGATCACTTCCAAGTCGATCGGAACTTTCAGCGGCGCGATCGCTTCGAGGTCCACGCAGCTCCAGTCTTCGTCCGGAGACGTCGTATCGGGATACGCTTCGCGAGCCACGCGTGCGATGCCCACGACGGCTTTGCCTTCGTTCGAGTGGTAAAAGAGGATCAAGTCGCCCTCTTTCATCGCGCGCAGACTCCCTCGAGCCTCGTAGTTGCGCACGCCTTCCCACATGGTGCGTTTGTCCGCGACCAACTGAGCGAACGAGTATTTGTAGGGCTCGCTTTTCACGAGCCAATGGTTTTTCGGCATTCGTTGGTCCCGACGATACATCCCTCCGCGACCAACGACCAGACCTTTCCAGCCTCTCAGTCCACGATCTCGATCGCCGTGCCTTCCGGGACGAGCTTGCCGAACTCGTCGATTTCAACGTCATCCATCGCGATGCACCCGTGCGTCCAATCCTCTTGCTTGTGAATGCCCGCAAGCTCGCGTGACCCAACTCCGTGAATACCGATTCCAAAACCGACTCCGCGCCCCGGAGGAACGATGCCTTTGCGTTTGAGATCGGCGTACCGCACACGGTCCTCGTCGCTCGGGTAACTGACGCCAATGAACTGGTGAAACAATGGCCTGAAACGCGTCGTGACGCGGTAGTGCCCCACGGGCGTCGTCTTGTCGCCCTCGAATCGTTTCGGCCCCATTCCGCCTGATCCAATCGCTACGCGATAAGTCTTGAGCACCTGCGATCCAGCCACGAGCTCGAGCTTGTGATCGCTTTTGTCGATACGCACCAAGGTGACTTTGGGCTCGCTTTGCACCTTGGTTTTTGAATCATCTTTTGACGTCGAAGCTTTGACCACGACACGTTTCGGTTTGCTCTTGTTCTTGAGCAAACGCGTGGAAAGAATTTTTTTCGCGACAGGTTTGTCGCTCGGTACTTTCGGAGCGCCGAGCGCGAGGGAACCGGAAAGCGCGATGAGCGGGAGCAGCAGGAGCGCGAAAAAATGTTTCATGCTCCGGTGTCGAACGATCAGGTTTGATCGTGACGATGAAGCGCGCAGAAAAAAAAGATTTTGAGCGTGTCACACTCCAGGTACGTTCTCCGATGAGGGAGCGATGAGCACCCCGATGCCGATGGAAACACCGAAGAACGATGAATCTCTTGCGGATCCCGAGCTGAGGAAGTTTTTGCTCGAATTCGTCAAGCGTCGAGTTTCGGCATCCGATGCGGACGATATCGTGCAGACGGTGCTTTGCGAGGCGCTCGTCGCGAAGAACCTGCCGAGCGACAAAGAAGAGCTACGCAAGTATTTGCTGGGCATCACGCGACACAAGGTGGTGGACACGCATCGGCGCACGTCGCGAGAAGAAATCGGTGACATCCCCGAGCAGGTGGCGAACCCTCCGCCGGTCGAAGAAGAGGCCCTTTTACGCTGGGCCGAAAAGCAAGCTCCACCGACCGAAGAAGCGCAAAAGACGCTGTCGTGGATGGCGAGGGAAGGGGAGGGCGAGAAGCTCGAGAGTATCGCGGCGGATGAGCGCGTGCCGGCCGCTCGTGTGCGTCAGCGCGTGTCGCGTATGCGGCGATGGATGAAAGAGCGGTGGATGGCGGAGCTGGCGGCTGTCGCTGCGCTCGGAGCGCTCATTTTCGTCGTTTGGCGTATTCTGCGACAAACTCCCGACGATCACGAAATGGTCAAGCCAGACGTGACCGCGGAGCCGGTGGACAATTCGCTGCTCGAAAAAGCACGCCTGCTTCGCGCCGAGGCTTTGCGGCTATGCGACGAAGGTAAATACCCGCAATGCGTGGCTGGTCTCGATGAAGCCAAGAAGCTCGATCCGGCGGGTGACACGGCGCGGGATGTGCAATGGGCCAGGGAAAAGGCGCGTTTGTCGATTGAACCGAAACCTGCGCCGACGTCGTCGGAAACGCTCGAGAATGCACCTGCGCCAAAGACCACCGAGGTGCCTCAAAAGACCAAACCGGCACCGACCGTAACGCCGAAACCGAAGCCCATTCCGAAAAGGAATCCCAAAGTAGAGCCAGAAGCGCCGAACTTGGACGATGAAGACGTTTTTCAGAAAAAGGGCGGGTTTCAGAAGAAGTAGCTACATCGGCGCTTCTTCGTCGATGATCGGCCACGTGCAGCGACGAAGCTCGGGAACGATGCGGCGCAAAATGGCGCGTAGGCCCGTGGCATTCGTGCGATCATTGGGATTGTGTCGCAAACATTGAAATAGAAACATGCCCAGCGACGCGAGACGTCCATTCGTAATGCGACGAATTTTCGGCGGAAGGCCGTCGTGCGAAACATGCACGGTAATCATGGCCGCATCGCTCGAGGCGTCGAAGAGCATATTGCCAGAAAGAATCTCGTACGCGAGGCAGCCAAAACTGTAGATATCGGCCGTGAGTGGCGTCGCAATGGCCCCGTCGGGCGCCGCGCCCCAAACTTCCGGTGCACCATATGCAGCCGTGGCACATCCCGGACGAATTTGACGACCAGCAAGACCGAAGTCGACGAGCACCGGTGCGGTTAAACCGCGTAAAACCACATTCGATGGTTTGAGGTCCAAGTGACCAATCTTTACCGAATGCATGGCTTCGAGCCCGGCGAGAATGCCGTCGAGAAGCGTGAGCGTAATGTCGACCGTCAACGTGCGATTGTCGATGAGGTGCTCGCAACGTACGCCTTCGATGAGTTCCATCACCAAGATGGGCTTGGGTCGAGCGCCCGCATCGAAGGTGACGAAGCGTGGAAGGTTGACGTGATCAGGTAGCGACAAAAGCGCGCCGGCTTCTTGTCGAAAGAGCTGCAAGAACTCGGCTTCGGACACGCTGCGCGCTGCCGTCGCGTCGTAATCAGGTACTTTGAGTGCAAACTTTTCCGCGTTCGGATCGTGACGCTCTTCGGACCGCGACACGATGAACACGCTTCCTAGCGCGCCGCCTCCGAGACGGCGATGCAGGTAGAATCCACCCACCGTGCGATGAGCCGGTACCCAGGCGGGAAGCGGAGCTTCGGTTTGCGCTTCGATCTGCGGGCGCGCAATCGTCGCGGATGTTTGGCTCGGGAGTGCAAGCAGACGGCGAAGCACGATGGCCATCGCGTGCGTGAGGGAACTCGGCAGGCCCTCGTTGGCTGTTTTCACCAACCTGTCGATGCTCGTTTCGAGGTGCGATGCTGTGCTGCCATCACGCGCCATGCCCACGATCACTGCGAGGCTTTCGCCCGTAAACGCAACCGATGCCGGGATCGGTTCTTCTTCGTTGTACGCAAAGCGGCGAAGCGCGGCCGACGTCAATCTGGCCAGCGTCGTGAGCGCATCTTCGAGCGCCGAGAGCGGTGAGCCTTCCTTGGATGTCGTTTCTGTCAGAGCGTCCAATGCGCGCGCGCTACGCACTCCATCGAGGCTGCGCGCAAGCCGACTGAGCGCCGTGCGTAGTCCTTCGATCCGTTGCGATGTTCCTGCTGGTAGCTCCGCGATGAACTTGGTCAGTGCCGCAAGTGCCGTGTCGACTCGACCCGTCGGATTATTGCCTAGCGATTCGGGACGGACCGCGCCCGTGAAGCGAGCGAAACAGGCGAAGAGTTCGCGCACATCAGGATGAACGCTGGCTTCGGCGAGGATCTCGAGCGTGCTGTGATCACCCGTGCGCATACACGCGTAAAGCAGCGCATCCGAGGCATCGACCGCGCCTGCACGCACGAGGGCATCGAACGCGCGAGCAACGGTTGCTGCAACCGCACGACGCAGAGGTGACGCTGGTTCTGCTGCAAGACGTCGCGTGAGCACGTCACACGTTTCGAGCAAACGCAATTTGCCGCGGCCACGAGTTTCTTCGTCGGTGCCATCGGTCGCTTCGCCATCGACCACGTGCAAAAGCGCGCGCAAGTTTCGTTGGTGAAACGTTGGATGTCCGGGCTTGCCTGCGATCGGCGAGGCTGATTCGACTCGCAGAAGCCAACGCGTAACTCGATCGTCGACTTGATCGAGCCCCAACGCTGCGCCGCTGTCGTTGTTGTTCGTGCGTCGTTCGAGCAGCACGAGACTGCGCAACAGGCCCGACTCGTACAGGTTCATGTCGAGCTCGCGAAGCAGCCGCGCTGATGTTCGACGCGACATGCTTGCTCGCGCCGTATCGCCCGTCGTGGTCGCTCCGAGCACTTCGAGCGCATCGAGCGTGCTCGAGCCGTGTTCGATCGCGGTCAGGGCCAGCGCTGCCGCTTCACGACATCCGATCTCGACAAAGCCTGCGACTGCACTACGCACCGCTGCCGCAAGGTCCGAAGGCTCGTGACCTTCCAAATCGCGCAGCATGCATTGACCAAGCGCCGTGAGACCATCGTCGTCTTGAGGCAGCGTGAGACTTGCCGAAAGCGCTTGCATGCACATTTGCCGAGCACGCGAACCGAAGCTCGTTCCAAGCTCCGACTGCAGTTCGATGAGCCCGTCGGCAATGATGATCGGATGAGCTTCTGCGATGGCATCGAGCAGCGTTTCGGCCGTCTCTGGTTCGGCATCCACCGCGCGCGGCAGGCCCCAAACCATGGCCATGGGAATGCCAGGATCTTTGCGCACGAGGTTCGAGGCGAGCAGATCGCGACATGCCGCGAGGCCTGCTTGTGGATCGAACGCGATGCTGGCGACGAGTGACGTAGCGGCGCGTCGCCATTCCGTTGGCGAGAGGTTTGTCCCGAGCATCCCGCGGATTTCTTCGCGCAAACTGGGGATTACGCCGGCGAGCAATCCTCGAGCAGCAGCCGCATGACGCCAGACCAACGTTTCCCGATCCGTCAGCAGGCGGCGGTACGCATCACATACGACATCGGAAAGCGTTGAATTTCTGTTGATCGGTGCACTTGCGGAACCGATGCCGCGAAACAATCGCAAGGCATCTTCGTCGCCTTGGCTTGCGCGTCGTGCAGCTTCGCGACACGCGCGTTCGAGCAAACGTGCGGCGAGACGACGTTCTGGCAGCGATCCAGTGGCCGCATTTCCGACCCAATCACGTGCAAGCTCGCGACGTGAAACGAGCGCAAAGGCGAGCGGATCGACAGGCACGTCCACGCCGCTTCCGAGCTGCAAAGCGAGGGCGATACGTGCTCGAACGGGAGCACCATCGAGAGCGCGCGCGTTGCCCAGTGCCATGCGTGTGGCGAGTGCGACGAACGTGGCGGCATCGCCGTCGTAGAGTTGCGACACGACGCGACGACCGAGGTCGCGACGTTCTGGACCGAGCGGAAGTGCGCCGGTGATCTCGTAGAGCGCGACGGCTGCAGCGGGCGGGGCAAGCCAGCTCAGGTCATCGAAGAGGCCGTCTTTGAGGGCTGCGCGAATGCTTTCGAGCAGCGCTTCGGGACGCAATCCATCGAGCGGTGGAGGGCCATCGGCGGACGCTTCGATCGCGAGCGAGGTGATGCTTTGGCGAAAGACGACGCGACGCGCGCGCGCATCTTGGTGCGTGTGTAGTTCGAGTAGTCCTTCTAGAAAGTCGGCGCGTGCGCGCATATTCTTCGCTTGCGGCCGCATGCTTTACTGAAACGACGGCAGTAGCAAACGTTTTCACCGTGCTTGAGAAAGAGATTCATTTGTTGTAGGGTCCGCCGCGAATCGTCAGTGTTTTGGCACGTGCTGTTGAGGAGGATCTCTAGATGTCCGGTTTACGTCATTACGGGTTGATTATTGGCTCATTGATGGTCGTTGCGTGTGGCGGCGCGGCGGAAACGCCGAAAACGCCGGTGGCTGACGCGAAAGTCGCCAATACCGCGGAACAGAAGAAGCCCGCCGACGTGGCAGCAAAGACCGACAAACCTTCCGAGCCTGCTGCGCCCGAAGTCAAACCCGCTCCGCCGAAGGAAAAGTTTGCCCTGCCAAACGTCGAATTCACTCCAGCCGGGGAGCGAGAAAAACTTACGCTGGGAGGGAAAGAAATTTCGGCCGAAGTGTGTTTGCTGGATACCTCCGTGCCGGAAATGAAGGACGAATGGTTCAGCAAAGCATTGCGCAGCATGGCCGCAGCACCGGACGGGTCGCTGTACGTGCTGGACAACGCATTCAAGGTTCGCCACTACATTCCCGCAGCCGGCGATACTTGCAAACTGGCAATCGACATGGCTTTTGGCGACAAGGGGCTTTTGACGTTTCCGAGCGAGGTCGAGAGGCTATCCGTGCTCGACGACGGATCGATTTTCGCCTATTCGTTCACCAAGTCCTATCTCTACAAGGCCGGGAAGGTCGAGCCTCTCGATTGTCGTCTCACGGCCTTGAACTCCGACGGAAAAACGGGCTTCGAATATTTCATGGGCGACGCTCGCCTCGTTGGTGACGTGACAGGCGGCTGTGCGGTGACCGATTGGAAATACCAGGGATGGGATGCACCGAAGCCGGAAAAGGGCAAGGATCCAGGCAAATGGAGCGTGCTCTCGATGCAGCAATGGGACAAGGATATTTTGGTGACCATGAACTTGGAGGGTGACCATTTTCTGGGGATTCATTCCCAAGATGGCAAACTGAAGGTCAAATTCGGTAAAAATCGCGACAAGGACAAGAACGTCAAGGAGGGCGAGGATATTTGCTGGGCGGCCGATGCCGACAAATGCTCAGCCGGCTTGTGCGTGCTCGATTCGAATTGCCGCATGCTCTCCGCGTGGGATCCGAAAAATGGCTCGATGATCGATTCTGTCCCCGTCGACAAATTGCTCGGCGTTTTTTATCCTTGGCCGGTCGCGCTCGTTCCCGTGAAGGGAGTGTCCTACCTCGCCGTTTCCCATAAGGAAAAGCAGCCTGAGGACGCTCCGAAGGATGCAATAAAAATGAACTTGGGGATGATCTTTCGGATCAAGGGACTCAACTGAGTCATTTCTGCGAAATGCTTCGCACGGGCGTTTGCAGCGGGTCCGAATGCTGCTTCGCCCATTCTTCGAGCGCGCCCATCACCGCCAGCACCTGATCCTCACGAAACGGCCTTCCGGCGACTTGCACGCCAATCGGGAATCCCGCGCTGCGGGATTCCACGTCGCCGGCGAGCCGATCCAGGCGATCGATGCATTGTGTTCGCGTGGTTTCGGAAGGACGAACTCGCGTCGTGGGCACGACACCCGCGGGAAAACCTACGATATTGTAACGCGCGGTGTAACCCAATGTAGCGGCTGCAAGTCCTCGGCTTTTGCCAATCGGAACGGCAGGGGTGACGCTGGGTGGACACAAAACGACGTCGATCTGCGCGCGATTCCACCGATCGATCTCTGCGACCTTGAATGCTCGCCGCCGCTCGGCAAGTTTCCAATACTCGTGCACTTCCAATCCACGTGACGCTTGCAAGAGCCGTCCCAGACGTGCCTCGCCAAACCGTGGGAGTAACTTGGCAAACCCATCACGCAACGTTTCCGGCACCTGCGCCGATAACCACAATTCACGCATCGTGTCCGCAATCGTTTCCCCTTTGAGCTGACCCAATGCTGTTTTCATTCCGTCACTCGATACGACTGCCACGAAAAGCTCTAGCATTTCTTCTTGCTGAGCGGGAGGAAATGGGACGAGAATGGCACCACGATCGGCAAGCGCTTTCACGGCTTCATTGACTGCTCGCCGTATCGACGCCGCAGGCGCGAAAAAACCATCATCGTCGAAGTAACCAATGCGCAATCCTTCGAGACGGACGGGAGCGCTTGCCGTTGGTACGGGCGGCACATCGGCATCGAGCCTCGATTGCGTGTCAATCGACAAACCATTGAAAAGCAGCGCCACGTCAGCCACGGTGCGTGCCATGGGACCCGTTTGAGGCCCAACGATTTCTTGACCCGCGATGAATGTGCGCAGTCCTGTATTCGACCAACGACGGGCCGTGGGCTTGAGCCCTACGACACCACAAAATGTGGCTGGAAATCGAATGGAACCGGCCATATCCGTTCCCACCCCGAGCACGCTCGAGCCGGATGCGAGCAGCGCGCCTTCACCTCCACTGCTTCCGCCCGGTCCGTGCGCGAGTGAAAATGGATTACGTGTCGTCCCGAAAAGTGGATTTCCGCATTCCATGCCCGAAATGAGAGCTTGAGGCACGTTCGACTTGCCAAGGATCACCATTGCTGCTTCACGCGCAACTTGCACGAGCACCGCGTCTTGCGCAGCAGCTTCCATCGAGCGAGCTTGCAGACCGAGCGTCGTGGGTAAACCGGCGATATCGATGTTTTCCTTGAAGCTCAGCGGCAAACCATGCAATGGCCCTCGAATGCGGCCCGCTTTGCGTTCGGTATCCGCATACTCCGCTTCGCGCAGCGCTGTCTCGGTTTGTCGTCGCGCGAATCCGCACACGAGCGGTTCCACGTCATTGGCGCGTTCTTGAAGCGCCGCGACGATGTCCACCGATCGAATTCGCCCGTCGGCAAGCTCGCTGGCGAGATCGGTCGCGGAACGAGCCCAAATGGGTTCAGTCATTGGTGTAATGCTCCGCTCGCAGAAAAATGATGGTATGGTTGGAATGAAGTCCTGACATGCGAGACGACGGTACACGTTTTCGTCGTGCGCCGCATCTGTTTGTTGCTGGGCCAGGTAAAAGCGAGCGGAGGGAGACGGGCTAGCTCAATCGATAGCTGTGCGGTCTATTCCGAGGTCCTCTTCACGGCCATGTGCCCATCTGCTCGCAATGGTCCACAAATACTTTCTCCGCGCGCGTGTCGTTCGGGATGAACACTTGATTCACCGCGGACTTCTCGTAGTTTTTCGCGGCGCAGGTTGCGCTTTGACCCGGCCCAATCGCAAACCGAGCGCCCACTTTGATTTCGCATACCGATAGGCGATCCAGGTCGCTCCATTCAGGGCAAATCGCATTCTGTTCACGATAACTGTCGGCCGGTCCCGCTGGCTTGCTGAACGACCACCATTTACCGAATTCGGTATACGTTTTCTGACTGTTCCACACGCGATATACCTTGACCGGCGTGACCACCTCGAATACTCGCGCCGTGCACAATTTGCCTTTGCCCGTTACATCCACGGCGTCTTTCGCGAGCGCTTCGTCGGCGACTTCTTTCACTCCTTCCGGCAACGGATCGAAGGTTCCGACGCACGCGACGCCATCAACCGGACCCACCGCAGGCAGCGACGTTTCGGTAACCGTTTCAGAATCGGGCGTGCTCGGTGGAGGCGTTACGGCGGCGCCGCCTCCGCAGGCGATGAAGCACCACGCAAACGATGAAATGAGGATACGAAGTTTCTGCATGGAAGTCAGGCTACACGACCTTGCGTCCCGATGTCATTCCCGATGTCATTGGCGATGTGATCGAACTAGAATCCTGTCTTGAACTGCGCTAAAGCGCTTCCCAGTCATGTCACTGCCTCTTCAATTTTCGCCTTCGCCGCTTGCGCGTAGCCTTGTCGCTCGCGCGGGCATGCTCCTCGCCCTGCTTGCCGCTGGTTGCGCCAACTCGGACAAACCAGCGACACCCGAGCCGGATAAAGCCAAAACCGCAACGGTAGAGGCCAAGCCTGAGG
>CAZETM010000154.1:0-3082 GCA_964514885.1 uncultured Polyangium sp. | reverse complement strand
GGCAAAGGCGACCGCAGCACCCAAAGCGGGGGCGGCGAAGCCCACGCAGATCGATTCTCCGAATGGCATTTTGGCTAAAGGTGCCGCGGACAAACTCGTGAAATCCGGTGGGCGTCCGATCGTTCGGGTGCTCGAAGCGGGTGCCAAGCCGCGTGCCGCTGCGTCGTTTGCCCTGGTGAAAGGGGCGGCGAAACCTTTGCAGATGAGCATGGATCTCGAGATGAGCATGGAGGCTGGGGGAATGAAATTGCCGCCCACGACCATGCCACGCATGATTCTGATGTTCGATTTTTCAGCCGGAGATCGTGCGGGTGGGGATTGGCCCATTGATGGCAAGTTGCGCACGATATCGGTCGATCCGAAAGGCGCGGCGCAGGATCAAATTGCGGCGGCTCTTCGTCCGCAGCTCGGATCGCTCGAGGGAATCGGCATGAATTATTTCCTCGATGAAAAAGGCCGCGTGCGTGATGTCAAAGTGACCCTTCCTCCGTCGATTCCGCCTGCTGCTGGGCAAATGATGTCGGGAATGACGCAATCGATTGAATCGATGACTGCGCCGCTCCCGAATGAGGCGATCGGAGTTGGTGCGAAATGGGAAGTGCTCTCGCGGTTGGCAGCGAATGGGGCAGATCTGTTGCAGGTCTCCACGTTTACGCTCGAAAAGCGTGAAGGTGATGTGATTTCCCTCGATGTGATCGTGAAGCAGTTTGCGGCGAAAGATTCGGTGGCTCCGCCTGGAATGCCGCCTGGTACAAAGGCACGGCTCACGGCGTACAAGTCTCAGGGTGGTGGAAAAACCGTCTTCGATACGAAAGACCTTGCGCCCAAGAATGGTTCGATGACCGTCGATTCATCGATGTCGATCCAGCTTCAGATCGCCGACGGCGAACAAACCGCCATGCAAGATACGTCAGTTGATACGAAGATGACCGCTTCGTATTCGCGGCCTTAGTCATCAACAGGCATCAACAGACATCAACGGTTAAGGGGACGATCGTGGAATTCGACCTCAGCGCGTTTCGTGCAGCGTACAGCAGGTTTGTCACGGACGACCGTGTGCTTTTGTCGGGCCATTCCCACCAAGCGTGGCCAGACGTAACGCGTGACGCCATGCTGGAAGCATTCGACGACGCCGCCCGATTCGTCGACGACAAATGGTACCGCGCCGTTTTTCCCAAGATGAACGCCGTAGGGCGTGGGATTTTGACCCGCCTTGGGTTTGACGAAAACGATGGCATCTCGTTCGGGAAAAGCACGCACGAGCTGGTCACGCGCCTGCTGTCTTGTTTCCCGCTTTCGTCGAATCCCACGGTGGTCACCACGACCGGCGAATTCCATTCGATACACCGCCAACTATCTCGTTTGTCCGAAGACGGATTGCGAGTGATCTGGGTTGATGCGACCGAAAGGCAAACCCTCGCTGACCGGCTCTACGATGCAATGGTGCCGGGCACATCGCTTGTGGCGTTTTCCGCGGTCCTGTTCGAGGATTCGTACGTAATGCCGCGGATGGGTGAGCTGGTCGCGCGGGCCATTGAAATCGGAGCCATTCCATTGGTCGACGCGTATCACTCGTTCAATGTGATTCCGGTGGAATGGGGGCCCGCAAAGGAAAAACTGTTTGTTACGTCTGGTGGATACAAATACGCGCAATTCGGCGAAGGCCTTTGTTTTTTGCGCATTCCAGAGGATACCACGCTGAGGCCCGCGGATACTGGTTGGTTTGCCGACTTTGCAGCGCTCGAGCGGGATCGCACGGGGCGTATCGATTATGGTCCCGGCGGCGATCGTTTTTCCGGAGCAACTTTTGAGCCGACACCGTTTTACCGAGCAGACGCGGCGCTTCGCCTCATGGATCGCTTTGGCCTCGATGTGCCTCATCTTCGTGCCATATCGCTGGAACAAACCACTCGTATCATTGCTGGATTGGACGAAGCTGGGATTGGCCAGCGTGTTGTTTCCTCGCGTGATGACGCTCGGCGCGGTGGATTCGTTGCCATTCGTTGTCCAAATGCTTCGAGCGTGGTGTCTCGTCTTCGAACGCGAGGCGTTTTCGTCGATTCTCGGCGCGATATTCTGCGTATTGGGCCTGCGCCCTATTTGTACGACGAAGAAATCGATCGCGGCGTGCGCCTCGTAGCAGAGGAAATCCGTCAGGAGATTGCTGCGGGATGACCTTCACGTACGTTTCGGATCTGAACGAACGCCAAGTGGAGGAGGCTGCGTCGCATACAGTTGCGATTTGGTCGGGTGGTTGGTCCCTCGAAGCGCACGTGCAGCGTCAAAAAGAACAACTTCGTCGCGCGGGGCCGGCGATAATGCGGTACGCGGGTCTCTTCGACGAGACGGGGCTCGTCGCGTCCATGAAACGATATGGTCTGGTCGCGCACGCTCCAGGGGTTGGCCCAGTGCCCGCATTAGGAATCGGAGCCGTTTTTACTCGTAGCGATGCGCGTCGAAAGTCCGCCGCGGCGACGCTATTGCGCATCGTCATGGATGACGCTTGCGCCAATGGTTGTGCCCTCGCCCTGTTGTATTCGGAAATCGGAACTGCGTATTACGAAAGCCTCGGGTTTGTCCCGCTAGAACCAATCGAACACGCCGCCCCGACAAACTCGTTTCCGGAATTGGGTGGATTGCAACTTCGGCAAGCAATTCCGGAAGATGAATCGACGATCATTGCGTTTCACGAGGTTTCCTGGGATCCCAGCATCGTGCGAATCGTTCGTACTCCCGAACATTTGCCATACTTCCGCTGGCGAAACACCGCCGACCAAGCCTGGATGTTGCAGCAAGAGGGAAGGGACGTCGGGTATGTCATTGCGGCTCTCCACGACGGATCTCGTGACGACGGAGTGTCCATTTCGCAGCGCACGTTATGGGTCGACGAATGGGCCGCTCCCGGCATTTCGGTAAACGATGTATTCGCCGCCATTCGCCAAATCGCCGAACGACAAGCCGCCTTGCGCGTCGCCGGATGGCTTTCGCCCTGGCATGCTCACCCGCCGTTCGTCGCCACCCGCAGAAAAGAACCCATTGCCATGGTCCGCGCCTTGGCCGGCCCTATATCCACCATCGACCC
>CAZETM010000153.1:0-15386 GCA_964514885.1 uncultured Polyangium sp. | reverse complement strand
GAACTGAGCGTTTCGATCGCGGGTGGATCCGTCGACGCGAACGTGCAACGTTGGTCCGGACAATTCGAGCGCGGCAAGGACGACGCTGTTGCTCGCAAACAGATCAAAGTCGGCGACCTTGATGTCACCATCGTCGAGCTGCGCGGCACGTTTGCCGGCTCGGGCATGCCTGGGGCGCCTTCGTCCGGCCCCAAGCCGAGCTGGGCGCTGCTTGGCGCCATCGTCGAGACGCAAGGACAACTCACGTTCTTCAAGCTCACGGGGCCTGAAAAAACGATCCAGTCGGCCAAACCTGCCTTCGACAAGTTCGTCGAGGGATTCAAGGCCAAGTAGTTCTCCGGCGCGCTAGACTCGTCCGGTCGTTGACTTCTCCCGCTTAGAGCTTCGTGGGTGAAAGGAATCTCATGCGCCGCCGTCGTCGCACTGTTGGATTGGTCGTTTTGGTGCTCGTGAGTTTGTCCGCGGGCGCGGGCTTCGCTGTTGGTTGCTCCGCAACTGACGGCGAACGACCTGGTGGAAACACGACCGGTGGCGGAGGTGCTGCAGGCGCATCATCGACGTCATCGAGCTCCGGAATGGGCGGTGAAGGCGGTGAAAACATCTTCATCCCTGATGCTGGCGGCGATGTCTCCATCGACGTTCCGATCAATCCTTGCGGCACTGCGTGTGGCCCGGAAGAACTCTGCGACGACGTTCACCTCGGGCTCGACGATGACTGCGACGGCCAAGCAGACGAAGATTGCCCATGTTCAGGCGGCCAAGTGCATTCGTGTTTCCTCGGCGATCCGTCGTATCGCGACACGGCTGGATGCTTCCCCGGTAGCGAGAAGTGCAGCGAAAACGGCGACTGGGGCCCATGCCTCGGTGGCGTGCATGCCACACAGTTCTGCTTCGTGAACGACAAGACCTCGTGTCATGCCATCACCTCGGCGCCGTTTCTCACGACCGATCTCAAGAACGGCACGGGTGACTTCAGCGCCGACGCTGTGCCCGGTACGGAAATGTGGACCGTGCAATGTCCCGACGGCGTCAGTCCTTGCCCGGGATCGATGGGATCGAACTTCAAACCGCTTCAATCCGGCGAATACACCGTTACGTACACCAAAGGTTTGCCCGGTGGCGGAACGTCGATGTGCACGTATCCGCTCTTCGTCGGAGCGCCTGGACTACGCGTCGAACTCACGTGGGAGCATGATCTCGGAGGCGATGGCGTAGACCTCGATCTGCACGTGCACCAGCCGAAGAACCAGCAGCCTTGGGGCATGGCTGGCGTGGCTCAAGATTGTTCCTGGTCAAACTGCACGCTCAGCGATTTCACGTTTCCGAGCATCGACACGCCCAATTGGTTTCCGCCCAACGGAATGCCTCCGAATCCGGTCAGTTGGTACAAGGATCCCGTCTTCGAGAAGAACAACTGTTACTTCGCGCCGCGCGGTGTTGGTCAGGATTGGCAGATCGAGGGCCAGGGGTGCCACAGTCCGCGCCTCGACCTCGACAACATCAACTGCAATGCGCTCGTCACGGACCCTGACAACACCGACTTCTGCGCACCTGAGAACATCAACGTCGACTTCCCGCCGAAGCTCGATTGGTTCCGCATTGGCGTCCACTACTTCAGCAATCACGACAAGAGCTACGACGTGCATCCGAAGGTGCGAGTGTTCTGCGATGGAGCACTGACGGCCGAGCTTGGTCCGCAGGGTTATTACGATCCCGAAACACCGATTACGTTTACGCCGGGTGACGGATCGGGTGCGACGGTGGGCAATCGATTCTGGATGGTTGCGGACGTCGCGTTCCGCAAGGACGGTGGTCAATGCGCGGCGAAGGGCTGCGTGGTCAAACCGCTTTATTCGAACCCGGTCGCGCGCACACCAGTGCTCACGTACGACGACGTGGCCGAAGCGAATTTCGGCCCCCCCTACCCGCCGCCCGCTCCCTGATCAGACGGGCAGTTCGCCCTGGAAAAACCGCCCGAACTGCGGTGGAAGCTCGTCAGGGCCCACGGTTGGCTCGGGCCACGTCGACGACAAAGTGTTCCACAACAAAATCGTTTTTCCGGGATACGCCGCGCACACGCGTCGCAGGCCCACGAGCGTCTTGCCGCTGTAGGTAATTTCGCCGGGCACGCCGATCAGCCGTTTTACCTCGAGACAAGCCTCGATCGCTTCACGGGTCGGATGTCCGTAGCCGCGACCGGCGGATGCGTGATCCATTTCGATGCGTGGCCCGGACGAACCTCGTCGGCGAGGCAGGCCGCCGATTCGTTTGCCCAGGTACGCCTTCGTTGCTCCGACCAGCAAGCCAAGCGTTGCGCGGTTGCATGCGAAACGTTCGGTGATGCGCACGGCGACGATGGTCGTGTTCCATCCGAGTAGTGTCATTCCTACACTAAGTGCAGCGGCAGTACCACCGCTGCCTGCGGGCACGACGATCACGTCGGGCTTGGGCATCAGTCCTCGTTCGACTTGATCGGCCAGCTCGAAAGCAGCGCTCACGTAGCCCAAGTTGGCCAAGGGTCCCGATGCCCCAGGAGGAACGAAGTACGAATATTTGTTTGAGCGCCAAAGTTCCGAGATCGTAAGAAGTGCCGTGCGTGCGTAGCTTCCCCCGTAAATCAGCCTTCCGCCGGCAGATGCTTGAACCAGCAATGATTGGCGAACAAACGAAGTGATGGGTTGGTCGAACAGAACGCTTGTCACTCCAAACCCAAGCGTCTTTCCGAGCAGGATGGTTGCGGTGACTTGGGTCGAGGCCAGGCCTCCAACGGTAATGATCTCGCGGGCGCCTCGAGCTTGTGCATCGGCGAGGACGTGTTCGAATCGGCGGATTTTGTTGCCTCCGAAGACAGGGTGGATGGCGTCGTCGCGTTTCATCCACACGTCGCTGCGCCCGAGGTAGCTGGCGATGCTGGTGCAGGGCTCGACCGGCGTGGGGACGTTGGCGAGCGGCATCCACGGAACGGATCCGCGCAGCTTCGGGAACTCGCCCAGGAGCCTGCTTTCGCGTGCCGTTTCGGCTCCAGACATGGCCTCACCATAGCGGCTTGTTTCGCGCTCCGCATTCATCCGCTTATCCCCCGAGTGATCGTGCTATAGCGCGACGCCGAATCGAGGACATCCACATGGCTCGCGTGCACAACTTCAATGCTGGTCCTGCTGCGCTCCCTCTCGCTGCGCTCGAACGCGCTCAGCGTGAATTGCTCGACTTCGAAGGCACGGGCATGTCGATCATCGAGCACAGCCATCGCGGCAAAGCGTTCGAACGCGTGCACGATGAAGCGCTCTCGCTGCTCCGCGAGTTGCTCGGGATCTCCAGCGACTACGACGTGCTCTTTTTGCAGGGTGGAGCGAGCCATCAGTTCGCGATGATTCCGATGAACTACCTCGCCCCGGGTCGCTGCGGTGATTACGTCATCACCGGCGGTTGGGCGGAGAAAGCCCACGAAGAGGCGGCTCGGATTGGTGACGTGCGCATTGCGGCGAACACCGTGAAAGACAAGCGTTTCACGCGCATCCCGCGTCAGGACGAACTGTCGATCGATCCTCGAGCGGCGTACGTGCACATCACGACCAACAACACGCTTTTCGGCACGCAGTGGCATTCGTTCCCGGAGACGGGCGACGTTCCGCTTTTTGCCGACATGTCGAGCGACTTCTTGTGGCGTCCCATCGACGTCAATCGCTTCGGATTCATCTATGCCGGTGCACAGAAAAACATCGGCCCGTCGGGGGTGACCGTCGTCGTGGTGCGCAAGGATCTCGTTGCTGCAGGACGCAAGGACATCCCCAAGATCTTTCAGTATCGAACGTTCGCCGAGAACAACTCGCTTTACAACACGCCGCCGACGTTCGCGATCTACCTCGTGCGCAACGTTCTCGCGGTCACGAAGGAGCAAGGCGGGCTTGCCGAGGTGGAGCGAAAGAACCGCCAGAAGGCGGGTCTGCTGTACGAAACGCTCGATGCAATGGCCGAGTTTTACCGAGTTCCTGTCGAGCGGGACAGTCGCAGCTTCATGAATGTCGTGTTCCGACTTCCGACGGAGGAGCTCGAGAAGAAGTTTGTCGCGGAAGCGGCGAAGCAAGACATGGTCGGCCTGGCGGGGCATCGCATCACGGGCGGTATTCGCGTATCGCTCTACAACGCAATCGAGCTGGCTTCGGTCGAGTGTCTCGTTGCGTTCATGAAGGATTTCGCGTCGCGCGCGGGGTGATCCTTCAGTGGACCACAATAGCGACCGACAAGGAAATGGATTTTGTGTGGTGACGATTCGGGTGACGAGCGGCACGTGGAGGCAATCGGTATGCTGAGCCATGCCGATGGAGTTTCATCCATCGCGCATACTTTTTCGCACGATCCTTCCTTTGTGGTCTTCTTTTGGGTTAAGCTCGGTGGCGTATGAGTAGCGTGGGCGCCGGAGCCGTCATTGCCGGCAAATACCGGCTGGTCAGTTTGCTCGGCAAAGGAGCCATGGGGGAAGTGTGGCGTGCTGAGCACACGACGCTCGGCGCGCCCGTGGCTATCAAGCTGATCGACGTCGAGCTTCTCGGCTCGGGCGACCATGCCAACAGCGAGATCGTGCAGAGGTTTTTCCGCGAAGCGAGAGCTGCAGCAGCGCTGCGAAGCCCGCACGTCGTGCAGATCCTGGATCACGGCTACGACGGCAGATTGCCCTACATCGCGATGGAAATGCTCGACGGCGAAACGCTCGAGCAACGTCTCGACAATTTGCGCGTGTTGCCTCCGGTGATGACCGCGACGGTCATCACGCACGTGGCGCGAGCGATCGGCAAGGCGCACGAAGCGGGCATCGTTCATCGCGATCTCAAGCCCGGGAACGTGTTTCTCGTGAAGAACGACGACGACGAAATCGCCAAGGTGCTCGACTTCGGCATCGCCAAAGCGACGCACGGCGCACTCGGCGACCAAGGTGGTGTGGCGACGAGAACTGGCTCGGTCGTCGGAACGCCTTGCTACATGAGCCCCGAGCAAGCGTTGGGAAACAAGTCGATCGATCATCGTGCAGATCTTTGGTCGCTTGGTGTCATCGCATTCGAGTGCATTTGTGGTCAGCGACCATTCGACAGTGACGCGCTTGGTGAATTGATCGTGCAGATCTGTGCACGTCCGCTGCCGATCCCGTCGGAGGTCGTTGCGTCGACGGGTGTTCCCATTCCCATGAACTTCGACGCTTGGTTCGCCAAAGCGTGTGCACGCGAGCCGGCCGAGCGTTTTCAGTCGGCCAAGGAGCTTGCAGAAGCGCTTCGATTCCTGCTCGCTTCGGAAACATCGGGCCTCATCAATCTCAGCATGACGGGCACCTCGATGCCTCGAATCGTCATGCCTTCGAATCGCGCATCGATCCCTGATCGCAGCTCGATGCCTGGAACCGATCCGAGTCTCATGGCGACGGCACACTTGGGCAGTGGACACACGATGACCCATCCCGGGCTCGTTGCGGCTGTTCCTTCCACGCAAACATCATCGGGCAAGAACAAGCGCCCGATGGTCATCGTAGGCGCCATCGGTGCGCTCGTAGCAGTTGCGGTGGGAATCGGTGTAGCGGCCACGATGGGTGGCTCTTCGACTGCGACCAATCCTGCACAATCGGCAAGCGGAGCGACAGCGGTACCAGCGGACAAACCCACCGTAGAGCCCACGATACCTCCGCCAGTTGACTCGGCGGCTGCTGCGGCGAGTGCCGAAGCGGCGGAGCCTGCGGCCTCCGCGGCAGCCACGACCAAGTCGATCTCGACGAAACCGATTACGACGAAGAAGACAGACAAAACGAAGAAGACCCAGGGCGGATGGGGCTTCTGACGTACGCGGACAAACTCCCAGGAGCTTGAGAATAACGATGCGGTTGTCGAAGATGATCGGTGCAGTGCTCGTGAGCACGCTGCTCTGTGCCGCACCGGTGGGGGCTCAACCCGCTCCGCCGATCGATGATCAACTCCGTGCGACGGCCCGATCGCTCGCTGATGAAGGCATGACACTCTACGAGCAGCGCAAATACGCCGAAGCGCTGGACCGTTTCGAGCGTGCCGGCACCATCATTCAAGCTCCGACGATCACGCTGCATGCCGCTCGCTCCTTGGACAAACTCGGCAAGCTCGTGGAAGCAGCCGAGCGTTACCGCACGTGCATCAACACCCCGCTCGATGCAACTGCGCCGGATGCTTTTCGCGGGGCTCAAGACGCAGCCCGTAGCGAGCTGCAAGCGCTCATGCCGCGCATCCCGTCCGTCGAGATCTCGGTCGTCGGTCCTGGAGCTGATCAAGCCGTGGTTACGCTCGACGGAAAACCCGTGCTCAGGGCGTTGATCGGCGTGAAGCTGCTCCTCAACCCTGGCGAGCACAAGATCGCTGCGAGCACCGCGACACACGCGAACGCTCAAGACGTCAACATCCAGGAAAAACAAGTCAGCCCGGTCGTTCTCACGCTCGTTTCGAAGGTTGAAGGCGGTTCGGACGGACAAACGATCACCCCGGACAAACCCGGCAAACCCTCCACGTTCAACGGCAAAAAGATCGCTGGCATCACGGCGCTCGGCGTCGGAGGAGCGTTCACGATCTTGGGCGTGGTCGGACTGGTGTCGATGGCGAGCGCTCTGGACGAACTCGACACCTATTGCGCGGGCGGAATCTGCGACAAAGACCCGTTGGACGGAGGCTACGTCAGGCGCACGGAGGCCTACGACAGCTCTCGATACCTAGCCATTGCTGGGTTTGCCGTCGGCGGTGTGGGTTTGGCCGCGGGCACGGCGCTGCTTCTGCTCTCCAAGCCCAAGGCGGACGTGCAGCCGAAGACATCCTCGGCGCTCACCATCAAGCCTTGGATTGGCATCGGTTCGGCCGGCTTCAACGGCACGTTCTGACGTTCGTCCGCCCCTCTTACTTTTCCAAGACCAACGTCTCGGTTTGGACAGTCGAACCGACTCCACAGCACGAATGACGCGTCGCGAATGGTGGGCGTGAGCAGATGACTCAACAGCGCATTGAGCGCCCACCGCGCGCGAATTAGCTGCTCACCCTCCTTTGCCGACATTGACGCCTGCCGGTGCACATTCCCCTGCACCGTGCTTCGTCCACTCCCGCCTGCTCGTGCCATCGACATAGTGGCGGCAGACCTCGTTTGCCCAAGGCAAGGGCGGGTTGCTCGGTTGTTTCGAGTCTGGGTTCTAAAACCTCCCCTGCAACATGCCGATTCGTTCGTCAGGGCATACAGCGTCGACCTTACTCCGAACCGCTCAAAAACTTACGTTTTACTGCGCACCCAAATTCTTTATTCGCGGACTCGCCCGAATTTGCTCGTCGTGTCGACCATGAAGGAATCGCTGGGTTTCACCGGACGAGCGCACACGTAAAGGCGTCATTAGCGAGCGTCCGTTACGGCCCCGCGGCGTGGCCTCACCTTTGATGATGAGGTTTGTCGTCGCAAGGGTGAGGGCAAACATGGTTCTCGCGGCACAGTGCAATCGGGCGGTCGGGGCGGGACGAGCCTCTTGCTGCAGCGTCCGTTTGTCCGCGAGCGTTTCGATATCGAAATCGCACGAACATCGTACGCCATGGCTCAGTGTCACCGTTCGTCATGGCAAAAAATTACTGAACTGCATAGGCAGCAGGCAAATGACGTTTTTGGGCCACGCGCTACCGAGCGCAGCTTGACGTGGGTTCGGTCGGCACAACGCAGTGGGCACGAGCAATTCGATGTTTGATCGCATCGCCGAACAGACATCAATGGAGGAGGGGTTTTATGATTGACAATGAGCGCCAGGAACGAATCGAGATCGAAAATGTCGAAACGGCCGAGCAAGCCAAAGTAGAGCAGCCTCTGGTCGAGCAAGAAGTCGAGCACGAAGACGAGGTGCACGCTGCGGAGGCTCAATCCGAGCAGCAGCACGCAAGCGGCGAGGAGGAAGCTTCCGAGTCTGGCCCCATTACGGAGCGAAAGCCTTCGTCACAGCGTGGATTTGCAGCAATGGAGCGGGACAAACAACGCGCCATTGCGAGCAAAGGCGGCCGGGCAGCTCATGAAAAGGGCACCGCGCACGAATTCACGCCCGACGAGGCTCGGCAGGCCGGCAAAAAAGGCGGTGAGGTCGTCAGCCAAAACCGCAAACACATGGCCGAGATCGGCCGCAAGGGCGGCGAGCGCGTGAGCCAGGATCGCGAACATATGGCCCAGATTGGCCGCAAGGGTGGCGAAGCCGTGTCGAGCGATCGGACGCATATGGCGCAAATCGGTCGAAAAGGAGGCGAAGCACGCGGCGGCGAGCATCACCGCTGAAAAACCGTAAACAGGCCGCGGTGGAGTCGGCGCGCTCGCATCGACTCCACTTCCGGTCGATTTTACAATTCGAGACGATCTCCCTCGTGCACGCACACAATGGGCGATCCCGCGACATCGTGAAAATCCGGATAATGAATCAGGCGCATTTTATTACGCACCTCGGCGGACAAACCCACCAGCGATTCGAGCGGTGTGTGCACACCAAGATTCGTTTCGTGGAAGAACAAATCGCTCTGTCCAAGCCATTCGACAAGCGTGGGATCGAAAGCCGTGTCCGCGCTGTATCCAAACGTTGTACTACCACTCGTCATCCTGAGTGCCGACGTTGGAATGTGATGAATCGTCGGTCGCCATTCCAGCATCAAGTCACCAATTCGATTGATCCCCGCTTCGAGCGGGTACACGTCGGCGTAATCCTCGAGAGTCAGGTGCGCTTTGGATCCGTCCGCGTGCATCAGCGTGTCCATTCCACCGGCCAAGCGCGTGTTCCACAATCCGGCCAGGACCTCGCGGCACGCATACAGGGCGATTTTCTTTCCTATTACAAACCGCCGGAAAAAAAGTAATTGTTCGAGCCCGCCCATGTGGTCGCCGTGTAAATGCGTAATGACCACTCGATCCACATCGGCCAGACCAATCCGTTCGCCCCCGCGTGTGCCAAGGTCACCGAGCGCCTTGCCCAACGCTGGCGGGGCATCGACGAGCAACCGCGTCGAACTTGCTTCGACGAAAAACGACGCATTGTAGTAACGATCGGTAAACGCATCGCCCACACCGATGACGCGCACGGACAGCGAAGTCGACATGCGCGCATCTTGACCTACGACCGGGGCGCGTCGCAATCAAAACTTGGCCGCTACGGATTTTTGATTATTTGGCAACGTCACGTACGCAACGAAATCCCACGTTCTCGATCGGCTCACGCGGGTCGGTCGTGACGTAGAGCGTGTATGAAAACTGCGTATCGGGCAGTTTGAGCGCCGGGAGCATCATATCGGGTAGTGGGCTCGAAAGGTTTGCCACTGAAGCCGCATGCAATGCGTAATTGACACATTTCAACGTCGCTTCCGGCAGCGCTCCGGATGCGCGCGCGAGCGCCCCCAGAACCGGCGGCTTTCCGTCACACGTCGCACCTAGCGGAACCAGCTCGGGACGATTGCAGAACGATTCTTGCGACGCCTTGATGGTCAAGGTCGTTGTCATCGGAGCGTCAAAACAACGCGTAATGCCTGCCATTACGTCAGCGTTTTCAATCACCCGGCGCCATTCGAGCGCGCCTGGCCCAGTCGAATCTGCGGCTGGCCATAATTCGATGCGAGGCTTACGCGCACGCTCATTGGGCGACGCACCATTCGATAATGGCGAGCAATCCCCCGATGCACAAACCCAGTCTCGGTATGCAATGGAAAGCTCGTCAATGCGCCCTGGAGCGTTACGATTGAGTGGGAATCCCCGAATCGCTTGGACGGTGATTCCTTCGGCTTGCACCCACGAATCGTCCAAACCCGAAGCATCACCGCGCCATACCGAGAACGTCCATTCCTGAGCGTTACCTGCCAAGTCATAGATGGCTTTTTCCGGCGGCCCTTCGGTCCGATCCAGCTCACTCGACATCACTTTGACCGGGCCAGTCTTTTCACCTTTGAATGCATGCACCCGCGACCAATCCGGCGGAGTATCGCCCCACGGAAATTTTTTCATCGACGGGCCGCGCGCAGCCAATTCCCACTGCTCTTCCATGGGCAGCGTTGCTCCGATTGAACGGCAATATTCGAGCGCCGTATTCCAAGGCACCCCGACCGCAGGAAACATTTTGCGTGCGTCAGCCGACGTCGAATTCGTGGTTGGTCGTGGAAAAGCTTTCGCCGGGTTTTTCTCGAGCCACGGATCGATCTCGCCCCAGGTCACTTCGTGTTGATGTATGTCGAATGCCACAGCAGGTGCGACCACTTGACGTGCCGACCGAAAACCTCGAATGGATGCGAGCGCGTCGCCATCACTTATGCCAACGATTTTACCGGGAGCGCCATCGACATGGATCCACGGATTGAGGGAATCATTCATTACTGCCGTGGGTGCTGGCTTGGTGGGTACAATGGGTCTGACATTTTTGGACGAGCCCGAACCCAATACGATGGCAAACAGCACCGCCCCCGCGACGATTGCTCCCGCACCCAAGAGAATGGGAAGCAGCGGCATGTTTTCGGTCTGGTCGCGTTTTGCGTCGCGAGAATCGTTTTCGTCCGCCATGCGATTACCCTCGCAAAACTCGCCGATACGTTTCGATCGACCGAAGCACATCGTCCGTACCCGCCATTTCACGACAGCTATGCATACTGAGCATGGGGGCGCCGACGTCGACGGTGCGAATACCGAGCGATGCCGCAGTAATGGGACCGATCGTGCTACCACAAGGCAAGTCCGTGCGTACGACGAACCTTTGCGGAGATTGACCAGCGTCGAGACAAACACTTTCGAAGAATGCCGCCGTGCCACCATCCGTCGCATAGGATTGATTCACGTTCGACTTGATGACGAGGCCGCGATTGAGCATCGGTTGATGCTGAGGCTCGTGCTGGTCGGAGTAATTCGGATGAATGGCGTGCGCCATGTCGGCACTGATGAGAATCGAGCGCGAGATGGCCCGTTGCATCGCTTGTGCTTCGGTTTTCGGATACGCTTCGACAATACGAGCCATCGTGTCTTTGAGCACCGTGCCTGCCGCGCCCGCTGCACTTCGACTGCCGCATTCTTCATGGTCGTACAAGACGATCATTCGCGTTGCCGCTCCCGAGGTCGATTCGGCTACGAGCGCCGACGTAGCCGCATGACAACTCGCCAGGTTATCGAGTCGCGCGGACAGGACAAACTCTTGATCGAGCCCTCCGAGCGCAGCTTTCGTCGTATCGTACATGCTCAGATCCCAGCCGAGAATGGCGTCGGGCCTTTCGTCGAGTTCGCGCGATAGGAGCGTACGCAAATCGATATCTTTGCCCAAGCCGGCCACGGGCACCATGTGCCGCTGCTCGTTCAGGACGAGACCATCTTTGTTGACACTTCGATTCAAATGAATGGCCAAGTTCGGAATTCGGGCCACCACGCGTCCGAAATCGACGAGACGAGCTTCGGGGGCACCCGTGCGACGGCAAAAAACGCGTCCAGCCAAGGACAAATCGCGATCGGTCCACGTGGCCAGAATTGCTCCACCGTAGATTTCCACGCCGATTTGTTGATAACCGTTTTTCGCGATGTCCGGATTGGGTTTTACGCGCAGGTTGGGCGAATCCGTATGAGCTCCAATGATCCGGAAACCACCCGCTGCCGGGTGATCTTGCCCGACAACGAACGCGACAATGGTTCCTGCACGTAGCAGATACCGTTTGTCTCCGGGGGCGATGGGCCAGACGTTTTCCTCGTCCAGCTCGGAAAAACCCACAGCATCGAGGCGTCGAGCGGCTTCTCGGGCGGCGTGGTAGGGACTCGGCGCACGGTCGACGAAAGTGCAGAGGTCGCGCGCTGCAGCGAGCGCCGCGGAACGAGGATTTTGTTCCGAAGTGATGATGTCGTTGGAACTCATGGCCCGGCAAGACTACCAGACGCGTCGGCGAAGGGGAGGCTCATAAACACGAAATCGTCCTCCAGCCCTCTTGATTTCCCGGGCCAAACCTCCGACACTCCCCGCAGTGCTCGAAATCCGTGTTCACTCATCGATCCGCGAAGTGCCCGAAGAAACCTGGAACGCCTTGAACGGCGTTTCGGAAGCGCCTTTCCTTTCCTGGGCGTTCCTCGATGCGCTCGAACAAACTGGCTGCGTTCGTCCCGAGGTCGGCTGGATGCCGCACCACCTCACATTCCACGAAGGAGATCGCTTGGTCGGCGCTGCCCCTGCCTACCTCAAAGGCAACAGCGAGGGCGAATTCGTCTTCGATCATGCTTGGGCGAATGCAGCTCATCGGGCCGGCATTCAATATTATCCAAAGCTCATCGTCGCCATTCCTTTCACTCCTGCCACCGCTCCGCGGCTCTTCATAGCTGAAGGACAAGACGAGCTGAAGCTGGCACACGCGCTTGCCGAGGCATTACGGCGCATCGTCGACAAGATCGAAGTATCGAGCGCGCACATTCTTTTCCCTTCACCCGAACAAGCATCGCTGCTCGAGAAAACGGGTCTGGCGGAAAGATACGGCATGCAGTTCCACTGGAAAAACCACGGGTATGTGACGTACGACGACTACTTGGCGCGTTTTTCGTCCAAGCGGCGAAATCAATGGAAGCGCGAGCGGCGTGAGATGGCGGCACAAGGAATCGAAATCGAGACGTTGGCCGGCAGCGACATCACTCCAGAAATCATCGACTTCGGGTATCAGTTTTACGCGACAACCGTCAATAAGTTTTCCTGGGGACGAAAGTACCTGAATCGTAACTTTTTTGAAGAAATCGTCGCGAAGCTTGGAAATGGGGTCGAAGTCGTTCTAGCGCGTCACGAAGGTCGCCCCATTGCCGGAGCGTGGAACTTCGTCGGGAAAAACGCCCTTTTCGGACGTTATTGGGGAGCCACGGAAGATCGGCCTTTCCTCCATTTCAACGTTTGTTATTACCATTCCATCGAACAATGCATCTTGCGCAAGCTCGGCCGATTCGAGCCCGGCGCCGGCGGTGAGCACAAGATGTCGCGCGGGTTCGAACCGACGATCACCCACAGTCTCCATCATCTTCAGGATCCACGGCTCGACGCCGCCATTCGAAACTACTTGCCCAATGAGCGCGAGGTCCTGGCGCGTGAAGTGCAAAACCCCGAGATCGCGTTCCGATGAACGAAACGATCTTCCGATCGCGAGATCATGATATGTAAAGGCTCATGAGCGAGACCGAGAAGGCCGTCGAAGCGAGCGGGGTCGTCGAGACAAACCAAGCAGATTTGCCGGAAAACGCTGGAGGTAGTGAGCCTGCTGCGGTTCTTCCGGACGAAGGTCCGCTCTTTCAACGTGCCCCGACGACGCCAGCCGAGGTTGAGCTGGGCAAACCGTTGGCGCTCGATCCCGAAGCCGTGGGCGAGTTGTCCGAGGAGGCGTGGTACCAACAGGCGTACCGTGGGGGCGCAGCGCAACTGACGGTGCGTGCGGTGGCGATGGGCAGCGCGCTCGGGTTTCTCCTATCGTTTACCAATTTATACGTCGGTCTCAAAACAGGTTGGCACCTGGGCGTAGCCATCACCGCATGCATTCTCTCGTTCACGATTTGGGGATTCTTTACGCGCGTTGGAATCGCGAAAACCCCCATGACGATTCTCGAGAACAACTGCATGCAGTCGACCGCCTCGGCCGCTGGTTATGCGACGGGCGGTACGATGGTGTCGGCCATTCCGGCGCTCTTGATGTTGAGCGTCACGCCGGACAATCCGAATGGCACACACCTGCCCTGGCCGGTGCTCGGTGCCTGGACGTTTTTCTTGGCGCTTCTCGGAACGGTCTTGGCCATTCCGATGAAACGCAACATGATCAATCAAGAGCGCCTGCGTTTCCCTACGGGAATGGCGGCTGCCACCACACTGAAAAGTCTTTATAGCCAAGGATCCGAAGCGGCGGCCAAAGGTCGCGCATTGATTACGGCTGCGGCGATTTCCGGCATCATTCCGCTGCTCAAGGATTTTGACATCCTGAAGATCGGAGCGTTGAAAGGTTTGGCCGGTACGCTCGGTGCCGTCGATGCCGCCGGCAAGCTCACCCAAACCACACTGCTTCCAGGTCATTCGAATATTTTCGACATTTTCCCGGTATTCAGTGCTGGCGGGAAAGCGAAAGCTTGGTCGAGCTGGAACGTATGGCTCGATCACGGCGTGGCGCTCGTCGCCGCTGGCGCGCTCGTCGGCGTACGCATTACGTTGTCCATGGTCGTTGGCGGGCTCGTGCTCATCTTCGTCCTTGCGCCAATGGGGCTCCAAGAATCCTGGGTCAATCCGCTTGGAAAAACCATTTTGGCGGTCACGGCGCCCAGCAAAGCGTGGCGTGAAATTGGCTTGTGGTTCGGCGCCCCGATGCTCGTTTCGGCAGGCATTCTTTCGTTTGCGCTGCAATGGCGAACGATTGTGCGTGCCTTCCAAGGTTTTGGCAAAGCGGCGCGCGGCGATGGCGGAGCGCATGGAAACGTCGAAGTGCCCATGAGCTGGTTTACCGTGGGTGGTACCGTCGCAACGATTGGCATCGTCGGCATTGCGTGGAAATTCTTCGACGTTCCCCCGCACCTTGGCGTGCTCGCCGTCGCACTCACGTTCGTTTTGGCGCTCGTTGCCTGCCGCGCCACGGGCGAGACGGACATTACGCCCACTGGCGCAATGGGCAAAATCATGCAGCTCATTTATGGCGTTCTGATTCCGCAGAGTGCCACGGCCAACTTGATGACCGCCGGCATTACGGCAGGAGCATCGAGCGCCAGCGCCGACCTGCTCACGGATCTGAAGTCCGGGTATTTGCTCGGCGCGAATCCCCGGCGCCAATTCGTGGCCCAAGCATTTGGAACCATTCCCGGCACAATTGCCACCACCATTGGCTTCTACATGCTAGTCCCGAACGTCAAAGTGCTGACCGGCGACAATCCGGCATTTCCCGCTCCGGCTGCTCAACAATGGAAAGCCGTCGCGGAAATCTTCAAAGAAGGCATTGGGAATCTGCATCCATTTTCCCGGCAAACCATTGTCGTCGGCGTCATCGTCGGCATCGTCCTCGTGCTTGCCGAGCGCCTTTTGCCCAAATACAAGAAATACATCCCCTCCCCGACCGGCGTGGGGCTCGGGTTCATTCTGCCATTCTACTACCTCTTCGCGATGTTCTTCGGCGCCATCATCGCCACCGTCGTGAGCAAACAGGGCAAGAAGTACGAAGACATGATCATTCCGGTCGCGTCGGGTTTGATCGCCGGCGAAAGCATCATCGGCGTCATCGTGCAAGCGCTCAATAATTTCGTGTTGAACTGAACCGCAGCCCCTCGACGTGGCTCGCGAACGACAGAAAGATCGAATCCCGATCTCGTTCGTATCAAGGGCTATGCTGCGTCGCACACTCCCCCTCCTCGCTCTCGCTAGCTTCGGCCTAATCGGC
>CAZETM010000152.1:0-15481 GCA_964514885.1 uncultured Polyangium sp. | reverse complement strand
AAACCCGCGAGCGTACATCGGCCATGCCTCGTCCGCGCGGTGCATGCGGCATAAGGTGTCGCCCGTGTACACGTGCGCCATGGGCCAATTCGGCGCTAGCTCAAGCGCGATCCGGCTTTCGTGAAGGCGCGTGTCCATGTCGTTTCGAGCGCCTTTCATGACCGAGAAATTCAAGTGCGCCTTTGCCGACTGCGGAACGGCGTCCTTCGTGGCTTCCCAAAACGTGAGGTCCGACCGATAGTCCATCGCGTGCAGATAGGCCTTGGTGCATTGAAAGGCGAAAAACGCGCCCAGCAGCGCAGGCACGACGGACCCCAGCTTGGGTTTGTCCCGCAACACCTCGTGCAAGGCTGCGAAACCAAGCGCGAGGACCATGGATGTGCCGATGACCGGGAAATACCAAAAACGCTCGGCTCTCACGGTCGGTAAAACCACGGGAATGTTGGAATGAGGAAAATAACTAATGACGAGCCATACGAGGCCAACGGAGACCAAGACGAGCCCGGCTCGACCTAGGGGCTTCGGACCATAATGGTAACCGTCGGGATCGACGACGCTTCGGCCGGATTCGGCGAATAGGCCCAAGGAGAGAGCGAGGAGCGGAATGGCCACGATGGCCCAAGAAAAACCACGTAGCGTATAAAAAATACCTCGCGGTCGCAAAACGAATACTTCGATGGCGACGAGCGCGGGGGCCAATGCAAAAAGAATGGCCGCCACGACCAAAAGCCGCATGCGCGGTGGGCTTTGTGGTGTCCATCCGAGCTGAATGGCTTCCAGGCGTGCTCGTTTTTCACGCCCGAGCGTCGAAATCCAGGCCCATATTGCAGCGAAGATCGGCGCAACCATAAAGAATGCGCCAAGCACGCTTTCGAGAAAAATCGGATGCTCAGGCGCAGGCTCTTGCGGGAACGAATAATCACCGCTCAGCGTTTTCGGAAAAACGACTTGTCCCAGGCCACGCAAGTACACTCGCAATGCACCGGCGATACGGAGAGGCGTGCTAATTCCCGCGAGCGGATTGTTGAGCGGATCGCGCGGGAGCGGTGCTTGGTGAAACCATAACAAAAAGGCCCGAGCAGCGCGGGAGATGGCCGAAGCATTCTCGGGCAACGGCACTAGCAATTCTTCGGGCGTGGGCGATAAGAACCACCGGCGGCGCAATTCGACATACAGAACGAATGCCGCGACGGATCCAATCGTTGCCGCAAGCGTGCGCAAGATGCGTTGCGGCCGCTCGGGATGCAATAGCGGTGCGGTCACGAGTGCCGCAAAAGGAACGAGCGGAACGCAAACGATGGCGCTTTCTTTGCTGAATAAACCGAACAGCAGGGCGCCGAAAACGCCTGCTGGCATGGCCCATCCACGCAACGTGAGCGCACACAAGGCGAGCAGCGCGCCCATGCCGCCGAATACGTCTGCAATGCCTACAATGCCGCTCACTGCCTCGGTGAGCACGGCGCTGGCCACGAAAATGGCCCCCGCCAGATAACTCGTGCCCCGCCTGCGCGTGACATGAAACGTGAACATCGTCAGCAGCGCGCCATTGATGGCGTGAAAGATGACGTTATAAAAATGGTGAAAGAATGGCTGCTTGGAAATGACCCACAACGCACGCCAAAGAAAATTGGGCAGCGGCCGGTACGACCCTACACTGCGTTCCGCGGGCAAACCCCAAAAATCCCTATGAATCGCATCGATGAATTTCAAGCCACCGGTTGCATTGACGTACGGATTGGCGAGCAATGCTTCTTGCTCGTCGAAAATATAGTTTGTTGTAGGATATCGCGTGAACAGCACCATACTGAGCACGACGAACGGCGCGAGTACCCAGAAAAACCCTGGGTCGTATCCCATCACGTAATCGCGTCCCCAATCCACGACGGCGTGAAAACGGGTTTTCACGATCTGCGCAAATGGCGTGCGAGCAGGCGCGGGCGGCGTGGATGCAGCCAGAGCTTCCCCTTCGGGACCAGGCGGAACGTCTTCTTGACTCACGCTACGGTTCGGGAATGGGCCAGACGTCCCCCCAGAGCGAAGCTGCTCCGTCGATGGGGATGACTGCGCCGGTGATGAAATCGTTCATTTCGCTCGCGAGAAACACGACCAGCCGCGCCACTTCGTCGACCGTGCCCCAACGCTTCACGGGAGTCGCTCTACGCGCAGCCTCGAGAAGAGCATCACCATATTGCTCAGTTCCCGAGGATTTAATCGTACCCGGAGCGACTGCATTGACGCGAATACCATGCTTCGCCCACTCGACGGCGAGCGTGCGCGTGAGATTCTCGACGCCTGCACGAGCCGCTCCGGTATGCGCCATTCCCGGAAAACCGCGGGCAACCTGCGCGGTGATGTTGATGATGCGCCCTCGCTTTTGAGGAATCATGGCGGCATTGGCCACTTCGCGCGTCATGTAAAACGTGCCATTCAAATTGTTGCGAATGACGGCTTCGAAACCCTTCGGCACGAGTTGCTCGGCCGGGCTTGGAAATTGCCCACCAGCATTGTTCACCAGAATATCGACCCGTTCGAAGCGATCACGTACGGCGCGTACGAATGTTTCGATCTGAATGGGATCGCGAATGTCGCACGGCGCGCCGAAGATTCGCTCCGCGGGCAAACCCGCGCTACGCAGTGTCTCGAGGGCTGCTTCAATCTTCTCGGGCTTGCGACCGCAGATCGACACACTCGCACCAAGCAGGCCGAGTTCGCGAGCAATCTCGAGACCGATGCCGCTACCGCCACCGGTAACAATGGCCACCTGCCCCTGAAACAAACCCGAGGCGAAGAAGGATCGGGGGTTCACGAGCCGCGTTTACAACGAAGGCGGGCTGCTGTCACGGGCTCATCGCATCCGAGGGCTCGCCCGAGCTTGCTCACGCACCGAGTACGACAGGGGGTGGATTCTCCGAGGGTTCGTGGCAAGGTGCGCCCGTGCCCTGGGTACGTGCATTATTACGAGGTCAAAAGGTATTTGCTCGAGCCGATGAAGCTGGTCGGCTGGTGGCAGATGGGGGTCGCGTCGAAGTTCGGTACAAGCCGAACGACGGACGAAAATACGGCGCTCGCGCGGACAACTTGAGTGTTGTGCCGGGCGAGATCTTGCCCGACGACGCATGTGGCGCAGCCGATGCCGTCGAGAAAAAAGAGGGTGCGACAAAGGAACCGAAAGCCGCGGGCTCGACATCGGAACAGCGCAAGGCTGCGGCAGCAGAAGCGCATGAAAAAGCTCCCCCACCACCGGCAGGACAAGTGATCGCGTACGCCGACGGCGCGTGCACGGGCAACCCGGGCCCCGCAGGGCTTGGTGTGTTCATCAAAGATGGATCGCGAATCGTCGAACTGAGCGAATATCTCGGCGAAGGAACGAACAACATCGCCGAACTCACGGCCATCCTGCGCGCCGTGGTCGAAGTGGCCGAAGACGTACCGATGACCCTCTACACCGACAGCCAGTACGCGATCGGCGTGCTCCAAAAAGGCTGGAAAGCCAAGGCAAACCAAGAGCTGGTGGCGAAGGTCAAAGAGGCCCTCAAAGGACGCAAGAAGACGCGTCTGGTGTACGTGCCAGGGCATTCGGGTGTCTCGGGGAACGAACGCGCCGACGAGCTCGCGCGCGACGCCGTGCGTACGCGTCGAAAAACAAGACGCGAAACAGGCGGAGAAACAAGCGCGTAGAGGGAGTGCGAAGCGTGGAAGCACCGCGAAAAACAGGGCCCGTCGTGCTGTGCTTGCTCGATGGAATCGGCCAACGAGATACGCGTGAAGGCAACGCCGTTCGTCTCGCCAAAACCCCTCACCTGGACAAACTCGGCCAGCGGTTCGTGCAGACAAACCTCGTCGCGAGCGGCGAAGCCGTAGGGCTCGAAGGCGATCGGCCGGGCTCGGGCGCGCTCGGTGCCGAAGCGATCGGAGCGGGTCGAGTGCGTCAGCCAGCGATGCGGATGATCGATCGCGTCATCGCGAACAAGAAGCTTGGTGAGAACAAGATCATCGAGCGAACGATGTGGATCGCCGCGGATCGCAAGTGTCGGTTGCACTTGTTCTTGCCGCTTGCGGACTCGAGCGCGCACGCGTCACTGAGCCACCTGCATGCACTGCTTCGCGTGTGCGAAGCCAACGATGCGAAGGTGTGCGTGCACGTGTTTCTCGAAGAGCGCGCGAGTGCGCCGAAAAGCGCGACGCGTCTGCTCGATTCGCTGCAGTTCACGCTGGAGGATCGCGGCACGATCGGGACCATCAGCGGAGCGTCGCTCGCGATGGATCGCAGCGGTGATTGGGCCTCGACGCATCGAGTGTACGCAGCGATCGTACGAGGCTCTGCAGACACCAAAGAAACAGTGCACGAAGCACTTCGCGCCGCCTACGACAAGAAGCAGACCGATGGAACGATCGAGCCAGTGCGCATCGGCGAGTACGAAGGCATCCGTGGCGACTACATGGCGGACTTCAACAACTCCGACAAACTCGTGTGGCAATGGATCGGCGAAGAAGCGGGCATGTTCTTGTTTGTCCGGCCAGACCGAGCGAAGCAGCTCGCGTCGATGTTCGTCAGGCAAAACGTCCCGGATGACGTGATCGAGCTGCTCACCGAACGGGGCAAGCCCGTACGAGCCTTCGACGAATTTGGACTGCTCTCGCTGACGGACACCGGCAATTCGTTGGAGCACGTACTACCTGCGTTTCCATCGCAAAACATAACGGAAACGCTTGGAGAATCTCTCGCGCAGGCGGGTTTGTCCGGGCTACGCATCGCGACCAGCGAGCGAGCGATGCACGTGTCGCGCTTTTTCGATGGAGGTCAAACGACTCGCGATGCGATCGCGATCGTGTCCGAAGGACACCAAGCAGCAGCCGCGGAAAAGGCTTTGGGCGAAGGCCAATCATCGTACGTGGTGGTGAATTTCGGCGGTGCGGATCGAGCGGCGCGACGAGGAAATCTCGACGAGGCGATCGCGGCAGTCGAGGCGATCGACACGGCGATCGGCGCCATCGCGGCGGCGACGGAATCAGCCGGAGGAGTCTTGTTCGTCGTGGGCACACATGGCTCCGCGGAAGACATGGTCACCGCCGATGGCAAGCCGCGCGGTTTGCACACGACAAACCCCACGCCGTTTGTCTATGCAAACCCGCACGACGAAGGTGCGACGCTTGCGACGGGAACCCTTGCGGATGTCGCTCCCACGGTGCTCGATGTGCTGGGGATACCCAAACCCGAGCTGATGACGGGCAAGTCGCTGCGTACGCCACGATAGGGGCCGCTTGTGCCGACGCACGCAGGTCCTTATCGAATCACTCAGAAACTGGCCGAAGGAGCCATTACGACGCTTTATCGCGCCGAGCATGAAAAGCTCGGGCGCACCGTTTTGCTGAAAACGTTGAAAGACAGCCTGGTCAAAGGCTCGCCGCTCGCAGCGGCCCTGGATCGCGAAGCAAAGATTCTGAGCAAGCTGGGGCATCCAGCCATTGTACGCCTGCTCGACGTGTCTTCGGATTCAGAATCCGCCTGGATGGCGCTCGAGAATGTGGAAGGCCCGTCGCTTGCCACGGTTATGGAAAAAGCGGGGACGCTCGAGCCGGCGAGCGCGGCTGCGATAACGCTCGAAATCGCGTTGGGCCTGGGACATACGCACATACGGCGTTTCGTGCACCGAAATGTCGAGCCACAAGGAATCGTGGTTTCACCCGACGGACGCGTCGTGCTGGTCGATTTCAGCGCAGCCGGGGATTTCGACGGGAAAGTGTCTCCATCGAATTTTGAAGTGAGCGAGTCGATTCATGGACCTCGTCACGCGGCGCCGGAGGTCATCATGGGGGATCCGGCGACGGCGCAATCGGATGTGTTTTCCCTGGGCGTCGTGTTTTATGAAATGCTTTGCGGCACAGGGCCCTGGGACGCGGGAAAACCAACAGTGCTCGATTTGGCTCGTCGAATTCGAAGCGAAGAGCCAACGCCGCTATCGAAACACGGTATCCAAGCTCCCGAATCGCTTTTGCGCATTGTTATGCGTTGCCTCGCCAAACGCCCGGAAGAGCGGTACGAAGATGGTGCGGCGGTAGCGTCCGCGCTCGAAGAAGCGCTCGATGGGTTATCGACGTTATCCGTACCGGTGCTCGTGACGCGAGCACTTGCGCGGGCGGGTTTGGGCGAAGTGCTCGTGGAGGACAAGGTCCGGCGCAAGCCCCAAAAGGCGACGTCGACATTCCCATTGCGAATGCTCGGGTGGCAACTATTGGCTTTATTCGGGCTGGTGGTAACGGGCGCGGTCGTGATTGAAGGATTCATTCGCGAAACAGGAGTCGTGCTGCTGTCCGAAGAAAGCGTCAGTGGTGTCGATCGAGGGTATTTGCGGGTATTGGCGCGGCCATGGGCCGAGGTCGTGGTCGATGGGAAAACGGTGGACGTAACACCGATTGCCCGGGCGATTGCAGTCACGGCTGGAACGCATTACGTGACGCTCAAACACCCGAATGCTCCGGACGAGAAGCGGGAGATTCGTGTTACGCCTGGACAAACTGTTTTGGTGGACGTCACGATGCACATCGAGCGGCGGCCAGCAGGTTCGAATGTAGATGGTGGCGTGGAAGTGGATGCGGCGCCTTCGCCCTGAATTCGCGTTAGCGCTTGTTACGCAGCAAAGCTTGCACGGCGAGCAGAGGTCGCTCGCGTTTTTCCAGCAGCTCGCCGGCACAAGCTCCGGTGCCGCGCTCGAGTGAGCGGCACACGTCTGAGCGCATGGGGTAGATGCTACAGACGAAGCGCCCTTCTGGCTCGATGATCAAGGCGGCGCAATGGCCGTCCTCGATTCGCATGTAGCAACGATTGCCGACGAAATGCGTGAGAGCCCGCGCTTCGTCGTTCATGCGATCGTAATCGATACCGAAGACGCGAATGTATTCGGGTAAGGTGGAGAAGCAGCAGGTGCCGCAGGTGAGGCAATCAGCGGGGATGGGCGGGAAAGCGGGCATTGGTGGAATTCAGGGGCACGGACTGTCGCAAATGCCGCCGCAATCGATACCAGCCTCGTCACCGTTTTGGACGGCGTCGTTGCATTTCGGTTCGACGCAGAATCCTGCAATGCACACGCCGCTCTGGCAATCCGTGGTGACTTTGCAGCTTTCGTCGGTGGGGCATTTCGAGCAATCGAGACCGCCGCAATCGAATCCCGTTTCGTTTCCATTTTTGGCGCCATCGCTGCAACTCGGAGCCGCACACATGCCACCCATGCAGACGCCGGTGGCGCATTGTCCGCCATTGGTGCAGGTTTTACCGTCAGCACAGGGTACGCAATTGCCTCCGCAATCGACATCGCCTTCGCCGGCATTCTTCATGCCGTTCATGCAGGTCGAGGGCACACACTTGTTCATGACACACGTCTGCGCGCCGCAGCCTTGTTGGCCGTCGAAACATTGCACGCAAGCGGCGGTATCCGAGCAGACGCCGGCCTGGCCATTGCAGAGGGTGCCAACCGTTATGGGCATATTCGACAGAACACCCTCGGTGCACTTGTCTTCCGTGCAGTCGTTGGCATCATCGTAGAAATCGGTATCGAGCGGTACGTCAGCAATGTTGAATTTGGGATCGCATTGCCTTTCGACGCAATCGCCGTACGTTTGCGAAGGCAGTGGGGTACCGGGCGCCTGCAAGCCTTTGCGGATGCACTTGCCATTCATGCATTGCGGCTCTCCACAGAAGTCCGCAGGGCCGTTATTCATGCAATCGGTATTGGCCGAGCATTCCGGCGGTATACCGCTGCTACTGCTACCTCCGGTTCCGCCAACTCCTCCGACTCCGCCTGTTCCGCCTCCTCCAGTATTACCGTTGCTTGACGAAGCACTGGTCGAAGGCGTCGATGTGGTGCTCGTGCCACCTTCACAGCCAATGAACTGGATTGCAGCGATCCCGACGCATGCAGCGAAAAACCAAGCTCGTTCGATCTTCATGGGCAAGCATTCCTCCCTAACCGCGACTTCAGCGGTGACATGGGGATATACCGATGTTTTCCTGCTCGGAGCGGCGCTGATGCTCGATGAGCGCGCCGCCCCGTCAGGTACGAAAGAGGCCTCAGAGGGTGTTTATCAGGCTGCTGCGCGAACCGGTGCGTCGGTCAGCCTCACTCAGCGTACTGAAGTACGCTTCGCATCGGCCTCCCTAGCCCCGATTCGCTCGCGACGCCTGATAAACACCCTCTCAGCCTCTGTTCATGAGATGATAACCCGAAACGCAACCGGACTGTATGGAATCAATTACGGGGAGCACGGCGGGCAAGTACCGCCGCAATCGATTCCGGTCTCGTCGCCATTTTGCGTGTAGTCCACGCACGAACGCGCCTGGCAAACGCCGGCCTTGCACACGCCGCTTTCGCAATCGGTCGGATACAGACACTTCAGCGGCGCGGCGCATTTCTTAGGCGGATTCTCTTTTCCGCAGACAGCGGCGCCACCACAATCGACATCCGTTTCATCACCATTCTTGATGCCATCGGAACAGGTCGGGGCAATGCACTTAGGCGGCATTGCTGCCGTATCGCATTTCCAATCGCAGTCGGTGTCGGCGATACAGTCCTTGCCGGCCGTGCAAGGCAAACAGTCCGCTCCACCGCAATCGACAGCGGACTCCGTGCCGTCTTTGACTCCGCCCTCGCATGTTGATGCGATGCAGCGGCCTTCACGGCAAATCTCCATCATGCCGCATCCCGCATCATCGACGCATTCGCCACACTTCAATGCATTGCACTTGCCGTTTGCATTGCCCCACGACGTCGTACACGTCACGCCGTCTTTGGGTGGCGAGCTGTTGAAGCCATTGCATGCCTTGGCATAACAAGGATTCTCAGGGCCCCAGTCGTACGCGTCTTTAATCATGTCGCCAGGTGTCTCGCTGACGTTGCCCTCCGCATCGCATACGCGATCCAGGCAATCGCCGTACAATTGCGAATTGGCCAACTCACCGTTCGGCGTAGGCGTCCATTTGCACGCCCCCGCGACACAACTGACTGCCGTGGTGCACTCGATAATGGGACAGTCGTCATCAATGGTGCAGTCGGGCGCGCCACCTGTACCTCCTCCACCCATGCTGCCGGTCGAACTCGTCGTGTCGCCACCGGTGCCACCCATGCCACCCGTGCTACTCGTGCTCCCCGTGCCGCCCGCGCCCCCTTGGCCTGGGACCAAGCTGTACGTATCGAACTCGACACACGCCACGGGCGCGGACATGGTGGCAGCAAGCACAAGCGGAACGATCAAGAGCCAAGAGATTCGCTTCATCGAAGGCTTCTCCCTACCCTACTCGGCGCCACACGGCGCACGGCAGGCTTGTCCGGGCACGAAACGTTTATAACCGCATCCCGCGATAAGACACGGACGGTCATCCTTGACCGCCACACTCTCAAAGCTTGCCCGGGCAGTTCGTCGGAACACGGGTGCGATTATGGTAGCGAACCACGCGAGTGAACGCGAGCCTCTAAGGGCACGAACGGTCACGGTTTCCCATCTCGAAGGCAGGCCCGCATGCTCTCCCGCCTGGTCAACTCAGTCCTGACGCCATCCATCCCCGCAGCTACCATGAAGGCCGCATCAAGATGAGTTCGCTGAAGGTCGGTGATCGCGCACCCGAAATATCCGCCCAGACAAACCTGGGTACTCCGTTCGTCCTCTCCGAGGCAGGCGGGCTGTGCACTGTCGTGTACTTCTTCCCCAAAGCGTTCACTCCGCACTGCACGATGGAGACTCGAACGTTCAGCGACAACTTCAACGAAATCCTTCTCGCCGGCGCAAATATCGTCGGAGTGAGCACCGATGAACTCGACACGCAGTGCCGCTTCGCTGGCGAGCTGAACGTGCCCTTCCCGCTGATCGCAGACCCAGACAAACGCATCGCTCGCGCCTACGGCGTGCTCTGGCCCATCGTCGGCTTGGCCAGGCGTTACACCTTCGTCATCGGTTCCGACATGACCGTCGAAGCGATCTTCCACCACGAACTCGACGTGCAACAACATCGCGACGACGTACTCAGGTTTGTCCACGGAAAGTTTGAGGCCCAACGGCCTCCTGTCGAGCGCCGTTAGTCACGACAAACTCAACCTCAGCGACCGCTCTTTCGCTCGCGTTTTTCGCGCTTTTCGATCACCGCCGCCGCACGCTTCGCCATCACTCGCGCCGACGGCGGACGTCCCGGCAACGGAGCTTGTTCGGTGTGGTGCTCGTCGATCGTTCCGGGCTCGTACCCAAGCTCGAAAATCGCTACCTCCCGCTGACCTCGTTCACCGAGCCGCAGCGGCATCACCGATGCTCCGATCCCCGCGCCCACATACACCGCGCCAGCATGATCACCGCCGTTGCGACGACTCCCGTACAACCCATGCACGTACTTGTGCCCAGCAAGTTTTCCGAGCGCGAGTTCGTGCAGACGAGCCAGCGTGATCTGACCAGCATGGGTGTGTCCGGACAATACGAAGGGAACGCCGCGTAACCAAAGCGCATCCGCTTCTTCCGCGATGTGCGACATCCCGATCGTAGGTACATCGAGGCGCAGTCCCTTGAGCGCTTCGTCACGACGCGCATGCCCCGTGTACGCGTCATCGAGACCCACGACCTGCAACATCTGATGGCGAAGACCGATCATCGTGTGACGGTTGTCGAGCACCTCGGCTCCACCACGACGAAGTGCCAGCCGAACTTCATCCGCACCGGACCAATAATCGTGGTTGCCAAGCACGGCCATCACAGGCGCTTCGAACCGCGACACCAAGTACTCGAGACGGTCGAGATAACGCTGGCTGTGACAAACGAAGTCACCAGTGAGCAGCACGAGGTCGGGCTTTTCGTCGTTCGTCAAGTCGACCGCGGCGAGCTGAATGGCCCACGGCGTCACGCGCCCGATGTGCAGATCCGTGAGGTGAGCGATGCGTAGATGCGAGAGGTGTTCGGTGTAGTGCGCCGGCCCCGCGAAACGTCGAACTTGAATGCGCTTTCGCGCGCGCGCGATGGCGACCGCGGACGGGCCGTCATCGTCACCGGGCATCTTTTCTCGCTTATCGCGTCCACCGCTCTCGAGGAGCAGGTCATCGGGGGAAGGAACTGTCGACACCGCGCGAAGTATAGGCTGCGGCTTTGCATGAGCTACTGCGCTTTTGAGCCTGAGCGCAGATGATTTGCGCCATTTGCATCCCCGCCCAACGACACGCGACTGCCAACCTTTCCACGGCCTCGGTAACGTCCAACTTGTGAATGTCTCGGCTTGGCCAAGTTGGCTCCGTGCGCTCGTCGCTGTGCTGTCGCTCCTCAGCGCAGGACTGGTGCTCTGGCCAGGTCCCGCGACTGCTCGCGTCTCGACCTGGGAAGAGCTGATGCTGCCGCTTTTGCCAGGCGGACACATCACGCGTGGCTACTACCTGTCGTCACCCCGTCGAGGCGAAGAACGAGACGTCATCTTCACAGCCCGACGTGATGACAAAACGCTCGGAACGCATGGCCGCATCGAGGTGCACATCGTCGACAAAGGGCAATGGCCAGGCATCCGGGAAACGACGAGCTTTGGAGTGGCTTACGAAACGCCACGATCCTCGGCGCCTGCGGAAGATCTCGAAGCCGTCACGGAGACGATCGCGAATCATTTGAGGTCAAACGATAGAGGACTTGGTCCCGTGTCGACGATACCCCTCGGCGCCGAGCCATCTTCGCCATGGATCACTCGATCGCTCGAACATGCAAGCGGAGCGCGGGGCATGGTCGTCGCGTTGCTTCTCGCGCTCGCACTTGGGTTTGTCTCGTCCATGCGTCCCGTGGGAGATGCGTACGCCGCGAGCTTGCTCTTGGTCCTGGGGCTCGCCCTGCGTCTGCCGCATCTCGATGTGCCGTTCACGCATGATCAAGACGTGCAGCGGCTGTTCACCGGTCAGCTTCCGCTCGGTGAAATTCTGACCGGCAAAGGACTCGAAGATCGACATCCGCCTCTGTGGTTCGTCGTGCTCCACGCGGTGGGTTTGCTTGGACAAACAGAAGCCATCGCCAGGGCTCCTGCTGCAATTTGTGGGGCGTTATGCGGGCCAGCGATCGTATGGGCAAACCGCCTCGTTCGCGGACGAGCAGGTGCGGCAGGCGCGCTGTGTGGCCTGCTGGTAACGCTCAGTCCCGAGTTGGTGACACGGTCCCGCGAGGTGAGTGAGATCCCGCTGTTCTCGTTGCTTGTGGTGGCAACGATCGCGCTGACGCTCAGGCTGACTCGAATTCCATCGAGAAGTTTGCAGCGATGGCTCGCGGTCGTGACGGCACTGCTCGCTTGGACCTACTACCTGGCGCCCCTGGTGCTCGTCGGCATCGTCGTGCCGCTCGCTGTTGCACGACGACTGCGCAAAGAAGTGATCGTCGCGTTTGGAATGGGAGCTATCGCAGCAGCACCCGCCTTCGTGCTCGGTGCAGTGACCCTCGTTCGTGATCATGGTGCACGCACGGTCGCGGCGAGTTTTCCCACGCTCGCCTGGGGTGATCGTTCACCGATGGAAACGCTGTACGATCTCGTAACGCAAGCAGTCTCATCCGTTGGAGCAGCAACTGTTTGTGTTGCAACCATTGTCGCGCTCGTGGCGATGGTTCGGCGCCGTAACATTGCGCCGGCTGTAGCGTTTGGCGTGACAATCACGACGGCGTTGGGCATCGCGCTCGTCTCGAAAGTGGCACGCGTGCAGCCTTATTACCTGACCGCTGTGGTTGCCTGCTTGCCGCTTGCGATCGCGTTCGCCGCTCCGCAACGAAGCAAAGCCGCACCAGCTTGGACGTTCGCGTGCCTGTTGTCCCTGCTCCTACACGTGCGGACTTCGCAGTCGGGAGCAGGCGTTTCGTACATGCCCGACACGGACGCTTTCATGCCGCGTTTCGCATCGTTTGTGCTGCAACGATCCGAAGAGCGCATCATCGTCGTGGCTCACTACGACGCGACTCTCTTGGCGTATTACCTTCAGCGAGCTGCGGGCGGCAGAGTCGTTTGGCCCGACGAAGAACGCTCAGGCGAGTTTGTCTTCGCCAAATCTGGTCGGCGTGTTCTACCGCTCGCACGCGTGCATGCGCTCAGCGAGGGCTCAGGCGAGGAAGCGAGGACCGCACTTCGCGCAGCGCTCGAACAAGCACCAGCCCTCGTCATCGAACGTGACGCGTTTGTCTTGGCGGAAGTTCATGACGAGCTAGCGCATTGCGAAGTGCTCCTCACGGCGCCAACCGCCCGGCTACTGCAGTGCGAGAAGCGTTCGATGAAGTGACTGCAAACCGCGCAATTCCCTTGGCGGGCATTTCTGCTACGGTCCCCGCGCGATGGCCGAAGCGACTTCATCATCTTCTGCGGGCACTGCCCCTGCTCACCGCAAACGGCGTTCGGTTTGGCGCGCCGTACTGCCGTTCGTCGTGGCGCTCACGCTCATTGGCTTCGTGCTTTCTCGGCTCGATTTTCACGCTTTCCTGCGACACCTGAAGCATGTGTCGTCACCGGCTTTTTTTCCGGCGGCCGCTCTCTTCGTCGTTGCACTTTGTGCAGCGGACAGCCTGGCCACGGTGCTCATTTATCGCAATTCAGTGGCCAAAATTCGATTTCGCGACTTTTTCATTCTTCGCGGGGCGTCGTATTTGCCTTCGATTCTGAACCATCACGTTGGACAGGCATTCATTACGCTGGCTCTTTCGCGTATTCACGGCGCGCCACTTGCTCGCGTCGCTGGGGCAACATTGCTCGTTTATGCCTCATGGATGGGCTGCTTGCTGGGCCTGGCCTGCGTGGGCATTCTCGTGCTGGGCAAACCCTTGGTTTGGCTGGCCATACCGCTCGGCTCGGGGCTCGTGTACCTGGCCATATTGGCTCTGCGTCCCGCGCCACTATTGCGTATGCGCCTATTGGCGCCGCTTTTCGAGGCGGGCGTGGTGGGTCATTTGCGTGCGCTCGTGGCCCGTTTGCCGCATTTGACGGTCCTCTTTTTGGGCACGTGGTTGCCATTCTGGTTTTTCGAGGTTCGCGTTCCGGTCGGCGCAGCATTCACCTACGTGCCGATTCTCATGGTGGCCGTGACCCTACCGCTCACTCCGCAAGGATTCGGAACGCGCGACGTTCTCGCTGCGACGTTTTTCGAGCAATACGCGCCGCATGAGACTTCGGCCGATCGATTGGCCGCGATTGCTGCATGCACGACGGCTTGGGGCATCGCCATCACGCTCGTCGAAATCGTATTTGCATTGCCACTTCTGCGGCTGTTGCCGGTGCGCCTCACGGATGTCGATACCGATACGCCACCGGAAACCAAATAAAGAAGACTTTACGAATGCTCGTGAGGGCTCGCCTGGCCCGAAAACAGCGCAGCAAACCGAGCTACGCCCTCGAGCGATGAGGTTCGGGGCGTAAAACCCAATTCTTGGGCAGCCTTGGACGCATCATAAATCACGTCCCGGGTCAGAATTTTTACGACAAACGGAGTCAGCGGCGGCGTCTTTTTGGCTCCCGCCGCGGAAAACCCCAGTTCGAGCGTTTTCGCCAAAGCCATGGCCGCCGCATACGGTAACTGAATTCGCGGCATCGGCAAATTCGCCGCACGCGCAATCGTCTCGAATACCTCCCGCACGCTCGGAGGACGTTTTTCCATCTCGTCCATTACATTGAATGATTCTCCGGCAAGATCACGCCGAGCCGCCGCGGCAAGCGTGACGTCAATCACGTGATCGACCCACACCAAATTCAATGGCGCTTTGCCCCCATCGATCAACACCGCCATTCGCCGTTTCAAAGTTTGCAGAGCGCGCGGCATGAAGTTTCGATCGTACGGGCCGTAAATGATCGGCGGACGAATGGCCACCACGGACAAACCCAGCGCTCGACCACGCTCGAATGCAATTCGTTCTGCCTGCGCCTTCGTGTCTTCGTAGGGCGTACCAATGAGCCTCGTCGGCCACGCTTCCGTCACGCGTCCTTGATCCGGACGCCCATACACCGCCGACGACGAGATGTGCACGAAGTGCGGAACCCGCGCCTCCGCAGCCGCTTCAACGGCCATCCGCGTACCCGTGACGTTGACTCGCTCCATTTCAGCCAGCCCTGCACCGTCCCCCACGAGCGCAGCCGCATGAATGAACACGTCCGCTCCACGCGCGACATCCGCCAACGCTCGTGCGTCGCACACGTCCCCTGCCACGATCCGCACGCCAAGCCGCTCGAGGCTCTTGGCATCCAGGCGCGTCGGATCACGTACGAGCCCAGTGACTTCATCGCCGCGCGCCCGGGCGATTTCACACAGGCGCCTGCCGACACTGCTCGTGATCCCTGTCGCCGCGATCTTCATGGCACCGAGAGCAGCCACAACTCAGGTCCGCGGGGCTCTCGCCGGTGGAGGAATCGGAAGCGATGATGGCCGGTCTTCAGAATTGGGAAGCTGCGAGATGCGCTCGCTAGGCGGCTGCGGAGGCACCGTCGACATTCGCTCCCGACCTTCGCGCCCTTCACGCCCAGAGG
>CAZETM010000151.1:0-15508 GCA_964514885.1 uncultured Polyangium sp. | reverse complement strand
GCGGCGCAGGGGGCGCTGGCGGTGCAGGTGGCGCAGGTGGCGCAGGTGGCGCAGGTGGCTCTGGCGGGATGTAAACGCGGGTTTGTCCCGATCGTTAGGACGGCATCGGAAGCTCTGGCCGGTAGATCAGGACAAACGGCTGCACCACGACCGACCGAAACCGCAAGCTCATCGCGAGCGACCATCGCGAAAGATCTTCCGCGGACGGCTTCTCGAGCTGGCCTGCTTGTATCCATCTCTCGACGGCTTTCGCGTCGTTCGTTCCGAGCGCCATGCCCACGTCGATCAAGTCGAGATCGTTGGCGACGATGATCACTGCGTCACGTGCGGCATGCGCCGACAGATCATTCCAAAACACCTCGCCCAACGTCGCAGCGATGCTCGCGCGCATGCGCGCAGCCTAGCCACAACGTTCGTACTAAGGTAGCCCCAAGGCACTTCCACAAACGCCAACATCGGGCCGACATGCACATCCTTCCCGCCATCGATCTCTACCAAGGCAAGGCCGTACGTTTGCACCAAGGCCGCTACGACGCGGTCACTGCGTATCACGATGATCCTCCTGCGTTTGCCCGAAGCTTGCGTGGCAAAGTCAGGTATCTGCACGTCGTCGACTTGGAGGGAGCACGCGAAGGAAAGCCGGTGCAAGCGGCGCTCGTGCGTGCTGTCGTCGAAGCATTTGGTCCTGGTGTTCAAGTGGGCGGAGGGGTTCGTTCGGCCGATGCTGCCGAGGCGTATCTCGCGCTTGGTGCGGAGCGCGTCGTGCTTGGAACCGCGGCCATTCGCGACCTCGACATGGTGCGCACACTCGCGCACGCACATCCCGATCGAGTCGTCGTCGCGCTCGATGCGAAAGATGGTCGCGTAGCGATCGAAGGGTGGCTCGAAACGTCGAATCGAACTGCGCTCGACGTCGCGCGTGATCTCGCGGGTTGTCCCATTGCCGCGCTTCTTTACACCGACATTCATCGTGACGGCACGCAAGCCGGGCCAAACGTGATCGCCACTGCGGCGTTGGCCGAGTCGGGAGGTTTTCCCGTGCTTGCTTCTGGTGGCGTGGGGACGCTCGAGCATCTGCGTGCATTGGCGTCTGTCTCGGGCATTGTCGGCGCGATCGTCGGTCGAGCCCTTTATGAACGCGCCTTTTCTCTCGAAGAAGCGCTCGCGATCGTTGGCTCTGTCGTTCCGGCCGAACCCTGATTCGGACGCCTTCCCTTCACACCGCGCGATCATCGTGTACCCTTCGCGCCGTGGCCGTTAACGCATCGAAAGCGGACCGAGTGTCGGTGCGCAAGCTCAAGGCTGCGCGGCGCAAGACGCTCTGGGAAGACGCGCGCAACCTTCCGAACGCCCTAACGTTCGCCCGGATCATCATGATCCCCGTCGTGCTCGTCTTGCTCAATCGAGGCAGTCCCAAGGACTGTTTTTGGGCTGCAGCGGTCTACGCTCTCGCAGCGATCACCGACATGCTCGACGGATGGCTTGCGCGTCGTCAGGGCCTGGTCAGCGTGCTCGGCAAGTTTCTCGATCCGCTCGCGGACAAACTCATCGTCACCGGCACACTCGTGTGGCTCGTGCCCATGGGGCGCATCCACGCGTGGGCCGTCGTGCTGCTCATCTCGCGCGAGATCACCATCACCGCTTTGCGCTCGATCGCGTCGACCGAAGGCATCGTGATTGCGGCAGGCAACGACGGCAAAACGAAGACCGCGCTGCAGATGATCGGCATCGCGTGTCTCATCGTTGGCTACCCGTACACCTTCACCATCGGCGTGTACGATTTCGGTCGAGTCGACCTCGTGCATGTCGGCAGACTTCTCGTATACACCTCGCTCGGCTTCTCCATCTGGAGTGCTGGTCAGTATTTGAGCTTGTTCGTCGATGCGATCGACGCGAAGAACAAAGCAAACCTCGAGAAGTCGGAGCCATCCGCGTGAACAGTGACAAGAAAGCAACCGTGATTTCGCGAGCAGCGTGGGCGATTTTCGTTCTTGGCTTGTGTGCAGCGCCCACGACGATCGCTGCATGTTCGAACCAAGCAGAAGGCCAGGCGTGCAGCGTCGACAACGTCAACGCCGACTGCGAAGAGGGCCTCGTGTGCGTGTCGAAGACCGAGCTCGACACACTCGTCGACATCTGTTGCAAACCCACGGGCAGCACCAATCCTGCGTGCATTCCTGGCACGCTCGGTTCGGGCTCTACAGGCAGCGGCGGAGCTGGTAACGGCGGCGAAGGTGGTCAAGGCGGCGCTGGCGGAGCTGGTGGAGCTGGCGGTGTTGGTGGCGCTGGCGGTGCTGGTGGTTCAGGCGGCATGTGACGACGCGGCGTTCGAGCTTCGCAGTGCTTCCATTTGCCCCAAGTGACCTCGAAGCGATCGCTGGTGCACCAGGCCCGGTGCATGTCGCGGGTCGCGTCATCGATGTGCGAGACGGCGACATCATCGTTGCCGATGCGTTTGCCCAGGTCGCGGTGTCGCTGGCTCACGGTGACGTAGTGCCTGGGGATCTCGTCGTCGTCGAAGGGTCATTCGTACAAGACAAACTCGTCGCAGCGCGCCTGATCGAACGGTTTTCTCCTGCCAAACCCAACGTATCGCGCGGAGCTTCGAGCGAGCTTCCTTCAGGCGAAACCGAACGGTTTGTCCTCCGGAACGTTGGCCGTACTCTCGCTGAACGTGCGCGAGCGTTTGCTCTCGTGCGATCCTTTTTCGATCGCCGTGGGTTTGTCGAGGTTGATACACCGTCGATGGTTCCTTGCCCGGGCCTCGACTTGCACCTCGATGCGTTTGGCGTGGCAAACTCGCCGCTGTGGCTCATCACCTCGCCCGAGTACCAGATGAAGCGGCTGCTCGTGGGTGGTGTTCCGCGCTGTTATCAGCTCGCGCACTGCTTCCGCCAAGGTGAAGTGGGCGGGCGACACAACCCGGAGTTCGTGATGCTCGAGTGGTATCGCGCGTTTGCTCCGATGGACGCCGTCATCGCCGACACCGAAGAACTCGTGCGTTTGGTCGTCACCACGCTCGCGGACAAACCGTTTGTCGAAGTAGAAGGTGTGCGCGTCGATCTGTCGGTTCCGTTCGAGCGTTTCACGGTCGGGGAGGCGTTTGTCCGGTACGCTGGCGTGAGTGCGGACGAAGCGATCGCCATGGCGACGCACGACGAGGATCGGTTTTTCCGGTTGCTCGTCGAAGAAGTCGAACCGGCGATCGCGCGCATCGGTCGCCCGGTGTTTGTCACGGACTACCCCGCTCCGTTTGCGTCGCTTGCACGTTTGTCGCCTGACGATCCGCGAGTGGCGGAGCGGTTCGAGTTGTACGTGGGTAGCCTCGAAGTGTGCAATGGATTTGGCGAGCTCACCGATCCGGTCGAACAACGTCAGCGGTTTGTCCGGGATCAAGAACATCGAAGGGCGCAAGGCAAACCGGTGTATCCGATTGACGAACGGTTTGTCGCGGCGCTCGAAGAAGGTATGCCGCCGTCGGCGGGCAATGCGTTGGGTCTCGATCGTTTGGTAGCGCTTGGTTTGTCCGCGCGGAGCATATCGGACGTAACGAGTTTTCCATTTGGGTGGTTATGAGTTCGTCTGGGCCGACGCGCGACCAGCTAACTCTGCTGGAATCCAAATACGCGGAGATCTTGGCGCTACGACAGGCGCGTGATCGTGGCGAGCCCATGCCGGAAAAACACGTATTCAAGGCATTGGCCGAGCGTTTTCCCGGGGTGCTGCGCGAGCTGGACACGTTGCCGCTCGAGGTCGTGGAGAATCGGCTGCTAGCATTACGAGCGGCCGGCGTTGATGGGCCGATCGAGCCTTGGATGGCGTGGATGAGTGCGTATCACGCGCTGGTCCGGGTGGCATTATCGATTAAGTTGCGCACGGCCAAACGACAAGAGTTGTCCCCGGATAGATTAATTTTTCTTGCGCGTACGGCCGGGACCGAGGTCGGGTTTGGCGTGGACGAACAATTTGTTATGGAAGTGGCTCGTCCGCGTGCGGGCAGGATCAATGCCGTCGTGATGGCGCGGCTCGAAACGATGTTCGGTGTGCCGGAGATGGAGATTCGTAAGGCGCTGTTTCCTGGGCGGTGAACGGCATGGTAGACGGCGGTGTCTGCCGCTTTCGAATTGAATATCGGGGAAATTCTGAGCTAGAATCTTGCCTGCATCGATGAATTGTGGAAGCATCCGAGCTAAGCAGGGGTGTCGGCGCTCATGATGTATGCACAGCCAGTTCTGTTGTTCTCCGTTGCGACGAGCCGTGCAGCATGGTCGTGCGAGGCGACGCGAGCCATAGCGCAAGAAGTGGCGGCGTTTCCCTGTGGCGAGGGCCATTCGAACGCCACGTTGATCATTGATCTCGGCCTTGCAGACGCTCAGGTCGATCCTGTGCGACTCGATGATTTGGAGCGTCAGGCCGCGGTGATCGGTGGTCGAGTCGCCGAGCGGGGATGCGGTGCGCTGGCGATCGTAGGAGACATATCTCGGCTGAGCCCGGAGGCTGTGGTTTGGTTGGCGTCGGATGGGTCATGGCCGTCCTGGACGGATTCGGAAACGACGCGCCGCATACTCGAAGCGCTTCAGAACAAGATTGTCGACCGAGGGCAACGTTCTGCGGAAGCGCTGAGCGCGGGTGAGACAGCGATTCATCTTCGCGGGCTGCTGGATGATTTAGGTTACGCCTATTTCATGTCTGTGCTGGATGACGGGCGCCCCATAGTCAGTAGTCGGACTGAGCAGTTGTTGCTGGGTGATCCGCCCGAGGCGATTCTTTCGTCACGTCCCGGGGTGCATTGGTGGGCTCATCCGGACGAACGAGCTTCCTGGGTGCACAGGCTTCGTCGTGATCGAATTGCGACTGGCGTGAATGTATTGGTATCCACGCATTCGGGTGGTCGGCGCTGGTTGACCATTGACGGGCGTATTGGCGAGCTTGCTGGTGGGCGGGAAGTGGTGGAGGGCATTTTTCATGATGCGACGAAACGTCGATTCATGGAGCGGCTAGCGAATGCGCTTACGGCCGTGGGAAGTGCCGAGGAAGGGCTGCGAGGGACAGCGGAGATTGTCTGCAAAGCGGCTGCGCAACTGTTTGAAGTCGGGGCTTGCGCGTGGTTGTGGCGCTCAGTAGAGCACGGCCGGGTTTTTCTTGGTCACGTGTGGTTGTCTTCGGGATCCTGGTCTGGGCTCGATGCAGCATTTGCTGAAGAGGTGTCGAGGCGTGCGCCGCTGGTACTAGAGATGCCGTCGTGGGCATGGAAGCTGTGGCTAGGACCAGGCGAAGTGCCGCAGCAGGCTCCGCCAGAGATTTTTGGCTCGGTGCTTTCAATGCTGTTTTCCGACGCAGCGACCACCATTGATTCCGCGCTCGTCTTACCTCTGCCAGGGACGCGAAATGAAGACGATCCGCCACCGTCGCACAGCGAGCCGTTCGACAGCGCCCTGCTGATCCCCATATCAGGGAAACTGACTTTCGACATACGAGATCATTGGCAATCGATTGCCGAGTTTCTCTCACTTTGTCGGCGCCAATTCTTGCTGGCGGCCGATCGTGATGCGATTGCGCTCGTGCACAGAGTGCTTGCGCCAAGTCGAAATGGTCTCCGTCGGGATGCGGCTTCTGCGGGGGTCGGTGGATTTGCCGATCTCGGCGAATTGCTTACGAAAGCTAGGCGAGAGCTTCAGCAGGTCGTCAGCATGGAAGCGTGCACGATATTACGGACAGGTATCGAGGATCGAAGGTGGACGTTGATACCCTGTTCGTCGTCGGACTCCAAGTTGATGCGCAATGAGTGCAAATACGAGTTGGGGGAGAGTTTCATCGGGGTCGTTGCGGAGAGCGGCAAGCCTCGGGTGAGCTTCGACATTCGTCAGGAGGACGGCGTACAGAGTCGGTATCCCGAGCATACGCTGCATCCGCGCCAGACGTGGGTAGCCATTCCATTGCTCGATCGAAATGGGCGCACCATAGGGCTCATTCGGTGTGTCAACCGCACGATTGGCGTGCCGAGTCATGCAGCCGTGACGGGGTTCAGCGCGCTCGACATGAAAGTGCTCATTGAATTCGGCCGGGCGTGCGCATTGTTGGTTGAGCTTGCGCAGATGCAAGAGGCGCGCAAACGCATGCTTTCCGTCATTTCCCATGAGCTGAAGACGCCGGCCACGATCATTCGCAATTGTGTCTTGGATTTGGAAGAAACGCATGGAACCGGGGATCCAACGATCGTAGAATTGCAGCTTTATTCCACGGTGCTGGTAAGTCTGCTCGAGCAAGTGGATGTAGTGCGGGGGCGTTCGCGGGTGACGACGAGCGAGCCACGCGTAACGGACATCAAGGAAATTGTGGAAAACATGAAGCGGCGACTGAGCCCCATGTTGGGGAAGCATCGAGGCGCGTCGAGGCCGATTACGGTGGACATTTCCAAAAGACCTCGGTTTCTATTGCCACAAGAGGAATTTGCGCGAATTATATTCAATTTATTGGTGAATGCGATCAAGTATTCGCTACCGGATCAACTAGAGATCGTCGTCCGTGGTGAGTCTGACACAAACGGATACCACCTGCATTTCCAGGATCGGGGGATTGGCGTGGAAGAGAAGTTCAAGGATCGGCTGTTCGAGCGGCAATTTCGCACGCCGAGAGCGATCAAGCACGACCCTGGGGGCCTGGGCCTGGGTCTTGCGATATCGAGACAGATCGCGCAAGAATTCGGGGGTGACATCACCCTGAAGTCGTGCCACAATCCCACCGATTTCGTTCTGTCCATACCGATGCAGTTGTCGGTTCGCTAATCAGACCGAGGGTTTCATGAGCGTCACTGTCTTGTTTATCGACGATGACAATAGCCTCACCCGTCTTTACAAGAAAAAGGTGGGCGAGTTGGGGGTCAGCATTCATAGCGAAGATACCGTCGATGGAGCTCTTCGGTATTTGCGTGATGAGCGGCGCCTGGCCGCCGACATTATCGTTTGGGATATGTCGATGCCGGCAGGAATGGAGTTTGCGGACAAGGATACCGATGGTGGATTGTTCACAGGACGGTTCCTCTATCCAGTTCTTACGGACCTCCGTCCTCAATCGAAGTTCATTCTCTTGACGAACAGAACCGAGACGATCGACGAGTATTTCGTTCCGCGCGAGGGCTCCTACGCGTACGAGAAGCTTACCACTACGCCAGCGGAGTTTGCGCAAATCGTGAGGGGACTATTGCCGCCGAGCAGTAGGGTGTAGAATGAAGACTCAAGAGCGGACGAGTCAGATTCAATTCAATCCTAGAATTTTAGCCTATAACAAGGCATGGGACGCAAAGAGCCGCGTCGACTCCGCGTCGGTTGATGTCGATGAGCTTCTCGAATGCCATCGATTGAACCTTCAAAGCGTTGGTTTCCAAGAGGGAACCGATATTCTCGAAACCATAGCCTTCTTGAGTGCTAATGGTGACTTGTCAGACGCGTTGGCAATCGAACGGGTTTTTGAGTTTGCGCGCCAAATGTCCTCGTATACTCACGGGAAATTAAAAGCAATGAGTAATACGGGACTTTCTGCCGCGGGTGCCATTCGTGATCGTTTCAGGTGCCAGCAACTCGTTGCCCCGCGTTTCGATCCGGCGAAATTTCAGCAATGGGCTACATCCGCACCAACCGACGACCTCTGGTGGACGGTGCGCTCCCATGTCGCCCCATTCGACCTCCGCTGTCAAGCCCTCGACGAGCTCGTCTTGCGGGAAGACCCCGCTATGCCTGAATACCTCGTCAAAGAGCTGAATAGCTCGGCCCTTTCGCCTCGGTTTCGGGATGCGCTGCTGCTCGTTACCGATAGTGTGCAAGTCGAGCCGCACGAACTGCGCTTGGACTTGGCCAAAGCATTGATCGGGCATGCCCGCCGACTTTACGCCCACGGCAAAGGTGCTCCCAAGGACGAGCCGGGCAAGGAAATGAACGCTCGCGCAAATACTCCGCTATGGGCTGCAATTTGGCGATATGCAACCCTGCGTTTCGAAGCCGACGTCGGAGTGCTCGTGGAATTGATCCGTCCGCAGGACCCATTGCCGCATGTCCACGCGATTTTGCTCGCCGTCATCAATGCATTTACCAGCATGCCGCCCTCTACAGCCGAAGAGAAGAAGCTCGATCTATTACGACAGCGAGTCACTCAAATCGCGCATGCCGCATTGTCCGAAGAAAAACTCACCACGACGGACGACCGCGCGATTGCTGTTTCGTCCTATTGCGCCGCCGTCGTGCTCATGGTGCCTGAATTGTCCGCCCTCACGAATCAATTCGTGAGCCTCAACAAACGATGGATGCTGACTTATGTCCTTGACAAACTTCAGGACGCCGATTCATCGTGGAATGCCGTAACGATTCCGAACACTGTCCCTTACGCTAAGATGATGCTTGCTCAGACTGTGGCTAAACTCCAGGAGCGGACCTCTTCTTAGCATTCCTTTCCCTTATGGTAGGTCGTCATGCCCGTTCAAACCTCAGGAGAGCATAAGGCCACCTCGTGCTCGATCATTGGCTCATTCGACACTCTGCGCATTGCGGTTCGACACGTCGCGCTTCTTGCGGAGAATACGCCACTCGGCGTCGGCGCAGGCTGTGAAGCCGTGGTCATGCAAATGAATCCCCCGCTCACTCGCGACGGCACCGCTGTGGATGTGCTTGGATGGTTGCGGGATCTCAATGAACACGAGCGTGAGTTAATCAATCAGTGCGCAATCGAGCTGGTGCGAGGTGCCAAAGGGCGTAGGCAATACATCGTGCATCCCCCGTGGCAAGATGTGAAGGACAAGAAAAACACGACACTTTACATTCGTTTCAGTTGCGCCGGATTCGTTGCGTATTGCTATTTCAAAGCGGGACGCGAGCTCGTCGATCGGGATCAGTTGCCATCCGTTGGTCTCGAGTTGCTCAAACAGATATGGGATGATCAGGCCGAAGCGCTCGATTCTCCAGAAAAGCGACACTGGTGCGGCTTGGTCGGTAAGGAGGAGTCTTGGCACGTATTGCTCCCATCCTATTTGCTCCATGCCATTCGTGCGCATGATAGTGGAAAATCATTGCCTCTGGTTCCCACGTCCGACGATTGGAAATTTCCCTGAACTTGATTATGTCCGCAATTGGCGCGAACAGTTACGCCGGCGGAGCCCACCACGCGCCGTCGCATTCGTTTACGGCCGTTTCTGGTGCAGGCATTCCATAACGAGCCCCGAGATCCGTCGTCGACGCGAAACGATCGAGCAACGCTTGAGCCAAGGTGGCTCCACGCAAGATCATCGCCCAGCGTTTCGGGTCGTAATCACCAAAGACCACGAGCATGAGCTTGGTGATGATTTCGGACTTTCGATCGAGCTCGCGCATTTTCGCGTCACACGTTGCTTGGCAGCCGGCATCCAAGGTCAGAAAATCGTACCAAGCTTTGACGCGCAGACCCATCAAGGCCCAGAGAATGATGCGGGGAAAACTCTTTTCGACGCCCATCGTAAACATCAAACGCGCCAGTGGGCAATGGTACGTCGTGGCATATCGATCGAGCGTGCTTCTCGACGCATCGTTCAGCAAATAGGAAACGTTCCAATGGCTGTTGCGTAGCGCCGTCATGTCGATGGGAATTCCCGCGGCTCGGAAATCGCTGCGCATCATGGCGAATGCTTTGCCCAGGTCGTTGATGATGTGTGGAATGAATCCGGTCGCTGCCTCGACGAGGGGAATGCTGGTTCCCTGCTCGTAATTGAATTGGCAATATTCGAAGCTCAAATGCCACGCGGCAAATTCGGTGCGCACTTGGTGTCCTTCGTTGGCTTCGAGCCATGCCCGCAAATCTTTCAAATAAAGACCGGCGAACTTGCCGATGAAGACGAAATTCTCACGTTCACAACCTCGGAAATATCCTCCGTGACCAGCCTCGCGCAGAGATTCGGCACGAGCGCGCTTCGTCATTTCCCGACCATAGACGTCTGGGAAGTATCCCAGTGGATGACGTGGCCTCATGGACAAAAAATGCTCAGTTACGGCTCGTAAAGATTCAATTGCTTCGTTTGCGTCGTGCGGGTCGAAGTTGACGCCGGCGAGGTCGCTGAGCGTCGGGCGGCGTCTATTCGTTGGTGCCATGGGGCGTTTTTGTGCTCGCGTGCTCCAAAGCCACCGCAACACACGAAGCTCGTCACCAGGACGCGGCCGAAAACCAGAGGGCTCCGATGGATGGTCATTCATGGCTCGCGAATCTCATGCAATGCCAAATCATTCGCTGGTTTCGCTGGAAACCAACGTTTGGCAGTTATGAACGCGTCGACCGACCACCACATTAACAGGGGTTGTCGTTCGAACGCAATATTCCGGAGCGATGAAATGCTGCTTTGAATTTTTTTGGTTTGTCCGCGGTGGACAAGCTGGGCCGCGACAAATGCGCATGCATTCGTCGCCGATCGTCCGCCTCGCGGCAAAGCGCCACATCGAGAAGATCTTCGGGACGAACCAGGCGCCGCGCTCGTTTTGCCGCGTTTTGGCCAGATGCTTGGGACATGGGCCGAGAATACACGTCTTTTTTGCTTGAATGAACGGTCTTCGTCACTGAACAGGACCGATTCCTCCGTGCGCCATTACGCAGTGCGTCGGCCGCGTCGAATGGATCCGCCCCGAGGTATGGTGACGAATTCGTAAATGGGCCGTTGAGCTGCACGTTGGTTTCATGGTATGCGGTCGAAGATGATCGACGGGACGTTCTCCTTGCACTGGCGTTGGCGCAAGCTTGGCCCGCTGCTCATGCTTGCTTCGTTATGTGGGTGCAATGAACCGGCAGCTCCGAATGACGGCGGGGTTTCACCCTATCGCAGCGATTGGTTCTATCGCTGGGGCGATTCGCCCAAATCCTCCGACGGCGTGTTCGCTTGGACCAAGCCCGACGTCATGACGGATTGGAGCCCCATGTTGGCAATGGGGTCTCCAAAGGACCGCAACGGCCAAAAAGATTTGTGGGTTCATACGCGATTGGTCGGAGAACCCGCCCAAGACCCCGTCCTGTATCTTCGCGGCGTCGACCAAATCTTCGAGGCATACCTCGACGGCCAATACGTTTATCGCTTTGGCGAGTTCGAAGGCAACAACGCTTACAAGTTCCTTGGTTACAAAGCTCATTACATTCCGATCGGTAATGATTATCAAGGAAAAGTCTTGAGCCTGCGCATTCATTCCGATCACGTCAACATCGGACTTTTCGGCGAACCGCTCATAGGCGCCCGCGCGGCCATCATGAACTACGCGATCCGTCGAGATCTGCCGACGCTTGCTTTGGGCGTCGTCATGGTCTCCATTGGCCTATTCGTCTTCTTGCTCTTCCTGGCCCGCCGCAAGCAGCACGGATATCTCACCTACAGCCTGCTCGCCACAACCATCGGTCTCTATTTCACGGCTGTTTCCCCAACGCGGCAGCTCCTCATCGATGCTCCGTTCGCTTGGCTCCACATCGAATTGTTCTCGCTTTATTTGTTGTCCGGGTTGCTTGCTGCTTATGTCGAACACGTCTTTGGCAAAGGCCCTTGGAGAATCACCCAATGGCTCAAGAGGGCCTTTTTCTTATATACCGCACTAGCGGCAATCGCTGTCGGTACGGGTCTCGTTCCGGTCCTGAAGACACTCCTGCCCGCACAATTACTCCTTCTGTTCACCACGTTTTCATTGACCGCTCAAACCGTGCGTGGCGCCTTCGCTGGGCTGCTCGAAGCGCGGATCTTCGGCGTCGGATTCGTCGTCGCCGCAATCGCCGGGGCATACGACATTCTCGGTGCCATGGGCATTCTTTCCAGGGCCAATGTACCCGTCGGACACCTCGGCATTTTCGTCTTCACCTTATCGCTGGGTCTCATCCTCGCCAGGCGCTTTCTCGAAGTCGAAGAGCGCCTCGGTCAATATTCGACCGTACTCGGCTTGAGTTTGGCGTCCGCACGTGTGCTCGAGCCCGGACAACAGGCCCAGGTTGCTCTCGACGAACTCCTCCGGCTGCTCAAGGCCAAACGAGCGCTGCTTTTTCTCAGTGTGCCCGAAGGGCAAACGCGCGCCGGTGATCTCGAATTGCGGGCGATGCGTGATCTTTCCTTGCCATCCGCGAATACGAGGGAAAGTTCCGTGAGCACCGATGGATTCTCGCTCCGCACTGACGTCGTGGAACGTGTCCGTACGCAGCGAAAACCGTTGATTACGTCGAATTCAGACCGCGGAAAGCGCCGCTCCGCAATGGCCGCTCCACTGCTCATTCGCGACGAACTCGTGGGTGTCGTCTACCTTGAGGCCGACGATTCTCGAAGACCTTTCAGTGACGCGGATCTCGCCGTGTTGCTTGGTCTCGGTACACAACTTTCCATCACCATCGTGTCGACACGCTCGGTGCGTTTGGAACTTCAAACGGCCCTCCAGAAGAACAGAATCGAGCAGCAAGGCGCGTTGCTCGACGCCGCGTCCCGGTTGGCTCGAGGCGACGTCGAAACTCCGATTCTCGTGGAAAAAGACAGTGATCTGGCGGATCTCGGCAGCGCCCTCGATGCAATGCGCGTGGATGTTCGAGCGAAAATCAAAATGCTCGAAACCAAAAACTCCGAAGTGCAGGTCCTGAACGACGAGCTACGCCGCAAAATCGAGGAGCGTACGATGACGCTTCTTTCCGCGTTGCTCGACGATAGCGTCAATGCTCCCCTACCTCGACTCAAACATGGTGCGATGATTGGTGATCGATATCGTGTCGATCGCAAGCTTGGAGAAGGCGCAATGGGTGTCGTGTACGATGTCGAGCGCACCGCTGATGGCAAACATTTGGCCATCAAGCTACTATCGACGACGAAGGACAAACCAGCTTTGGTGCGCTTCATGCGCGAGGCCAATCTGCTCGCGCGTCTCGATCATCCCAATCTCGTGTCCATTTTCGATGTGGATGTCACGCCGGAGGGGCACATCTATCTCGTCATGGAATACTTTGCAGGCAAAACCCTCGAAAAATTCAGAAATCAGGATCTTCGTTGGAACTTGCTCGCGCTGCAACAGATGGCAGAAGGGCTTGCTGCGGTGCATGCGAGCGGCATTGTGCATCGCGATTTGAAACCAGCCAATGTGCTCGTCGCGGTCAACGACGATGGAGATCCAGATGTCAAGCTCGCCGATTTTGGAATTTCCACATTGGCGGTGGACGACGATGCGACCATGGGCGCTCCTGCCCCGCCGAACAGAGAGCCAATGGATTCGAGTGATGACGAAGTGCGCACCGCCATTTTCGACAAATTGCCGAGCGAACCGAAATCGGCACGTGAAAAGGCGAATCGATCCGAGCCTGGCGGCATGAACATGAACGTGACCAGCACCGGCGTCCTCGTCGGAACGCCTTCCTATATGGCGCCCGAGCTTGGGAGTAAGGAAAAAGCGCGGCGTCCTTCTTCGGATATCTTCAGTTTGGGGATCATGGCGTACGAGCTTATGGTCGGCCAAAGGCCTTACCCCGTGCCACCTGTCTACATCGTTGCTAGTGGCAACCCACTCGAATTGCCCACCGGGCTGCGTAAAGTGGCGAAGTTGTCCAAAACGATGGCGGAATTCTTCGAGCGGTGTTTAGCTCAAGATCCCACCCTGCGTCCGACGGCGCCCGAGATTGCCGATGCCATTCGTGCGGACTTGAATCGTGCCGATGGTGGGACGTATCGAATGCGGGACGCAGCCCACCTGAAGCCGCGCTCGATGTGATCGCTCGATGTGATCGTTCGCGTTATCGCGAATTGGATCCACCAGCGTGAAGGTCTTGCACCGGCGCTGCAAAACGTGACCCAACGGCGTCAGGATCGTGTTTCGGAGGTGCCGAAGCGTGATCCACACACGTTTGGATCGCATTTCGGAGCACCGGAGCGTCATCCAAACGCGTCGGGGTCGTGTTTCGGAGCACCGGAGCGTCATCCAAATGCGTCGGGATCGTGCATCGGAGGGCCGAAACGTCATCTAAAGGTCAACCGAGCTCCCGGCGTGACCAAAACGCGCCGTTTTGTTGGCCCACATCGTAATCCTGGTGGATGGTGCAGCGGTCGTGTCGTAGCGCGCCAAATCTACCACGAAACGGTGCCCATCACTTTTGCGTCCCATGCTCGACCTGCACCCCTCCATCGCGAACCTTCTCGCCTTGCCCGAGCCGCAGCGACGAATTGGTCCATTCGTATTGCTCCGTCAGCTCGGTCGAGGTGGTTTTGCTCCGGTTTGGTTGGCGAAAGAGGTATACGAGCAGCAATCCTTGCGGCCGGCAGCGGTTAAAATATTCGCTCTATCGGACGATGGCATTGCTTCGCGTCGGATCGTCGAAGAGGCGCGTGCGCTTTGCCGCGTCGAACACCCCAATGTCGTGCGATTCTATTCGCTCGCCGTCGACGATGATGCCGACGTCATGGGGCTCGGAATGGAATACGTCGCTGGGCAATCCCTCGCGACCCGGCTATCCCTCGCTGGATTGATGAGCGTCGAGCAGGTCGTCGAGCTTGGCTTTGCGCTCGCTTCAGCACTTGCGGCGGTGCATCGGACGGGCCTTGTGCATCGCGATGTGAAGCCCGCGAATATCGTCGAGACCGCGGACGGGTACAAGCTCATTGACTTCGGCATTGCGTCGACCAATACGCAATTCTCCGCAACGGCTACGTGGGCTCCATCGAACGATCCGGAGAGCACGGGCCGGGTGGCCGCATTGCAATCGGGAACGCTGGGATATGTAGATCCGGTGACGATTGCGACAGGTGCACCAGCGTCGTCCGAGAGTGATCTGTATGCACTGGGCGCCACGCTGTATGAATGCTTGACGGGGCGTTTACCAGCCGGACAACTGGCGAATGGCCTTGACGAACGTATTCTCGATGGCCGAGAGACTGCACCGTCGATCAATCGATTCGCCAAGGGAATGCCGGCCTCGTTTGTTGCGGTCATCGATCGCATGGTACATCCGGATCGGATCTGCCGATTTGGTTCGGCGGACGAGGTAATGGCCGCATTGCAAGTGTTGCGTCGACGTCCGACAAAGCGTGCGGCTCCGGCGTATTGGCTGGCAGCGGTAGCGTCGAGCATCGCGATTGCGTCGGGAATTGGAACTTGGGTGGCGTACGAACGAGCAGCCCGAGCCGAGGCGACAGCGTCACGACAGCAGGCACCGATCATGGCGACGGAGGCGCGGACGGATTTGCCAGCAATCATCGAATTGCCAAAAGCAGCGGTGCGCGCAGAAGTCGTATTGAACGAGCCTGCCAGTCGCAAGACGACACGAACGCGTATTGTTGCGCCGAAGCCGGTCCTGAGTATGGCGGCCAAAGAAGAGGCTCCGAAAATCATTGCCGAACGTGCGACTCGACCTTTCATTCCAGAGCCTGCACCCACGGTAACGACGACCCGAGACGCGTTGTTGCTCGCACCCGCGCGAGATTGGTGAACACATGAATCGATTTCTTGTTCATGCGCTAGCCCAACTTCCGCAGTTGGACAATCTGCCGTCGAAATCCTGCTCAACAAGA
>CAZETM010000150.1:9607-15540 GCA_964514885.1 uncultured Polyangium sp. | reverse complement strand
CGCAATATCACCGCTCGAATCGCTACTCGCTGCCGCCGGAAGGACGATCGATCTCGCCCGCGGTGTTTGGTCTCGTCGGCTCGTTGCTTGTCATCGTGGCGACGGTGTTGCTGTTGCGAGGTCGAGGGGAACGCACACCCACGCAACCGCTCGTCGCCACGCTGGCCGATGTGCAAGCGGTGCATTCGTCCGTCAAAACCTCGGGCACGTCGGTGCACAAGACGCGACGTTTGTCCGTGGGCGACGTGGTCACGACAGATGTCGATGGTCGTGCTCGCTTGCGACTCGATGATGGCACGTCGCTCGTGATCGATCGCGACACGAGCCTGAAGCTCACGACGACGGGGCTCGAGCTGGAGTTCGGACGCATCTTCGTCCAAGGCGCTCTCGGCGCACGGACCGAAGTGAACGTGGGAGGTGCCGTCGCCATCGTGAGCGGTGCGAACACGGGCATCGAAAGGCCGAAAGCAAAACCTTCGAGCGCAAAGCTTTACGCCGCGACGGAAGAAATCACCGTGCGTGCAAATGGTTCCGAAAAGACCGTGCGTACGGGTGAAACCGCGAGTGTCGAAGGACAAACCATCACGATTGCTCCAGAGCGTGGATACGACGACTGGACAGGCGGCATGGCAACGCCGTGGGGTGCCAAAGGTGCTCCGCGTCGAGCTGTCGGTGAGCTTTGGGGGCGTCCGGAAAAACCTGGCGATGCCGGCTCGCCGCTCACGATTCGTGCTCACGACGTCGATGCGATCGTTGCGCGTGAAGTCGCGGAAACCGAAGTACACACGACGTTCTTCAACGCTGGCAGCGATACGGTCACGGGCGACTACCGCTTGGCCATTCCTCCGGGCGCGATCGTTTCACGCTTCGCTTCCGTACGTGCTGGCTCGCCACGCGAAGGACGCATTGCACTCGCTTCACGCGGCTCGGGTGGTGCGCCATCGAGCACCGAGCTGCTCGAATGGGCCGGTGAAGGTTGGGTTCGCGCACGCATTCCGAGCATCGCCCCGGGCGCTTCGGTAGGCGTCATCGTGCGTTACGTCGAGTGGCTTTCGCCACGTCAAAAAGGCGATGGAACGTGGGTCGTGCAGTACCGATACCCGATGGTGTCGGACTCGACGCCGCCGATGATTGGCGAGTTCTCCGCACGCGTGGATGCCACATCCTCGAGCCCGCGATCGATCGGTGCAGGTCTTGGCGCACGCGTCACGGGCAGCACGGTCGAAGTGCGTCGCCCCGATTATCGACCGACCGCGGATCTCGTCGTCGATGTCGAGATCGACAAGTCACCGAGCCCAGCGCGTTTGTTCGTCGCTCCGCCGTTCGAAGGTGACACGGAAGATCCTGCATCCACCGTGCTCGTACGCACGGAGGTTCCGGAAGTCGCGCAGAACGATGGCGTGACGTTGGCCCTCGTGCTCGACACATCGGCGAGCGTCGAGCCTGCGCTTTTCGATGCAGAACGAGCGCTCGTGGAAGCCGTGCTCGCAGGTCTCGGCACACGCGATCGCGCCATCGTGCTCGCGGCGGATCAAACGGTTCGTCCCGTAGGACCAGGGCTTGGCCCCGTCGATGTCGCACGTCGCAAAGCGATAACGGAAGCACTGTCCAAACTGTCGCCGGGTGGTGGAACGGATCTCGGTCGAGCGCTCGAAGCAGGCGCGGATGCGCTTCCTGCGGATGCTCCGGCCGGCATGGTGATCTACGTCGGCGACGGGTGGCCAACCGTTGGAGATCCAACGATCGATCTCATCCATGCTCGTCTTGCACGACGCAAAGGTGGTGTGCCGCGAATTGGTGCAGTCGGCGTCGGTCCGCTGGTGAATCGTTTTGCGCTCGCGAGTCTCGTGCGAGGTTCCGGTCCGCTGCTCGAGATTGCGGACACGCTCGATGCATCCCGCGCAGCCACCGAGCTGATTGCACAAGCTTTGCAACCGGCAGTGGCGAACGTTGAAATTGTCTTCGGCCCAGAGGTCGATCGCATTTATCCGCGTGCACCCAGGGCCATCAATTCCGGTGAAACCGTGTTTGCCGTGGGTCGCGTGAAGGGCGAGCCTCCGCGCGAGATCACGCTTCGGTATCGCGATGCAAAGGGCGAGCATGAAGAGAAGCGCGCCGTCGTGATCGAACGAGCGCGTAATGAATCCGATGTCGCTCGTAGATGGGCCGCCGCGCGTGTGGAAGACATCGCGCTCAAAGGCAAAGGACGCGAGGCAGCAACGGACGTGGCGTTGCGTGCAGGACTGTTGACACCGTGGACAGGTTTCACCGTCAGCAGTGCAGGCGTTTATCAACCGAGCCTTTTGCAGACGCGCATCCTTGATCTGTCTGCGGGTCCCGAGTCGGGTTTTTCCGCGGCATTCGCCACACCTCGCACGTCTGCCGGAACGCTCACGAACGTCCCGCAAGAGACGGAAGCAGGTGACGATGTCGACGACGAAAAGGCATACAAAGCCGCCGTTGCCGATGCCGCTGCCCGAGCGCTCGACGAAGCACGACCTTCGGTTCGCGCATGTCGCGATTCACGTGCGGCACTGCGTCCCGAGCTTTCGGGCAAACTCGATGTGCGCTTCAAAATCGACGGCGAAGGACGCACCGAAGACGTCAAAGTCCAAGGCATTGCCGGAGCTGATGACGCAGCGCTCGCTCGATGTGTCGAAGTCGTCGTGCGCGGAATGGTTTTTCCTGCCAGTGCGCTGAACGTCACGATCGACGTGTCGCGAATTCTGGATTTGCCTCCGCCGTTGCCCACGCTTCGCGGTCGCAAGTGCTCGCCGACCTCGGTGCTTCCACTTCCGTTGCGTCGAGGTATTTGGCGCGAGCGGCTCGATCGTTCGTCGGCCGATGTTGTTTACGTCGAAGCAAAACAATCGTGTGAATTGCCCACGTGGACTGATCGTCGCGCGCTGCTCGAATTGGTTCTACTTCACGAGTCCAACGGCCTGTCGCGAGTGGCAGTGGCCACGCGTCTCGAAATTGCTGGCGAAGGTGATGCGGCTGCGTTGTTGCGACGTGAAGCCATTCGCCGAGCGCAAAGCCCTGAAGAACTCATCGCGATCAAGAGTGCGCTCCTCGGCGAAGAGAAATACCCCGTCGGTACGTTTCGCAAACAATACCGCGCGGCCGCTGACGACAAGGCGCGTCTCGGCGTCGTGCGTCGATTCCTCGGTATCGCGCCGCATGATGCGCGTCTGCGTCGGCGCATGTTCGCGCTGATGGAAAGCCTCGACATGAAGGCGGAGCTGGCGGACGAGATTCGTCGCGTGCGTCTCGATCCGTTCGCGGATGCAGGGCTGCTCGCGGATGCGGCGTCGTCACTTCTGCGAATTGGTGATGAAGTCGAAGCGCGTCGAACGTTCGGCGAGCTTGGTGAGCGGGCTCCACGCGATCCGTGGGCTCGTGCATTCCTCGGTGATCGTTTGCGAAATGAAAAGTTTTTCGAGGACGCATCGCTCGCGTATGCAGTGCTCGAAGAGCTCATCCCGGACGAACCTGCGGCGAGCATTCGTTTGGCGCTCGCACATGCCGGAGCGGGAAGGCTCGACATTGCGCATCGTATGCTTGGGCGCGTCGCGCAGACGGGTGGTCGTGCAGGCGATGCAAAACTCGGCGAGCTCGCGGGTCGTCTTGCGCATGTGCTTTTGGCTGAAGGTCGTGGTCAACAAGGGATTGACCCGACAAACCTCGATCGGTTGACGCGCGCATCGCTCGAGCTGCCCTACCCTGCTGAATCGGTCGTCGTGCTGGTTCGTTCGCCCGCGGGAGCGCTTCCGATTGACGTGAAGCTTTTGCGTGATGACGAGGAGTTCGAGGTCGACGTCGCGGCAGCGGGCATTGGCGCGTATACGGTGAAGTTTGGTGCGGGCGAGAAATCGCCGATTCGATTGCGTCTTTCGCGTCCGGAGGATTTGCCGCCCGCGAGAGCGACGAAGGTGCAGGTTTCGGTCCTCGTGCCGGACGGTGACGGCAAACTTCCGAAGCTGGTCACGAGCGACGTCGAGCTTCCCTCGTCGGGGAAACCCGTGAATTTGCGCTGGAACGGCAGCGTCTTCTCGCCACCTTGAGATTCACGAGCGCACGGCGGCATGTTTGCAATGCCGCCGCTTGACGCATCGACGCGGCTTGACTGTACTTTCGAGCCTTGCCCGCGTGGGCTCACTACTTCACCCGAGATGTTTGTTCATGGGCACGAGAACGCGTGATTAAAAACGCGAGTGGCTGCCCGTGTGCCCAGAATGTTTTGCCCTCAAAAGGAATTGGAGCGGGGCAGATTGCCCCGGAGGCTGTGCGTATGTCGAACAGATCGATGACGCGAGTCGTGCACTTCATGGTGCTCGTGCTCGCGCTTGCCGTCGTGACCTTCTTACCGCGCGTTGCGAGTGCGATCGTGATCCCAGGAGGCACAATTGCCAACGCGACGTGGACTCCGGCGGGGAACCCGTACATCGTCCAAGGTGACGTCACGATTTTGAATGGCGGGACGCTGACGATCCAAGCCGGCACGATTGTGCAATTTCCAGGGGGCGACAGTCAGATCGCCGGTCTCGATACGGCCAGGACCGAGATCATCGTCAAGGGCACGCTGAACGTGAATGGCACGGCGGTCAATCCCGTGCAGTTCTTGGCGCAGAACGGTTCGGCAGTATCGACGTGGTACGGCATTGTCGTCGATGCCGTCGGCACGGCCGCGACGATCAGCAATGCGAGCATCAAGCATTCGAGTACGGGCATTCGCAGTGACGCACCGGGAATGGTGTTATCGGCCAATGACGTGTCGATCGAGACGACCAACACGGGCCTGTATCTCACGGCTGGAACGCCGACGCTCACCAATTTCAGCGTCCTCGGCAGCGCTTACGGCATGTACTTGACCAATACGGCATCGCCCACGGTCAATGGCTGCACGTTGCGCAATCATTCGTACGCAGGCGTTTTCCAGTCCGTCAGCGCCACGACGACCACGACGAACCTGACGAATTGCGCCATTACGGGCACGAGCGCGGCGAGTTTTGGCGTGTACCAATCCGTCTCGGGAAGTGGCAACAGCACGTTCAACATCACCAATGGCACGATTCACGCCAATGGAAGCTCGGGCATTGGAATCCAGGCCGGGTCGACCACTGGATCCATTGCTGCGATGAACGTGAAGAATTCGATCGTCACCAGCCAAGCACTCGGCGTTTACCGCGTCACCGGTGGCTCGACCACCGTCAACGTCACCTACAGCAACGTTTGGAACAACGGCACCAACTACAGCAACGTCAGTCAAGGAACAGGCTGCTTTGCTTCCAATCCGCTTTACGTCAATGCCCCGACAAACCTCCGCTTGACGTCTAATTCTCCGTCGCGTTTTGCTGGCGACGCCATGCAGGACCTCGGACCATTGCCCTACGTCAATGACCCCACCCCGGGTCTTTATGGCGTATTGTGGGTGAATACGACGCTCAATACGGCAGGCTCGCCATATGCTGTCGCCGGTGACTTGACCGTCGGTAAAAACATCACCCTCACCATCGATCCCGGCGTAACGCTCAATTACACCGCAGGCTCGGACATCATGGGCTCGGGTTTGGACGCAGTTCGGGGCGAGCTGGTCGTCAGGGGAACGCTCAATGCAAACGGCACGGCAATGAGCCCCGTTACGCTGAAAGCTTCCGCTTCGAGCGTATCGAGTTGGTATGGTGTCGTCGTCGACCCTGCGGCAAGCTCGGCGGTATTGAATAACGTCAATATCCAAAGCAGCGGCGCGGCCATTCGCAGCGACGCTCCGGGCAATGTATTATCGGTCAATGGCGTTTCGATCGATAACACGATCACGGGCATTTACTTGACCGCGGGTACGCCCACGCTCGCCAACGTCAGCGTTTTGGGCAGCACGTACGGCATGTACTTGACCAATACGGCATCGCCCACGGTCAATGGCTGCACGTTGC
>CAZETM010000150.1:0-9507 GCA_964514885.1 uncultured Polyangium sp. | reverse complement strand
GACCACTGGATCCATTGCTGCGATGAACGTGAAGAATTCGATCGTCACCAGCCAATCACTCGGCGTTTACCGCGTCTCCGGTGGCTCGACGACATTCAACGTCACGTACAGCGACGTTTGGAACAACGGCACGAACTACAGCAACGTCAGCCAAGGAACGGGCTGCATTTCGCAAAACCCCAACTACGTCAGTGCTCCAACGGATCTGAAATTGCAAATGGGCAGCATTTGCATTGACACGGGCACTTCGTTGGGCGCTCCGACGACCGATCGTGATGGGAAAACTCGACCCATCAATGGCGACGGAATCAATGGCGCCGAATTCGACATCGGCGCGTACGAATACGCTCCGTCTTCGTTCTGTGGCGACGGCGTCATCAGCGTCGGAGAAGCGTGCGACGATGGCGCGAGCAATGGCCAATACGGCTTCTGCAAAGCCGACTGCACGGGCATGGGTCCGCGTTGCGGCGATTCGATGATGAACGGCCCCGAGCAATGCGACGACGGAAACGCATCGAATACCGACGCGTGTCTCAATACCTGTCTCAATGCCGCGTGCGGTGACGGGTACATTCGCACTGGCGTCGAAATGTGCGACGACGGCAATATGGCCAATACCGACGCGTGCCTCAATACGTGTATGCCCGCTGCGTGCGGCGACGGGTTCGTCCGTGCGGGTGTCGAGCAATGCGACGATGGGAACATGCTCAACACCGACGCGTGTTTGAATGCCTGCACCAATGCAACCTGCGGTGACGGCTTCATCCGAGCGGGCGTCGAAATGTGCGACGACGGCAATACGGTGAATTCCGACGCGTGTCTCAATACGTGCGCCCCAGCGTCGTGCGGTGACGGTGTCGTGTATGCCGGCATGGAGCAATGCGACGACGGGAACATGGTCAACACCGACGCGTGTCTCAATACCTGCAACAATGCGAGCTGCGGCGACGGAGTCGTACGTGCCGGCGTCGAGCAATGCGACGACGGAAACATGACCAACGGCGACGCGTGCTTGAATACGTGCAATACCGCATCGTGCGGCGACGGCTACTTGCAAATGGGTGTCGAGGAATGCGACGACGGAAATGCTTCCAATACCGACCAATGCCCGGCAACTTGCAAGAATGCGGCATGCGGTGACGGATTCATCCAAATGGGCGTCGAAGACTGCGACGACGGAAATGCAGTCAATGGCGACGCGTGCCTCAATGCTTGCAAGAATGCAACATGTGGCGACGGCATCGTTTACCAAGGCGTCGAGCAATGCGACGATGGCAATGCATCCAATACGGATAGCTGCGTCATGAGTTGCAAGAGCGCGTCCTGCGGCGATGGTTACGTACAAGGCGGCGTCGAAGCCTGCGACGATGCAAACCAAAACGATGGCGACGCCTGCAAGAACAATTGCAGCTTGCCAGGCTGCGGCGACGGCGTCGTGCAACCCAACGAAGAATGCGACGACGGAAACCCTGTCAATACCGATGCGTGCCTGCCGACGTGCAAAAACGCTTCGTGTGGCGACGGCGTCGTACGAGCGGGCGTGGAAGAATGCGACGACGGCAATTCATCGGACGCCGATGCGTGCCCGACGAATTGCAAAAATGCCGATTGCGGCGATGGATTCGTCCAGGATGGCGTCGAGGATTGCGACGATTCCAATTCGTCCAATTCGGATAGCTGCGTGCAAGGCTGCAAGAACTCGGCGTGCGGCGATGGATACGTCGAGTTCGGCGTCGAAACCTGCGACGACGGCAATATGAACAACGAAGACGGTTGCTCGAATCTGTGCACCAGCGCCACGTGCGGCGACGGCGTCGTACAACCGGGCGAAGCATGCGACGACGGCAATGCCTCGAACTTCGATGCGTGTCTCAGCGGATGCCTCAAAGCAAGCTGCGGCGACGGCTACGTCTGGGGCGGCATGGAAGAATGCGACGACGCCAATGGCGTCTCGGGCGATGGCTGCACTTACGAATGCAAGAACGAGCCAATGGGCTCGGGCGGCGCTGGTGGAATGGGCGGCGCCGGTGGAATGGGCGGCGTTGGCGGAATGGCTGGCGAAGGTGGTGCCGGCAGCGGTGGTCGCGAAGAACCCCCCACCGACGAGAATTGCGGATGCCGCACGGTCGGCGATAACAATGGCAGCGGAGCGCCCGCTGCCGTGATTCTCATTGGCGCACTGATGGCAATACGCCGGCGTCGCCAGGCGGCCTGATCAAGGTAATCCCCTCTCCACACCGCGTGGAGAGGGGATTCACCTCACCCCAATTCAATCGCGCTCAGCGCCCCTTCCAACCCATAGTTGTCCGAACATACCAAAGCAACGAGCTTTGCCGTCGTCTGCCCGGTCACGGGATCAACACGCAAGTGCCCAGCGCCCCCAACGACATGCAAGTTACCCCGGGCATCGATGGACACGGATCGGGAGGACAATCCGCTACGCAGCCGGCTTGCTGATACTCCTTGAGCGCTGCAAGGTAAGCCTGCACCTCGGGCGTATTCAAATCATTGACGGCAATCGGACAACAAAGCCCTTCAATGATGTCCTTGCACGATTGTCCCTTCGGAATCTCAGGATTGCACGTCTGCGACGCTTCCTGGCTGACCGTAATGTCATTCGCGAGCTTTTCGCAATATACAGGATCGGGGCCTCCCGAGCCACCTTGGCCATTACCACCTTGGCCATTACCACCATTGCCGGCGCCACCATTGCCCGCGCCGCCTACTCCACCATTACCCGAGCCGCCGGCGCCATTACTCGAAGTGCCCTCACCACCCGTGCCGCCGCTGTTCGTGCTTCCAGCTTCGCCTCCAGTTCCCGAACAGTCCTGCCCCGGTGCACAGTTGCCACCCCCAGGAACAGTCGCCGGTGTTCCAGGACAAGCACTCACCAGAAAAGCTACCGCCGCCACCTGAGTCCACAAAAAGAGCCGCATGACCATACCTCCCTCGTGTCACGAAAACACGGGTTCGATTTTCTTCGAAATTTTCTGCCTTTCGAGCGGGACACAGCCGCACCGAAAAACCAGTCTGGAGCAAGCCCGATAGCTCTAGGTGCTCGAAGTGTGCTTAACATTCATCAAAAAGTGCTCGGTGCTTATTTTTACACGCAAGCCGCCTCTAAGTCAGTCGTACCGCTCGGTGTGCACCCGTTTGCGATCGACTCCAAGCTCGCCACGACACAACTCACGCACACTCTTCACCATGCGCTCGAGCCCGCACACAAACACATGCGGCGATGCGCCAGTCGCCATTTCCAGCTCGCGAAGCAACGCTGGAACGTGCGTTTGCACATACCCAGACGATCCCGACCAGGTTTGTCCCGGCCGAGACAACGTGATCAAGTGACGGAGTTGAGAATGACGCGCCTCGAGCTCGGCCAACTCGTCACGATAAAGAATATCTTGTTCGTACCGCGCACCAAAAAGCAGCCATAACGGTGCATTCGATCCCGACGCAAGCGCCGCGCGCAACATCGAACGAAGCGGCGTGACGCCCGTTCCCGTTCCCACGAATAACGCAGGATGAGGATCATCTGCGGCCCGCGTAAACAATCCATGCGGGCCAATTGCCGTAATGACCGATCCTTCGGTAATATTATGCAAATATCGAGAACCTGGGCCATTCTCCACCAGCGTGACCGCCAGCTCGAACCGGTTCGATCCTTCCGGCGCAGACGCAATCGAATACGCTCGACGCACCTCTCCCGAAAGCAATGGCAATACGAGATTGATCCATTGCCCAGGCTCGAAATCGAAAACGCCCTCGTCCGCTCGCTCGAACACCAGCTCCCGGACCGCTGGAGCAATCATTCGAGATTTTGCCAGCACAATGTCAAAAGTTTCCGGTTTCTTCACCAAAGTCACGACTCCCGAAGCACGCCAAAACTGGCTGCAACATCGGAACAAAGAGCGTGCACGTCAAGCCCGCAAAGATGATTACGCCCCACGTTGCGTGGAGAATCCTGCCGCGACCACCAGTCCGTCGGCTTCCTTGTCCCAGTCGATATCGGGAGCCACCAGCAGCGCTCCGGCAGGCAAGGCCAGAGCCGCGAAAATCGCCGCGCCAAAATCCGGGGCATCCAGCCGTGGACCCACTTCACCCGCCAGCGGCCCCGACAACACTCGTGCATCAGGCAAACGCGCCAACGTCACCCGCGCTTTTTCTCCAAGAATGCCGCGAACGACCGCGAGATCCTTCGCCACATTTTCGAGCGGCGTGGCGAGCTGCCAAGCCCAGACGACCAGCCCAGGAATGTCCGCTACGGCCACGGCCGAGGTGCGATCGTTTGGGAGCAAAGCAGTTCGTACGGACGAACCACCACCAGCCACTGCCGCAACGAGCAATCCCGGCGGAGCCAACGACAAGGCCGAAAGCCTGGCCAGGTTGCGTTGCGCCGCCGTGCGCTGATCCGCAATGCTCGCAAGCTCTTCCGGCGCCGCATACAACAGCTCCACTTCCTGACCCACCGTGAGATGCGTGAGCCCCTGCGCTGCAGCGGCAATCGACCGCTCGGAAGCCCGAGCTTCACCGGGAAACGAAAGCCGTTCGTCCCGCAAAACTTCGGACACGCGACCCGACATCCCCAGCCCCGCGAGTTGCCAAGCTGGCTTGAAAAAGTCCGCGCGCGGTGCTTCTGCATGGTCAGCACTCGCGTCACGACGAGCGCGATCCCATCCGGTGAGCGCAGTACCCAGTGGGTTTCCTACATCGGCAAAGATCCCCGCTGCCGCTTCGAGATCGGCATGCGCGTTCTTGTCACCCATGTTGAGCCGCGCTCGACCCATCGCTCGCGTGGCGTACGCCACCCACAACCTCAGCGGAGGCTTCGCTCCAAGCGCGAGGTCACGCGCTCGTTGCGCAAGCGGAAGAGCATCGTCGGGACGACCTCGAGCAAGCGCGACATCCGCCAAGAAGATGAGCGATCGAGCCTGACCGAACACATCACCGACCCGCGACGAAAGCCACTCTTGCCGTTGCAGAAAACGTCTCGCTCGTTCCAGATCACCGAGCGCCAACGCAGCCGAACCAAGCTGCCCGAAAGCAATGGCTTCACCAATCACGTCACCGTGTCGTTGATGCAGCTCCGCCGCATGTTCGAGCAGCGATTGCGCCGCACCATGCGCGCCCATGACGACGTACAAAGTGCCTAGCGAATTGAGGATCTTCGCACGCTCTTCGAGGAACGGCGTGGAGCGTTCCAGCGCCCACAGCAAACTTTTTTGGGTCGCTTGTGCATCGCCGAGAAGCCGCTCAGCCGTGCCGCGATAATGCGTGGCCACGACCGCCACTAGCAGATCATCACCAGCATGCTTCGCGATGCGCTCGAGCGAAGCGATCGCATCTTTGTAAACGGTGCGAGGACCACGCCGCACAGTCGCGAGAATCGTTTCGCACGCCGCGATCTTTCCAGCGTGAACTTCACCGAGTGACTCGAACGTCGGAGCCGCTGCAGCCAAGTTTGCACAGGCCGCATCGAGCGCGCCTTCGCGTTGCGCAAGCGCACCACGCGCATACTCACGCGACGCTGCCGCTAGTGGATCGAGATCGAGCGTAACGAGACGCGAAATCTCCGCACGAGCTTCCTCCGCAGGCGCGCTCTTCAGCAAACGCTCGATGGAAGAAACATCCTTCAGCGGATCGAGAGGTCCAATCATCAGCGCGAGCCTCCATCGCTTCGTGCGCGCACATCGGTCAGCTCAACTCCCGAGACGCCAGCTTGTTTGGCCATGTCGCGCTCGAGTCTCCGCGCCGCAAGTGCATGCAGCGCAGCCTTGATCTCTTGAATCGACATGCGTGCACGCTCCGAGCGCAGTCGCGCCACGTGCGCCGTCACATGCGGAGCCGCAAACGACGTCCCCGTCCAACGTCGTTCTCCACCACCCAGCGCGGGCGCAACAACATCGTTGCCCGGCGCGAGAATCTCGTAGTCCATCGTGATTTCGGTCTGCAAGAACTCGGAGTCTTCCGACGCAGCTCGACCCACTCCAATGAGTGATTTGAATCGACCAGGGTACGTTCGAAACGCAGTCGCGTTGGGTCCTGCTGCGACGAGCACCACGCCGGCCGTATACGCAAGATCTGCGATCTCATACAGCTCGACGATCGACTTGTAGTCCGTGGGTCGAAGCGGCGCGCCCTTCGGCATGTCGATGCCCAAGCTCAAGTTCACGACATCGAACCCTTCACGCACGCAGTGACGCACGGCCGCCAGCAGTCCCTCACGTGAGCAACGCCCTTCGGCCGACAGGACACACACACTCGTGATCTCAGCGGACGGTGCCAAACGATGAATGATGCCCGCGCACGCCGTGCCATGACCAGATCGATCCACGGGTTCGTCTGGACGAACAGCAAACCCTTCGCCCTGACGAAACACGTGCAGCGAGCGAATTTTCGCCGATGCGAGCCACGGATGTGACACGTCGACACCCGAGTCGACGAGCGCGACTTGCACCGCTTTCGACGTGCGATTCGACGGGATGATGGAGTCGATCGTCATGCCAACCCGTCGCTGCCCATGCCGCCAAGGCCTGCTGCGTATGCATCGATGCGACCGAGAACTTCGGCGCATAGCGCTGCTTCCGCAGGACCTCGATCGCAAAGTTTGCCCACGGCAAGCGCGAGGTTGAGACGATCTTTGTAGGTCGGCGCAAGCCTCAACGTGTGCACGTAGTGAGCAAGCGCTTCACGAAGCGACGTCGCGGGATCAGGACCCAACAGATCCGGAAGCGCTCGTGCAAACAACGAAAAGATCATCTGCTCGGTACGGAATGACTCGACGGTCAGTGCGAGCACTTCAGCAAGTCGCTCGGCCATTTCGAGCTGTTTGTCGCCAAGGGCCGGGCCATCGGAGAGCAGCGCAGCTCCACCAATCGTTGTTTCACCGATCCTGAGCGGAACGAAGATGCCCGCGGTCGGCGTGATGGAGAGCGCGGGACCGAGCGCTTCGATCATCGGATCGTTCGGTGACAACTCTGCTGCATGACCACTTCCACCACCGAGCAAATACGCAAACGGAGTGCCGCTCGGAAAGAAGTCCACTGACGTGCGTCGATAGCCATCGGGTGTTGCAACCACGGGCACGAGAAGCCTTCCAAGCGTCTCGACCTCGAGCGCCACGAGCGCTTCGGCACAAGGCATCGCCATGCATGCGAAACGCAGATGCTCGCCGAGCCCACGCACGCGCACCTCGGATTGCCCGACGAGAGCCGCTGACTCGAGCGTGGCTAGCAGGTCTCGCAATCGACTCGAGAAGCCGAGCAGTGCCGCACGATTTAGATCGGCAGCAGGAGCAGGGTGCGTCATGGGCGCGCATGGTAACGCAGCTTGTCCGTCTGCGGTGAAGGCCGCGATGGGACAAGCGCTTCGTGGAGAATTTGGCCCGCCTCGAACAGCTCTGATACCCGCCAATACATGATCCTGCCCAGCCGGCTCTCAGCCACGACGCTCGGGGATCTGCTCGGCATGCTCTATCGGGAGCGCACGACAGGGACACTCGAGCTGACCGAGCTTTGGCTCACGCCTGGCTCACGGTCTGGGCACTACATCCATTTGCGTTGCGGGCTCGTGTCGGACGTGAACACGCCGCTGAAGAAGAGCCCACCTCTCGGTGAATTTCTCTGGCGTGAGGGCTTTCTTGCGAACTCGGCGTACCGCACGCTGATGGCACATCTGGGCAATCACGACGCGCGGCAGACGGGTGAGATTCTCGTGGCCGAACGACTCGCGGATCCGGCGATCGTCGAAGCGGCACTGCGTGTGCAGGTAAAACTGAAGCTCGATGCACTGTTCGATCTCCCGGACGCACTGGTGACATTTCACGCCGCTGGTGCTCCGAAACGCCACGCACGACGCATCCATCCTTTGACCACAAAGGATTTCTTGGCGGGACGACCGCGAACTCGGGATCGAGTTCCAACATCGGAGGTTCGTCCGAAAACGCGCTCGGCACCGGCCGAAGTGTTTTACTCGTACGAATCGCCAGCCGCGTCTGCGCGTTCGAACACACCTCCGCCGCCTCGCACGAACGACCCGCACTCGGGACAACACCCTCAGGCGGAAGCACCGAAGACGGCCGGCCGCGCCAAACCCGCGTCGCGATTTCTGCACCTCGCTCCCGACGTTCGACAGCGAGCCCTGAACAAACTCGGGCTGCCACTGACGGCTGACGAGAGCGACGTGAAGCGAGCGTTTCGAAAGCTTGCCGTGGAGCTTCACCCGGACAAACACGTCGCGGCTCCCGCGCCTCATCGAGATCGCAATGCCGCAAAATTTGCTGAAGTGAGTGAAGCGTACCACCTGCTGGTGGCGTGAACCTCGGTCAGGACAAACCGAGATGGTTTGAGGTCAAAGCGAGATCAAAGAGGCGCTTGGGCTCCGGTATTCGTCCGAGTTTGGGACTCCAAACGCCCGCCCCAGACGATGACCGAGCTGCCCGTGTACACCACCGTCGCTGAGTAACGCGCGGCCAAATCGGCTTGCGTTTCGACAGGGAACCACGCGCCGCCGGTCGACGTCGGAACGAACTGAGCGCCATCACCGAGAACCTGACTGGCGTCGCACAAGTTCTCCGAGCAGCCACCCCACACGAGCACGTGATCACCGGCAGCGATGCTTGTGTGATTCGTGCGTGCCGCGGGAACGTCCGCTTTGCTCATTTCGCTCCAAACATTCTTTTGCGGATCGAGCAGCGCACCCGTAGAGAGCGTGACTCCGCCGTTCCACCCGCCCCAAACCACGAATGATTGGCCCAAGAACTCGACCGTGGGCTTTTCGCGAGCCTCGGGAACACCCGTGGGCGGAGTCGTGGATGTCCAAACGCCCGTGGGAGCTCCTTCGGGATTGAAATAAGCGCCCGTGCTGAGCCAATCGGAAAGATTTTGGCCGCCCCACACCAACATCGACGAACCGGACCACGCCGCGCGATGGCTGAACCGTGCCGACGGAGCACCGGCTTGATTCAACTGCGTCCACGTATTCGTTTCCGGATCGTACATGCCGCCGGTCGCTAGCGATGTGCTGCCGACTCGGCCACCCCAGATGAGCAGCTTTTTTCCGGTCCATACCGTTGTTTGTAACGTTCGAATCGGAGGCTGATTCATCGTGCTCATCGGCGACCACGAATCGGTAGCGGGATCGTAAATGCCGCCGGTAGGCTCGAGGTTCATCGCGCCAAACCCGCCCCACACGAGCATCTTCGAGCCCGTCCACACGGCCGTATGCGAATGCCGAACAGCGGGAGCGCCCGTCATGCTCGTAGGTGTCCACGTATCGCTTGCCGGATCATAAACGCCGCCGGTATTCGTCGGCATATTCACGCCGGTCTCACCACCCCACACGATCATCTTCGAGCCCGTCCACACAGCCGTGTGGTCGACCCTGCCCAAAGGAGCATCCGTCGTGGACATGGCGCTCCACACGATTTTCGGCGGGGGCACGAGTGGAGTTTCACCGGACGAGCTGGAGCCCGACGATCCGGTCGAGTTCGAGCTGGGATCGCCGCAA
>CAZETM010000149.1:0-15581 GCA_964514885.1 uncultured Polyangium sp. | reverse complement strand
GGTGCTGGCGGTGGCGCGACAGATCGCGGCGCAGCAGGCGGCGGAGTGCTCACGCCCGTTCGCGGTGGCGGAGGAGCAACCGACGGCGGTGATGGAGTTTGTCCCGGCAAACCAGGCGGTCGAACGCTTGCTCGAGGAGCGGGTGGAGGCGTGCTCCGCATCGGTTGAGGCGGCGACGTGGATGCCGGTGAAGCTTGCGTTGCGGGCGGCAACGAAGGTTGCGGAGCACGCGCAGGTGCGGGCGGAGGTTTGCTCGGGACCGGTGGTGGCGCGGCGCGAGCCGGAGCTGCTGCTGGTTGCGGCGGTGCTTGCGCTGCAGCGGCCTCGGCAGCGGCTTCGGCTGCGACACGTGGCTGAATGTCGGCGGCTGCCTTGAACAACTCGAGTGAACGAATGTCCTTGTCGGCATCCGAAGCTTGCTCGGCAGCGCGCTTGAGCCAGCGCAAAGCTTCGTTGTGCTCGTTGCGACCCCAGAGCGTTACCGCCGTGGACAGAGCCCAGTGGACATCTTCATCGTCGTCGTCTCTAGGGAGCGGGATCGGGTTGTCTGACATCGCTTTCGGGCCTGCAAACCTTGCTCTCGCCCAAATAACACGATCGACGGCAGTTCGTCTCGGTTCATGAAGGTAGAACCGCGACGAAAAACAGCCCGACTTCGGTTCACGCTCGTGAGGGGTTTGGGAGGCCGAATGAGCCCCCCCATCGTAAAAAGCCAGCGGGAGCCAGCTCGGATTCGATCAACGGAACCTGATCAGTAAGTTCCGCGTTGCAACGGCAAACAGATGCCCATCGCGCAGAGCACCAAGTCGATGTCCGCTCCAGCGCAGCTCACCTGCTTCATGCAGTAGTCATCGTATGCACACAAACGATGACAAGACTGGTCGCTTCCGAGTGAGCGCACGTTCATCAAGCACGCCCAGCCACTCGTCAGCCAAGAACCTTCAGGTTTGCCCGCGTCGAACAGACAAACCTGCTTGTGCTCTTTCGCGTCGTAGACGTCGGCCGAACACGAGTCGTGCTCGATCTTCTCGCGCGCCTTGTTCATTGTGTTGAGCAAGTACGTGAAGTCGCACGAGCCTCCCGAAGTCGTGTCGCGCGAAACGCGATCGCGAAGCTGCGGGTTGTCTCCTGCGCGCGCACGTAAACCGCGCACTGCAGCGAGCATCGAAGCGTTGCCGCCGTCTTCTTTTTGACCCTCTTTGAGCGCCGTCAGAAGACTCTCGATTTGACGCTCCGCTTCGGGATCGTCTTTCTCCGAGTACCCCAAGCGAATGTGCTCAGGAGGCGTCCGTATCGTGCACGGTTTGGTGTTTTCCCAAAGCGCTTCGCTCACGACCGGTGGGCGCTTGGTGTCGGGGCGTTTGCAGACGCCAATCGCCCCCGACGGAACAATGTTGCTCGCCCGATCCGCCGCCTGCCCAGGAGGCTCGACGTTGTATTCGGTCGACGCACAACTCGCCGTGCCCACGGAGCCCCCGAGCGCCAAGAAGGCGACTGCAGCAGCTCGGAGCATTCCTCTGCTCTTCGTTCCCACGGCAGCACGGTAGCAGAGCGAGCCGTCTGGTCCGAAATCCTTGTCGACGATCGGCGCGTTCGAGTGGGATTTCATCATGATTTCGCCCTTTCGCTGGGCACGGGCAAAGCGCTGTCTCAGGCGCCGCGCATGGTTTCGTGGATGAGGTGATCGACGACCGACTCGTAGCTCTGCGTCTGGTTGAACACCGCAAGCTGTTTGTCGGCGCTCGTTCCCTCTTCGAGGATCTTTCGCACGCGATCGAGCTCGTCTTGCGACTTGAAGATCTCCGCCGATTCCGAGACGAAATCGAGCAGCTCGCTGATGATCTCGCGCACGGGCACCTGCGATTGTTTGCCAAAGTCGATGAGCTGTCCATCGAGGCCGTAACGCACAGCTCGCCACTTGTTCTCTTCGACAAACTCACGTGCGTACTCGCGGAAGCCCATGTTTCTTCGGTACAGCAAATAAAGTTTGCCCATGATGGCTTGGATGAGCGCGGCGAGCGCGACGGTGTCGTCGATGCGCGTGGTCATGTCGCAGATGCGCACCTCGACGGTGTCGAAGAACGGATGCGCTCGGACGTCCCACCAGATTTTCTTCGCGTTGTCGATGCAGCCGGTCTTCACGAGCAGCTCCACGTACGACTGGAACTGGTGGTACGAGTCGAAGTGACCGGGGATTCCCGTGCGCGGGAAACGCTTGAAGATCTCGCTGCGTACGCTCTTGAGACCCGTGTTGCGACCAAGCCAGAACGGGCTCGATGTCGACAGAGCCAAGACGTGCGGGAGGAAGTAACGCACCTGGTTGGCCAGGGCCATCGCGACCTCTTTGTCCTTGATGCCGACATGCACGTGCAAGCCGAAGATCAAGTTTGCACGCGCGACATCTTGCAGATCTTCGACGATGACTTTGTAACGCTCGCCGTCGGTGATCTCTTGTTGCTTCCAGTCGCTGAACGGATGCGTTCCGGCAGCGACGATGCGCAAGCCATGCTTATTCGCAAGGCTGCTCAGCTCGCCGCGTAGCTCGCAGATCTCCGCTCGTGCTTGGCGGATGTCGCGACAGATGCCCGTGCCCGTTTCGACGACGGACTGATGCATCTCGGGACGAACACGTTCGCGCAAAAGCGATTGGTTCCCACCCTCTTCGAGAAGCTGACTGACGTACGAACGCAGCTCGCGCGTTCCTGGATGAACGATCTGAAATTCTTCTTCGATGCCGAGGGTGAATTGCCCGTCGAGAAGACCGGAAACCGTGGTGCTCATGCCTGTCATTCCCTTTCGACAAACTCAGCGTAAATCAAACGTCATAGCCGCCAGTTTAGGCGGTCGAAGTTGTTTGCTCGATGATGAACGTGGGAACCGTTCCCGCGCCCGCGTGGACGTTGCACATGTTCGTTGCGGACAACCGTCCTAGAAGCCCGCCTAGCTCGCCGCGAAACAGAATCGGATCGAGTTCCATGAAGCGGCGCGAGAAGTACAGCTCGCCCGCCGCACCCACCTCGGGAAACATCGACGTGGGTAACGGCACGCGAAGCTGAAGAACCGATGGATCGATGAGCGCCAGCTTGAGCGCTCGTTCCCATACGGCTCCTTCGACACTCGCACCAATCACGACGCCTCGACCACCAAGATCGTCATTTGGTTTGAGCACCAACCGAGCGCGGTTGTCTCGAGCCCAAGGGACCAAGTCGATGGTTTGTCCGTCCGGACCTTCGGTCTTGGTCTCCTCCACGCGCCTCGTCCACGGGATGCACTGATGCACGCTCGCAAATTCTTCGGGCGTGAACGATGCAGTGACCCGCGGATCGAAGAGCAGCGCGAAGAGTACTTTTTTGTCGAGGAGCTTGGCGCGGAAGCTGTTCACGACGCACACGACGCGCGCTTTGTAGGCTTCGATGAGCGCTTTCACTTCATCTTCGCGTCCCAAAATTTCGCTGGTGAGCACGCGACGATAAACGAGATCGATGGTCTCGCCGCGCGCTTGGAGCAGTCCATCTTTGAACTCGAGCTCGCGAGGATCGACGAAACGCGCCGGGATGCCATGACGACGAAAACGCTCGCAGATCATGTCGAACTCGGTGCGTGTCGCGACCTCTTGCCAGTCGACGACGGCGACTTTGGGCACGTGCGTCCCGCCAAACTCGTGCCATGCATCGAGGATGGCGCCGACGAGTGAGTTGCCGCTGTAGACGGGCGTCGCGGGAGCTCCGCGGATGAACTCGCGCATCGGCTGAAAACCTTCGAACAGCTCGGTCAAACGATCGGCGTAGCTCGGTCCGAAGGCTCCTTCGGCGTTGAGTTCGACGAAGGAGATGTCGGGGCCGGAGAGGATCGCGTCGAGACGCGTGACGACTCCGACCGATTCGAAGGCAGGGTTGTATGAGAACAGGCGTCGCTCGCCGTCAGTCAAGGCGAGCAAGTCGAGGAGCTGCGGGTCACGAAGAACGATGTCCTTCGTCTTGATGACGGCGCTGCGGAAATGTTCGATGGCGCGACGAAGCTGCATGTACTGCGGACGCAGTACGAAGTTGGGTCGTAAGAAAGTGCAAAGCGGGCGGCCGGCAAAGACAGCACCTCGAGCGACCATGCGTTCGACGAGCGCGAGATGATCCTCGCCTCCTCGAGCGACGTAGGCCGTCAGGACGTCGTGATAGCGATCGACCGTTTCATCGATCGCTACCGTCCACGGGTGCTTCGGAGCCTTTTCAGCGGTCATCGGTCCCAGCGAACTGGCTCGATATCGGCTGCCATTTTGCTCCACGAATAGCGGTCTTTGATGGTGCGACCTTCTTTGGCTGCGCGAACGCAGAAGTCGACCATCCAGTCGGTGACCGTGTTGAAGAAGCGCTCGCCAAGATGCTCGATGTGCATGTCGGGCGCGGGGTTGGTGAAGTCGATGGCGTAGGGAATGCCATCACGCATGGCGAACTCGACGGAGTTCATGTCGTAGCCGAGTGCGTGATTGAGCTTGAGGGCGTCGTTGACGACGCGGTCGTGGAGATCTTTGGGGAGCCAACGTTCTTCGTCGCGGAAGATGTAGCGACCGCGCAGACCGGTCGGACCGATTTGTTTGGGGTCGTATTGAATCGTGAGAACACGCTCGCGACCGATGCAGATGCAGCGGACGTAGTCATCGAAGTCGATGAACTCTTGCAACGTCATCACGTTCTGGTTCGAAGCGTCGTAGGCGCGCAAAAGCTCGCCCGGCGTGCGTACGAGGGAGACGTCTTTCCATCCACCGCCATCGGCCGGCTTGAGGATCGCGGGGAACTTGATGTAGTCGAGGATCGCTTCCCAATTGAGTGGGAACTCGAGGTTGCGCAGGCTGCGATCTTTGTCGATCGCGGGGATGTAGTCCTTCTGCGGGAGCATCACGGTGCGCGGCGTGGCGACGCCGATTCGCGACGAGAGCGAGTAGCCGAAGAACTTGTCGTCAGCGCTCCACCAGAACGGATCGTTGATGACGTAGGCGCCGCCGAGAGCCGCGGCCTTGAGGTAGAAGCGGTAGTGCTTCACTTCTTGGCTGATGCGATCGACGAGCACGCGATAAGGCGACTCGAAGCGCTCTGGCGTTCCGCCGATCTTTGCGAACTCCGCGGCGATGCCCGGTACTCGGTTGCACTTGTCGATGAACGCCTGGGGGAAGGACTTTTCCCAGCCTGCAAGAATGCCGATCCGCTCCGTCATAATGTGTCTCCGTTGCTCCTCGATGCCGCGTCCAGGGCGCGAGCGAGACGCGACTGTAGCCCCAATTCGCGAAAAGGCGCAAAGCTGGTGCGGGCGGGTGAGCAAACGGGGGCTGTTGATGGGGTGTCAGAAAAAATTGGGACTTGGAAAATAGTTCTTGACGGACGGAGCTGCATACGTAGAATCCGCGTCCTCTCCGACGGGGCGGGTAGCTCAGCGGTAGAGCGGTGGCCTTACAAGCCATTGGTCGCAGGTTCGATCCCTGTCCCGCCCACAGCGCAAAAAAGCACCGAGGGCGAAATAAGGACTTGACCCGCGGTAGCAGTAAGTAGTAGAAGCAGGTCCCCGTTGGGGTGGTAGTTAAGTTGGTTATAACGCCGGCCTGTCACGCCGGAGGCCGCGGGTTCGAGTCCCGTCCACCCCGCTCAATAGAGCCAAGAAATGTAAAGCAGCCAATCCGAAAGGGTTGGCTGTTTTTCTTTTGTTCGTGCCTCACCCCTGGCCCCTCTCCACACGCGCCTTCAGCGCGGCGGAGAGGGGGAAATACGAGGGTGTTGGTTCAGCACGGCCATTCCCAGTGAAAAGTGAGCGCAATGTTTCACCCGCCTGAAACGCTTTTGTTTCACGAAGGATTCTTGTGCTTGCAACCCACGTGATTCATGTGGTGGCACAATGCTTGCTCAAGCGAGAGAATCCCATGCAAGCCTTCGATCCCCTCCCTCCCCTTATCGGTGGTGCATTGATCGGCCTGGCCGCGTCGGTGTTTCTGCTCGGCAACGGCCGCATTGCTGGCATTAGCGGCATCGTCGGTGGAGCATTCGTTGCAAATGCCAAAGATCGCGTCGAAAGGCTGCTCTTCGTCGGTGGGCTTTTGATTTCCGGCGCGATCGTCTTCTTTTTGCGCCCGGCGAGTTTTCCCGCATCGAATAGCGTTCCCGTCGTTCCGGCCATCATTGCAGGATTGCTCGTGGGCTTTGGCACGCGGCTTGGGAATGGATGCACCAGCGGCCACGGCGTTTGCGGACTGAGTCGCCTGTCCATTCGCTCGCTCGTTGCCACGGTGACTTTTATGGTCGCTGCTGGGATCACTGTATTCGTGTCTCGTCATGTTCTGGGGAGCGCGCCATGAAAATCGAGAACAAACATCGACTGGTTTCGCTCGTCACGGGTCTTCTTTTTGGTGCGGGTCTGGCCATTTCCGGGATGGTTCTTCCCGAAAAAGTATTGGGCTTTCTCGATGTCACAGGAAACTGGGATCCGAGCCTTGCATTCGTGATGGGTGGAGCGATCCTCGTGCACTTTCCCGCCGTGCAGATTGCTCAGCGCCGGCTGCACTCGTTCTTGGGCGCATCGTTCCAGTTGCCCAAGCGCAAAGACATCGACTGGCGTCTGGTGGTGGGAGCTTTGATCTTCGGTGTTGGATGGGGAATCGCTGGGATTTGCCCTGGTCCGGGCATCGTCGACTTGGTGACTGGTAACCTGAGCATCGTCGCGTTTGTCGGGGCAATGCTGATCGGAATGTTCGCCGAGCACGCCTTCGAGCGGTCGATCGAGGCTGGACAGAAAGCCTGACGTCGTCTATATGGACGCCCATCGAGCGCGGCCATGAAGATTCAAAGCTGGAACGTGAATGGGTTGCGAGCTGCCATGGGAAAGGGTTTTTCCGGGTGGCTCGCCGGTTCGAATGCCGATATCGTTGGCATTCAAGAAGTGCGTGCTGGCGCGGGCCAAGCCACCGAATGCATGACGTGCATCGATGAATCTTGGCATCGCGCGTTCGTGGCTGCGGACAAACCGGGGTACAGTGGAGTTGGGCTGCTTTCGCGTCTGCGTCCAGATAAGATCACGACGTCGATGAAAGAGCCCGAATTCGATGCCGAAGGGCGCGTGCAGTTTGCGCGTTTCGGTCGGCTGCTGCTGGTGAATGCGTATTTTCCCAACGGCAGCGGCAGCGATCGCGACAATGGTCGAGTGCCATTCAAGCTGTCGTTTTACCGCCGCATCTTCGATATGCTCGAACCGAAGCTACGCCGCAAAGAACCGGTATTGGTCATGGGCGACTTCAATACGGCGCACCGCGAAATCGACCTTGCCAGGCCCAAGGAAAACCAGAAAACGAGCGGATTCCTCCCGGAAGAACGTGCCGAGCTGGATCGTTGGATTGGCGCGGGATACGTCGATACCTTCCGTGCATTCGAATCGGGCTCGGGGCATTATTCGTGGTGGAGCCAAAGGTTTGGCGTGCGAGCCAAGAATATCGGCTGGCGCATCGATTACGTGCTTGCGTCTCCCGCTGCTGCCAAATACGTGCGCCGCGCGTTCATCGACCCGCATGTAATGGGCAGTGACCATTGCCCCGTGGGCGTGGATGTGGACGAAGGCATCGTCGGGTGAGAACCCACCGGGGTTTGTAGGTTGGACTGCGTGTTAGAAAAATCGGACTTTTCTTTCACGTTTTACGCAACTCGTCTCGGGCAGAAACGATGGATGTGACAGTAGGGGCAAACCGTTCTGGTTTGTCGCTGCGTGGTCATGACTCCTGCCGTCGAGGACGCGTCCATGAGCAAGCGCAAACCACGGAGGTTTCGCCCGGAAAAACCGGACGAATCGGACCTGATTCTGCGGCACATTTCGCGCCGGTATCCTCAACCGCTTGCGCGGGGGCTGTTGCGCACGTCGAAGCGGATCTCGGATGTTCAATGGCCGGATACCCAAGTCACGTCGCGCCAGCGGCGTTTGGATCGTGCGCTTCGCGTACGTATTGCGGGTGAGCCACTGCTATTGCATATCGAGTGGACGATGCGGCTCGATCCTGCGATGGCCTTTCGCGTCTTCGAATACCACCAATTGACGGCGTTTTCATTGGAAACTGATGCGCGGGCTTCAGAGCGACAACACTTGAAGCCTATCCCGATCGAAAGTATCGTTGTGGTACTGACCGGTGCGGAACGACCGCTGCCGAAATGGGGCGAGTACCGTACGTCGCGACGAGGGTCGAAGTTTTCGGGGCTACGTTACCGCATCGAGGCCATTTATCAGCGTACGGTGGCGGAGCTGGAGGCGATGGCGGGTGGTGTGTTTTGGCTGGTGTTCGTTCCGCTTGCGGTGGATGCCGACCGAGAAAAACTCGAACGAGTCATTCAGAGGCTGAAACGCGAAACCGACGCGCGCGACTTCGCCGAGTTGATGGCCTCGATGGCCGCGATGGCTAGGTTGAGAACGCGTGACAACGGCGTTGTGGATGTGCTACGGTCGCTACTACCGAAGGGGATCGTCATGCAAAACTGGATTTACAAGGAAGGCGAAGCGGCCGGATTGGCCAAGGGGCTCAAGAAGGGTATCAAGGAGGGTCGGAACGAAGGTCGCGACGAAGGTCGCGACGAAGGTTTGTCCCCGCTCGTGCACATGATCGAAAGGAGAATTGCTCGATCGCTCACTCCACATGAACGCGATAGGGTCGCGCTGCGCCTCCGAAAAGATGGCCCCGAAAAGCTGGGCGATGTCGTGCTCGACCTGGCCCCTAGAGAACTCGAAGATTGGCTCGCACCGCGCAAGACTCGCAAGACTTCTCGCGCCGCGTGAGACTGCACAAAAGCTCATCCTCCGTCCGTCCCTCCGTCCATGCTCATGCCGCAATCCCTCGGAACTCCGGCGTCCGGCGAGAGCACATCGACGCCATTAAAACAAAAGTTTTCCCGAGCTTTGGCATAATGGTCGTCCATGAACACGCCCAAGGCTCCGAGGTCCAGGCAATCCGACTTCAAGAATGCTCCCCACGCCGAGGCTGCGGTGATGAACCCAGTATTCCACCATCGTCCACAACTTTCTTGGTTCCGCTACAGAAAAGTGCTACGGCGCCTTCTGCATCGGAGCATTGTGTGAATCTCGGCGAGCTCAAAAAACGCATCCAAGAGCACTTTCGCACGGGTCTCGTGACCCTCGTCGGCTCGGGCTTGTCCGCCGCGGCAGGTTTACCCACCATGTCGCGGCTCGAGAAGTATCTGCGCGAAAGGATGCCCGCCCGCATTACCCCGGCCGAGCTTGACGAATGGAATCGCATTACTTCGGTGCTCGAAACGGGTCAGGGGCTCGAAGTGGCTCTGCATGCAGTGCTCACGTCCGAAAACGTGGGAAACGCCATCGTCGCGCTCACGGCCGGGCTCATTGCCGAAGAAGAAGCTCGCGTCATCTCGTCGGCGCTCTCCAAACGCATCGTATTGCCGTTTTCACAATTGCTCCCGCACATTACGCCGTCCACGAGCAACGAAATCCACGTCATTACCTCGAATTACGATCGGCTCATCGAAGTCGCTGCGGAAACCATCGGCTACGGCGTCGATTCGATGTTCGTCGGCAATTATTATGCCCCGCTCGACGAAAAGACCAGTCGCGATTCATTTTTGAGCGAAATTCGTCCTCACCGCTCGTCTTACCGCAAAATTTATCGCAAACGAGTGCGTTTGTTCAAACCTCACGGCAGTCTCGATTGGTACGAACAAGATGGCGAGCCCATTCGTTCCCCCATTCCGCTCGATTGTCGGCGGCTCATGATTACTCCGGGCGCGCAGAAGTACAAACGCGGGTACGAAAGCATTTTCGAGCGGCATCGGGCAGCGGCAAACATGATCATGGAAGAAGCCGATCGCTTTTTGATCGTCGGATACGGCTTTAATGACGAGCACCTCGAGAAAACCCTCCGACGCGAACTGCATCGAGGAAAACCCTGCCTGCTCATGACACTCTACTTGTCTCCCAGCGCCGAGGCCGTCATCAAGAATAACCCCGGTGTTTTTGCGCTCTTGAAAGGGCAAGATTCGAGTGGCCAGACAGGCACGGAATATGTTTCGCACGCTGGCAGACAGTTCTTCCCCGGCATCGATTTGTGGTCCGTCGATTCATTGGTCAAAGAGGTTTTTTAGTCATGAGTAGCGACATCTTCCAATTCGAATCGAGCGACGTCATCGGACATGTTTCTTCCGTGGACACCACGCGCGTTTATGTATCCGTGGCCGACAATGCCATGGCGACGCGTATTTGTGTCGGCGGCCTGGTCGCGATCGAAGGCAGCTCGGTTCACGATTTCAACATTGCCGTCGTCGAGCGGATCACGCGTCAGCTTCGCGTGGAAAATCGTTTCGATCAGGAAGACAAAGACGGCCACGTTCGGCAAGAGAAGTGCAGGACGATACGATTTCCGCGGTGCTCATTGGCACGTTTCGCACTGTCGAAGGTGAGCGGCGAAATGTATTCAAACGCGGAGCAGATTCGTTTCCGCAAATCGATCGGCACGTCTATTTCCTGACCGCGGGCAATTTGCAGCGGCTGATGACGCTCTTTTCCGAGGACATTGGCAGCGACAAACGTTTGCAGCTCGGGCATTTCGTGGCGGATCGTACGGCTGTCGCGGTAGCGGATGGCAATCGATTCTTCCAGCGGCATGCGGCCATTTTAGGCAGCACCGGCTCGGGAAAAAGCTGGGCGGTGGCGCTGATTCTGGAACGCGCAGCAGCGCTCGAATACCCCAACATCATCGTGCTCGACATGCACGGCGAATATGGACCGCTCGCCGAAAAACAAAACGGTCGCCAAATGGCTACGCGTTTGCGTATTGCGGGTCCAGGCGACTTGGACAATCCCCGCGACGACGTGCTCTTTTTGCCGCATTGGCTGCTAAATCGCGAAGAAATGCTCTCGATTCTGCTCGATCGCGGCGATCAGAATGCGCCCAACCAAGCGGCTCGATTTACCGAGCAAGTACGAAAGCTGAAAGACGAAACGCTGGTGAATACGGGCCTGCACGAGGTTCGTAAGACGTTCACCGTCGACTCGCCAATTCCGTATTCGTTGCAGGATCTTCGTACAAGGCTCGATGAAGACAACACCGGTACGAAAAAAGGCGCCCGAGACAAAGACGTCAAAGGCGATTGGAACGACAAACTGACGCGTTTTTTGGCTCGGCTCGATTCCAAATGTGACGACCGCCGATATGGCTTTCTCTTTCGCGCGCCGGAAGCAACGTTGCATTACGAATGGTTAGCGAATCAAATCCAACGGCTGCTCGGATCGAACAAGAATCAGCCGGGCATCAAAATTGTCGACTTCTCGGAAGTGCCCGCGGACGTTTTACCTGTGGTCGCAGGTGTTTTGGCGCGTCTGCTTTACGATGTGCAATTCTGGATGGATCCGAAATCGCGCACGCCCGTGACGCTCGTGTGCGACGAAGCGCATCTATACCTCCCCGTGCGCGAAGCAGCCGACAACGCGGAACGCAAAGCACTGGATGCATTCGAAGCGATCGCGAAAGAAGGACGCAAATACGGCGTTTCCTTGTTGATCGTGAGCCAACGGCCGCATGACGTGAGTCGGACGATCTTGAGCCAATGCAACAATTTCATGGTGCTTCGATTGACGAACGATCAAGACCAGAATGTCGTGCGTCGATTGATGCCCGATTCCATGGCAGGCTTGACCGAGGTATTGCCCTTGATGGACGTCGGCGAGGCATTGCTTTTAGGCGACGCGGTGCTCTTGCCAACTCGAGTGCGTTTGGATCCGCCCAAGACCAAACCGAACAGTGCAACGCGTAGTTTCTGGTCGGAATGGGCAACCCGTGAGCCCGATGGCAATGCATTGGCCGCGGCGGTGGAAACGTTGCGCAGGCAAACGAGACCGTTGTGAGCGAGCGTTAGGTGGCTTGTCACGACGCGAAGGAGCCCGATTCTTGGATTTCATGTGCGAACGGCAATCACGCATTCAGGACCTCGGCGTCGATGAGATCGATCCCAGTGGCAAAAATCTGGCGATGTTCCTCAAGTCGCTCACGCCCGACGAAATGAAAAATTTTGGCGAGTTCACGGAAAAGCATCTCGGCTTCGTGCCGGGCGTACGCATGACGATTCCGCCACCCACGCGTTGATCGGCGTAGCCCGGTTCGTGCACCTCGTTGCGCGATTGACGCAACCAGCGTTGCATCAGTCACGCAACTTTGCTCGATTGGTGCAACAGTCATTCTCGCCAAGTGCATTCCAAATCATGTGGATTTGCGGTGCTTCGCGACACGGCACGCTCCGTGCTCAGTGACGACGTGATGCCGGTGGACGCGAGTCATTGGACTGCACCGACGTTTTCCCTCCATTTGGCGGAACGGTCCCGGAGTATTCGAAGTCAAGGAAATATATGGTACAGGAAAAACCTATTCGATCAGTAGCACTGGAACTGGTCGTTTTTTTCTGGACGCGTGCCCCTGAGCGATATCCATTGCCACGCAGTGGGCGAGTGCGCATTGGGCGCGAACGAGAAACCAATGACATCGCCATCGCCGACCCGTCCGTGTCGCGGCACCACGCCATTCTTCATATCGACACGACGCTTCGAATCCAAGACCTGGGAAGCATTAACGGAACGATCATCCGCAAAGGGGACCAAGACGTGGACTCAAACACGACGGAACAAGAACAACGATATAGCGGTCAATCTTTTGATGTCCAAGTCGGGGATCGCATTTCCTACGGCTCGGTCACCACCATCCTGCGCAAGACCCGCGCCGAAACCACCGGCTCGACGGACCTCGACGTGACGTCTCGCGCGCCCACCATTCGTGATCCGGTGATGAAGGCGCTCTACGCAGAAGCCCGTGATATTGCCAAAATGACGCCCAAAGCGTGCATTTTGATTCTGGGCGATTCCGGTGTCGGTAAAGAAGTTCTGGCCCGCGCAGTGCATACTTCCTCCAATCGAGCGCATCGGGAACTTGTCACGGTAAATTGCGCGAACATGACCGAATCGATGTTCGAACGCGAGATGTTCGGGCACAAAAGGGGCGGATTCAGCGGCGCAAGCAGCGACGAGCCCGGCTACTTCGACGTGGCCCAAGGCGGAACCTTGTTGCTCGATGAAATCGGAGAACTGCCGCTGAGTCTCCAAGCCAAACTTCTGCGGGTGCTCGACGATCGACGCGTTTATCGCGTCGGTGATCCTCGTCCCCGAGTCATTGACGTGCGCATTATCGCCGCGACCAACCGGCGTCTTGACAAACGTATCGAAGAAGGACTTTTTCGGAGCGACCTGTATTATCGCTTGTGCCAATTCGTGCTCGAGGTTCCGCCGCTCAAGGCGCGACCTTCGGAAATCATCCCCCTGGCTGAAGATTTATTGGCCCATCATTGCGGTGAACTCGGTCAATCGTTCCTTCCGACCTTGTCGTCCGAAGCAATGACGCTCCTCTTGGAATACGACTATCCAGGAAATGTGCGGGATTTGAGCAATGCAATGTTATACGCCGTCGCCCACTGCCGCGGTTCGGTAATTCTGCGCCAGCACCTGCCTGGGTACCTCGAGCGCAAAAGACAATCATCGCCTCCGATAGATACAAGCCCGGAAAGACCTGCGACCATGTCGGAAAAGGACCGCATTCTCGGAGCATTGCACGACAGTGGGGGTAACCAACGACGAGCCGCCGAGCGACTCGGAATGTCCATACGCACGCTCCAGTCGCGGCTGAATGAGTATTCGGACATCCCGCGGCCGCGCAAGAAGAACCAAGTCGCATAACCCTGAACACGATGGGCACGGCTCAATCACCACCAATATCCACCAGAGAATGGCCTCATGAAAACGAAACGGCTGAATGACGCTCCGCCTGCCCCAAACGATGACGTCAGGCCATCCCAGGATCCCTTTGCGCCAGGGACACAAGTCCTGGGGAAATACACCATCGTGCGTTTACTTGGTCAGGGCGGCATGGGGATCGTTGTTGCGGCACGACACAACCGGCTCGGGGAAATGCATGCGCTCAAGTTTTTGCTGCCTGGTGCGGTCGCAGACCGCCAAACCTTGGGGCGTTTCGAGCGCGAGGCGCAAGCAGCGGCGCGACTACGCGGAGAACACGCGGTTCGCGTGCATGACGTTGGATATACGGAAACCGACCAACCGTATATGGTCATGGAATACTTCGAGGGCCAAAATCTGCGAACCATTTTGCGTCGAGGTCCATTACCGATCGACGAAGCTGTCGAATATCTCGTGCAGGTATGTGATGCCCTCACCGAAGTGCATACGGCAGGCATCGTGCATCGCGATCTCAAGCCGGCCAATCTGCTCTTGACGATGCGACCCACAGGAACGCTCTGCGTCAAGCTACTCGATTTTGGAATTGCCAAATTCATGGGGACTGAAAAGTCGACCGAAATCGAAGAAATCGACCTGACGTGCGACGCTATGATTGGATCGTTGCGATATATGTCACCCGAGCATATCGCGAGCACCAAGAACGTCGATTGGCGAACGGATCTGTGGGCGCTCGGCGTTACCGGATATGAGTTGTTGACCGGAAAGACTCCATTCGGTGGCAGCGCGCGCATGGACATTATGGCCAACATTCTCGATAAGAACACCAAGCCCGAGCCATTGCGTGCATTGCGTCCTGACTGCCCAGCTCCACTCGAAGACGTCATTCTGCGGTGTCTCGAAAAGGACCGCAACGTTCGATTTCAAGCCGCAGCCGACGTGGCACGAGCGCTACGCGAAGCCACGGGGCTTCCCAGTCCGATGCTCGCGTCGACCCGAGCGCAGATGGCTTCGATTACGGCAGCAACGGCGCTTTCGGTAACGGACGAAGCCGAGCGACGTCAAGAATCGATCTCGACGAGCATTCCCACGCGAGTGCTTCCGAATCGACGGAAAGGGGTTTTGGCGGGAGGGGCGATGGCGGCGTTGGTCGTGAGCCTTTTCGTGTTTGGCGCGGCAATGGGTAATTCTGAAATCGTGGACGACAGTCACGCACCGGGATCGCGTGTACCGCTTGCATCGCCGTCGTCGATTCCAATGACTGAACAGGTTGGCGCTGATGCAGGCAATGATGCCGTAGCGATTCTGACTGCGGAATCGGCCGATGCGGCTTCAAGCCCGGCAATACGAGTTGTGTCAGTCAAACCGCCAAGACCGACCTCACCTCCCCACAAACAACCAACGCCCGAAAAATCGTCTTCGAAAACGGGCACACCGCCCCGCGTTGTGCAGTCGGCATCTACGACGACGCCAATACCGCCCGACCGGCCTGACGATCCGAATTGACGCGCAAGGAAGGCGTCGTCCGGTCCTCCCCTATTTTGCAGTCGTGCCACTGTTCGCCAAGGAGAAGGTCTACATGATCAAGCAATGGTTTGTCGCACTGTTCCTCGCACCACTTTTGGCGTTACTGCCAGACATGCGAACTACATACGCCGAAACGAGTCCCCCAAACGCTTCGAATGGCATGACGGCCAAGCAATTGTTTGCAGAAGCAATGGCCGACATGGACGCGCGAAAATACACCGACGCGTGTCGCAAATTGGAACAAGTCACGGAGCTGCTGCCGAAAGGGATCGGCGGGCACGATA
>CAZETM010000148.1:0-15609 GCA_964514885.1 uncultured Polyangium sp. | reverse complement strand
GGCGGGTAGTTTGTCCAGGAATTTTGTGGACGCGTTCGGCGTCGATAGTCGATAGTGGAGCGATTCGACGTCGCGATACGGACGGCGGCGCCAGCTACTACTTACTCACCTGCACCGACGTCACCGCTCCCGCCTTGTCGATCCGCATTGCACGCACACCGCTCGTCGTGCTCATGAGCAGCAGCGCATCTTCGCCCATTGGCATCAACTTCATTTCCACGAAGCTCGATAAGCCTGCCGGCGCGCCTTCTTCCTGGCCATCGCAAATCACCACATCGGGCGCTTGCTTCAATTGATCCGGCGCTCCGAAACGAATTCGCACGCCTCCCGCCGCTCCAGCACTCCATACCAAAGCCAGCTTTCCACCGATATCGGCCGCTGCAATGGCCCTCGAATCCGTCGGTCCAAGCTCCGGCGTCGAGCCGATAATTTCGCGCATCGGCAATTTCGTTACCGTGCAACCTCCCGGATTGCATTTCGTGTGAGTAATCGTCGCCCAGTTCCTGTCCTCGGTCACCTGATGCTCGATATGCGTTGCTATCGCATCGAGCCCGCGGCACGTGAGCGTTCCGCCCGCCGGGCCACCTTTCATCGGAATCGACCAACGCCCAGCCGCCAGAATCGCTACGATATCTGTTTGTCCTGCCCGACCTCGAACGATCGTCGCTTCGTCGGTTTTGCAAAAATCGATCAAGCTTTCCGTCGCTTCGTTGCTCGGTGTCGCGACTATTTCGCCAAGATCCACAGCAGGCGACGCGTCCAGCCCATTCGGACCCAATTTACGCGCAAACAAATGCGGTTTGCCCCCGCCTTTGCCAAACCATGCAACCTGGTCGTAACCGAGTCCCATATGCATGGCCGAAACAATCGTCGAATCGACGGGGCCTCGATCTTGCGGCGCGCCCGTCGCGGGTACCACGACGAGCTTCGCATCTTTGCCCGATTTAATGAGCACGCTCGCCGTTCCATTGGTTCGCGAGTGCGCTCCGAGCAATTGCCCCGATGCCACTTTCGTTTCGGTAAGGAATACCGACGCATTGTCACCAAGACCCGCCGAATATGCCAGCAGCGCTCCCGCTTCCGCCGTTCCTCCCAATCCCACGGGCGACGTCGCCGCGACGGATCCAGGCACCGGCGAACACTTCACTGCGGCTGTTGCTCCGCCCGTTGCTGTGCACAAAAGCGTTCCATCCGGGCCATCTTTCGTATCCAAGACAAACCTTAGCGTTTGTCGCGGCGCGGATTCCGACTTCACCTGAGCCAGGCGAAACTTTCCGGACAACATCTTCGGCAAACCAGCGAATTTCGCATTGTCGAAGACCGGCTCGACCGCTTTCGGAGCCACCGGCACGTTCGTCACTGCAATGGCCTTGATGCCCTTCGCGCCAATTTCTTTGAACACGCCATCCACGAGCCCGGGAAGCTTCGGGCCCCAAGCATCTTCTTTCAGCGCTTTGCCAAGCGTGCCCAGCTCTTTGCCGAGACCCGCTTCTTCCGGCCCACCATGACGCGCCGATAGCGAGAATGCATAACCTGCACAGCTCGTTGGCCATAGCAGCTCGTTGGCTTTCCCTCGTTTCTCCGTCGGGATCGACAACGCTGCCAGTTGCACTCGGCGCAGCCGATTGCTTGGTTTTTCGTCCGCGGCCAGCGGATCACCCAGCAGACACGACTGCAAGGCTCCAAGTTCGGCCCCCATCGCTTCTTGGCTGCGGGTTTCAAGCGTTGCCACGGTGAAATACGCGCCAACACCCAACACCACGAGCGAGATGCCGCCGATGATGCCGATATGTTTGAAGCGACGCTCGCTGCCGAGCGCTTGGACGAGAAGGCGGGTGGGTAGTTCGACGATTTTGCTAGGGCGCACAGTAACGACGAAGTTCGCACGGGACGAACCGCATGGTCAAGTTTTCAGCCGCATGATTTTCACCACCGCTCGTCAATGCGCCTGGCTGTTTGGCGGCGCTACTCCGAACGCTGGACATTTCGCTTGATTGCCCCTACATCGCGCATCGCATCATTTGTCTGTAGACATCGGTCACTCTTCGCGGTAGCCGTTCGTCGCTCAACGAACCAGGGAGTCTTCTGGAGATGAAACCAATCCACCGTGCAGCCGTCATCGGCGCAGGGGTCATGGGCAGCGGAATCGCCGCTCACCTTGCGAACGCCGGCATTTCCGTGCTCTTGCTCGATATGGTCCCGCCGAACCTCAGCGAGGCCCAAAAATCCGATCGTGCCGCGCGCACCGCGTGGGCACAAGGCGGGCTCGACAAAGCACTCAAGGCCAGGCCAGCATCATTCTTTCACCCGTCTTTCGCCAAGCTCGTTTCGGTGGGCAACGTCGAGGACGATCTCGAACGCGTGGCCGACTGCGATGTCGTCATCGAAGCGATCATCGAGAAGCTCGAGCCGAAGCAAAAGTTGTTTGCGCGCCTCGAAAAAATCGTCAAGGCCGACTGCGTCGTCGCTTCGAACACGTCGGGCTTGCGCATTGTCGAGATGATGCATGGTCGCACCGAGCAGTTCCGCAAGAACTTCCTCGTGATGCACTTCTTCAACCCCGTTCGTTATATGAAACTGCTCGAGCTCGTCGCAGGTCCGGATACGGATCCCGCAGTTCTCGATCGGGTGGTGCGATTCGGCGAAGACGTGCTCGGCAAAGGCATCGTCATCGGCAAAGACACCCCGAACTTCGTGGGCAATCGAATTGGCGTGCACGCGATGCTCGCCACGATTCACGCGATGGTCGAGATGGATCTCCAGCCCGAGGACGTCGATTCGATCACGGGCCCGGCCATGGCGCATCCGAAAAGCGCTAGCTTCCGCACGGCGGATCTCGTCGGTGTCGACACGTTCGTGCACGTGGCGGAGAATTGCTACGCGTCGCTCGTGGACGACGAGGATCGCGATGTTTTCAAAGTGCCGACGTTCATTCGCGGCATGATCGAAAAGAAGATCCTCGGCGACAAAACCAAGGGTGGATTCTACAAGAAGGCCAAAGACGGCATTCACACGCTCGATCCCAAGACGCTCGAATACCGCGCCAAGGGCGGGGACGAGGCGATCAAGAAGGCGATCAAGTCAATTGAAAAAATTGCCTCGCCTGTCGAGCGCGTGCAGAAGCTCGCGGCGGATCAAGGCAAGGCGGGTCAATTCGCGTGGAAAGTCACCGCCAAATCATTGGCTTATTCGGCTCGTCGTATTGGCGAGATTGCCGATAGCGTGACGGCGGTCGATGACGCAATGAAGTGGGGCTACAACTGGGAGCTTGGACCTTTCGAGGTTTGGGATGCGCTCGGGTTTGCCGCCACATTCGATCGCATGAAGGCCGAAGGCATCCAATTGCCCGAATCGGTCGAGAAGATGCGTGCGTCCGGTGCGACCGGGTTTTACCGCAATGGCGAGGTCTACGATTTGCTCCAGGGCAAATACGTACCGCTTGCGGTGGATCCGCGTAATGCGACATTTACGATTCTCAAGCGCGGCGAAGCTCCGGTGCTCAAGAACGACGGCGCTGAAGCGTGGGACCTGGGCGACGGCGTCCTTGGTTTGACCTTCAAAACCAAAGCGAATAGCATCGATCCCGATGTCATTTCGATGATTACGCAAGCCACCGAAAAAGCCGAACAGGACTTCAAGGGAATGGTGCTCTACAACGATGGAGACCATTTCTGCGTCGGTGCAAACTTGTTTCTCATCGTCATGGCGGCGTCGAACAAGGATTGGGCTTCGATTTCCAAGTTGGTCAAGGAATACCAATACGCGACGCAGCGAATGAAGTATTCCCGAGTGCCCGTGGTTGCAGCTCCGTGGGGCATGACGCTCGGCGGTGGTCTCGAATTGTGTTTCGGTACGGCGTCTGTTCAGGCGGCTGCAGAAACGTATTCGGGCCTCGTCGAAGTCGGCGTGGGTCTCATTCCGGGCGGCGCAGGTACGCTCAATATGCTTTGGCGAGCATTTGAAGGCATTCCGGAGGGCGCGAGCATCAATACGCTCGAGCTGGTCACGCAGGTCTTCAAGAACATTGCGCTCGCGAAGGTGGCTACGAGCGCGGATGAAGCAAAGGCGCTCGGATATTTCCGTCGTACGGATGGCGTGTCGTTCGACAAGTCTCGTCTATTGACGGAAGCGAAGGGGCGCGTGCTTGGAATGGCCGCGTCGGGTTATCATCCGCCGGCGCCCAAAGCGTACAAGCTGCCCGGCGAAAGTGGCATTGCAACGTTGGCAATGATGGTCGATACGCTCGTTGCGTCGGGTCATGCGACCGAGCACGACGGGAAGATCGCTGGCAAATTGGCGACCGTGCTTTGCGGTGGAGCGGGTGGTGCGTCGCGCGAAGTGACCGAGGACGAGATTCTCGAGCTGGAGCGCGAGGCATTCGTCAGCTTGTGTGGCGAAGAGAAGAGCCAAGCGCGCATGCAATCGATTCTCATGACCAACAAACCCCTGCGGAACTAGGTGAAGACCATGGCGGACATCGTTATTGTCGAGGCGGTACGTTCGGCCGTGGGCCGTGCGCACAAGGGCGCGCTCGCACAGAAGCGCCCCGATGAATTGGCCGGTGAGGTGATTGCGGCTCTGTTGGCCCGCGTTCCTCAAGTAAAACCGAGCGAAGTCGAGGACGTCATTCTCGGTTGCGCCATGCCGGAAGGCGAGCAGGGGCTAAACGTCGCGCGTGTTTGCGCAATGCTTGGTGGTTTGCCGCAAGAAGTCTCGGCCATGACCATCAATCGGTTTTGCTCGAGCGGTCTGCAAGCCATTGCATTGGCCGGCTCCAGCATTGCTGCGGGTTATGGCGATATCTTCGTCGCCGGTGGTGTGGAAAGCATGTCGATGGTCCCGATGACCGGAAACAAGCTCTCGGCGTCTCCGGAAGCGATGGCTCGTGTCCCGTCCGTGTACACGCCGATGGGCATTACGGCGGAAAACGTAGCGAAGAAGTTCGACGTTTCGCGCGCGGATCAAGACGCTTTCGCGCTGGCCAGCCAAAAGAAGGCTGTGGCGGCGATTGAAGCGGGCAAGTTCAAGGATGAAATCGTGTCCGTCAAGGGCATTCGTTTTTCCGGGAACGAGCGCATTACGTTCGACTTTGCGCGTGATGAATTGCCGCGTGGCGATACGACGCTCGAAGGTCTTTCGTCGCTCAAGGCTGCGTTTTCGGCGACCGGATCAGTCACGGCGGGCAATAGCTCACCGCTTTCCGATGGAGCTGCCGCGGCGCTCGTCATGTCGAAAGCCAAGGCGGACTCGCTCGGTATCAAGCCGCTCGGGTATTTGCGCATGTTCGTGACGGCGGGTGTCGATCCGTCGATCATGGGCATTGGCCCGGTGCCTGCGGTGCGCAAGCTGCTTGCGCGTACGGGGCTCACGATTGATCAAATCGACGTGATCGAAATGAACGAGGCGTTTGCGTCGCAGGCGGTGTATTGCAGGCGCGAGCTTGGAATTGCCGAAGAGAAGCTCAACATCAACGGTGGTGCCATTGCGTTGGGTCACCCGCTCGGGTGCACCGGTGCGAAGCTCACGGCGACGGCGCTTTATGAATTGCGCCGCCGCGGTGGCAAATACGCCATCGTGACGATGTGTATCGGTGGTGGCATGGGCGCGGCGGGTCTGTTCGAAGCAGCCTGAGATCACGCTGTACTGCAAAGAAAACCCCGTGGGGCCATCGTGCTCCGCGGGGTTTTCTTTTACGACCACTGAAAAAAAAGCATTCTTCCATTGCAACGTCCGTGCAGTGCTGATATCGATTGGGTGTCGCTTGCTTGATGGAGGTACGTCATGTTCGGTAAAGTAGAAGTTTGTCTTGTCGTTGGGTTAGCTGCTGCATTCATCGGCGGTTGCTGGGGCAATATCGAGAGTGGTGGCAGTGGTGGCGGCGGAGCCGGTGGCAGTGGCGGCAGCGGAGGATCCGCGGGAGCGGGTGGTGGTATTCCCTGCGGCGGATTCCCCGGTGTGCTCTGCGCGGAAACCGAATATTGCGATTACCCAAACGACATTTGCGGCGCGGCCGATGGCCAAGGCATTTGTAAACCCAGGTCCCAGTTTTGTCCGGAGGTTTATTCACCCACCTGCGCCTGCAATGGTATGGTGTACGGCAATGATTGCGAAGCCGCAGGAGCCGGCTTCGACGTGTCGAATCTTGGTTGTATGGCTCCGGAGCTCACGCTCTTTTCTTGCGGGTACACCTTCTGTGACAAGGCCACGCAATACTGCAGCAAAACCTATTCAGACGTAGGTGGCTTGCCCGATTCGTACTCGTGCGCCCCATTGCCTGCCGCTTGCGGCAATACGCCCTCGTGCATGTGTATTGGCGATCCTTGCGGCTCACCGATTGCCGGAGTTTGCGAGGCGACAATGGACGGCGGCTTCCGAGTCACTTGCCCCGGCGGTTGATTCGCAAACTGCTCCTTGTTGTTTGCCTGCGTTTCGTGATACGTCCGGAATTACGAGCTATTCGGTTCGTACTTCCGGAGCGTAACCATGCGTGCTTCTTCTCTGCTCGGCGCCATTTCCCTCGTGGGTCTCACCGGCTGTTTCGGCGCCCTCGTCCCTACCATTCCCACGTACAACCCACCCAGCGAGGCGCAACAAAACGAGGCATTCGCGCAATCGATGGGATACCCCACGAAACATTCGGCCGAAGAACTGCAAGCGTTCCTCGACAAACACCTCGCCGGCTACACGCCCGAGGGCAAACCCATGGAAGAATCGCTCGAGGACGGTATCTCGGTGCCCGTCGAATTGAAGCGCGGCAAATGTTATTTCATGGTTTTGAAGCTTGGCGAAGGTGCCCAGTATTCAGGCAAGGCCCAGGCTGGTTATCGGTTCGATTACGAGCCGAAAAGCGGCGGCATGCAAATCACTGGAGGTCCCGGCATTCATGGCCCCGGCGGAGCTGGATCGGCAGGCTGCCCGCAAGCCAATGGCTCGTATGATTTCATTTTGCGCAACATCGTCGGAGCAACCAACAAAGATCTCGGCACCGGCCCCATTACGTTGCAGCTTTATTCGAAGCCCGTTTCGGACAAAGAACTGACCGCATTAAAAGCCGATCAGGAACGGCAAATTGCTGAGAGCGAACGATTCCGTCAAGAGCAAGAGGCCAAAGACGCCCAGCGCGCTTCCAGCGGTTGTGCTGCCTGTGACGGGCGGTATCAGGGATGTCGCGGCACTGGACGAAGCGTCTCGTCGTGCCAAAGCGATTATCGCAGTTGTGCGTTTCAGAAGGTCGGCGCGAGCTGGCCCAGCGCGTGCCAAATGCCGATGGATTGAGGCTACTGCTGCTCGTACACGTCTCGCTCGTCCGTAGCCGCGTGCGCCCGGCGACTGCAGCGGCGCTACGTTCGCAGCGGGTACGCATCTGGCATGGCGCAAAGCTGTTGGTATTGGACGTTCGCTGTCGGGACGCGAGGCGGCGAGCTCCGAATCCCTATTTCTACTGTGTCAGGAACGCTCGTGCAGGTGGTTAGTGCCTATTGACTCGGCTCTCTATTGATGCTCGCAAATCTGCTAATGGCAGTGGCTTCTTGTTCTGTTGTGCATTCTCTCGTTGCCATTCACCCACGGACTTGATGAAGTCCTGTCCACTGTCAAGCGGGCTCAGATAGGTAGCAATTTCTTTGAAAATTTCCTTGCCGGGAAATTCCTCTTTCCATTGGCCCGAGTCAAACTGCTGCTGGACAGTGGTGTAAGTCGATTGAATTTTCGACTTCACCGCTGCAGGATCCACAAAATTGGGGCAATTAGGCGCCGTCGTTGTGAACCATGTGGACGCTAGAACATGGTTTTCTACATCGGTCGACGATTGATTTTTTTCAAACTTTGGGTTTGGGGGGTATCCATCGCTTGAATTCCGATGCGTTTCCCTGAGAAATTGAATACACGTAACCCACCAGATTCGTTTTCTTGCCCCATCGACGATTCGTTGTTCCACTTCGGCACGAGCCCGTTGGCCCGTATGCATCTTGCACCCGAAAAGAGCGTCCATGTCCGATAACAGCAAATTCTCGAATTCGTTGACCGGTAGTCGATACAGCCGTTCATCTTGCTCCATCGACAGCCATTTTGCACGATTTGTCGTACCAAAGTCCCTATCGACCAGGCCAAAAACTTTTTTGATGCCCGATCTTTTGGCATCCTCGCAAATGGCTTCGACTCCGCCTCGACCACGCGCCACGAGCACTTGAATGGTGAACGTTTGACCAAACCAAATGGCTTCGAGCCACGTGCGCGTTTCAACGTCTTCAACCCAAAGAGTGGCGTTAGGTTTCTTGTAAAGCGCATCGATGTCCGATCTCATTTCGACGCCTCCGCACGCGGATCTTCCGGCGGCAACAGGACGCGTTCGAACGTGTACACCTGATCCCATGGCGGATCCGCGTGCGTTGCTAGCAAAAGTTGCGACGTTGGTACGACCGTCCGCAATGCGGCTAGAAGCGGCGCTTGCCATTGGTAATGCAAATGCAATTCGGGTTCATCGATGAGCACGATTCCCGGAGTGCCTTCCGTTTCATTCGCTTCGAAATCGGTCGTGATCAGCCTACCGACAAGAGCCAGCCATTCGAGCTCCCCCGATGAAAGCTGATCGATGCTGCAGATCTTCACCCACTCCGCTTCCGGCGGCTCGAATCGTTTTTCCATCACGAGGTCGAACTTTCTTTCGTCGTCCCCCTCGCCGATTTCGATTCGTGTTCCATCGGCTCCATGCAAAGCTACCCATGCCGCATTGATTTTTTCGAGCCAAGCAACGTCTTTGCCAGGTTCTTTCGAACGAGAAACTGCACTGCGGATCCGTTCGTCGATGATGCGCTGCTTGACTTCCCAAAGACGCCGCGCTTCGCCATAGGCCGTATCGCTCGGCAACCGCCACATTGGGAGCACTGCGCCGCAAAGATACGGTTGCCGCCATGACGAAAACCATTCGACAGGAATCTGTTCGAGCAGGGCTCGCAATTGGCCTTGTTCATGGACGGTGATCGCCGCCCCATTCAATCCCCGCAAAACCCATTTGTCAGGGCCACGGATGATCTCGACCTGACAAGGAGCGAAGGAGCCAAGCGTCGTGCCCGTAGCTTCATAAACCTGAAGCTCGAGCCGAATCTCACAATCGGCAGCAAGGGCATTTTTTAACCAGCGATCTCGGTCCTCGTTGTGCAATTGGCGATGAACCAGTTCTTCTCGTCCTAGTGCATACAAGATGGCCTCGAAGAAGGTCGACTTTCCCGAGCCATTAGGGCCGGCAATCACGAGTGTATTCGGAGCCTCGTCTTTTACTGGCGTGTCGAACGTGAATTTGGTCGTCGCCTGAAAACGACGGAATCCTCGCACGTCGAGGGCCCTGATTTTAGCTCGAATCATTCTTCATCCTCGGACAACAGCGGAACGACAGGATGGGCGCGCGCGTTGGGCCTTCCCTCATGCCGAGAAAACCATATCTCCCCACCAATTCGAGGTCGCTCAGCCCCCAAAACGCTGTCGATGTGAAAGAAAACATCACCATCGGGACTCGTCGCAAATCCAAAGTTTACGCCCTGATGACGCGTCACCGTGCCCTTTTCCCGTTTCGCAATGGGATAACAGAGCTTTTCGCACAGCTCGAGAAGTTGCGATGCGTGCGGACGTTTTGTTGGCTCTACCTGCATACAAGCCCGCGCGATTCCTTCAATTTCTTCATACAGAGCGCGATATTGCGGCTGCAATTCGCTTTCTGCAGGAAGCGGACGAATGTTTCCCTTGACGATCTCCGTAACCGCTTCTAATTCATCTCCAAAAGGCGTTTGACCCGTGATAAAATGATAGACGAGCGCGCCGACGGCCCAGATATCAGCGCTCTTGGCAATCGTGGGCCGTCGCCGAAGAATCTCTGGGGCAAGATACGGTAATGCTCCGATGAGCGTTCTCGAACCGGTGATCGTCAGCACTCCGCCCGCCACTCCCCGATCCACTTCGGCTTCGGCCAAATTGGCCACACCAAAATCCGTCACTTTGATGCCTGTGAGATTCCAACCGCCGATGGCCATGATATTGCTCGGTTTCAAATCGCGATGCACGACGTCTTGTGCGTGCATGACGTGAAGCGCGCGCGCGAGAGCGTGCAAAATGGTTGCGGCCATGTAAGGATCGAAACGTTTGACTCGTTTGAGAAGTTCCCCCAAGTCCAATCCGTCCACGTATTCTTCGATCAAATACTGGGTATGGTCCTCGACCACATAGTCCAGCGTGCGGGTTACATTGGCATGATTGAGCAGCGCACTATATCGAGCGCTGCGTGCGAAACGTTCTTCTCCTTCGGGGTTCTTGGGCGTTTTCAGAGCGACTTTGCGCTCGAGAACCACATCCGTCGTCGGATAAACATATTGCATACCCCCGGTCATGATTGGTTTTGCGTCAATCCGATATCGCTCGTCAATCATTGCGCCGATTTGCAAGAGTGACATCAAGGCACCTCGGGATGCGATTGATCGAACGTAATCGAATATCGTTGCGATTGTGATCGCGTGTTCGCGTCGCCGAGCACGATGACGCACGATTGCGGCAATTCTTGGTCAGCCGTCACCGCCATGTTGTTGATGTGCACTTCGCCGCTCACGTCAGCCACGAGAAACCTCGTCCCGTCGTATTTGATCTTGATCGTTCCCACGTCAGCGACGGGATGGGTATATCGAATGATGCGCTTGGTGGCGTTGAGCTCGACGGTTTTTTCCGACCTCGTGGCATACAGAAGCGCTCGATGCCGATTTTCTAGCAGTAAGGCCTTGATGCGATCTCGCAATGCGGCAACGTCGAACCAATCAGGATCGTACTCTAACGTTTGCAACAACTCGTGCCATAGTTTGTCCTCGATTTCGAGCACTCCCCAATCCTTGAGCCGCGCGATGAAAGCAGCACAATCCGTGATCGGGTCGTCAAGGCCATCTCGGGCAAATGCAAGATTGTACAATTGACCCCGTCCGAGCGGACCCACACGAAAACAATCCTTGCCGATGGCTCCATGGGCCAAGCCTTTGTCATGCAAGGCTGCCAAAGCTGCGCAAAACTCATAAATGCACATACGGCGATTCTCAGAGGTTACTTCGACAGGATTGGGCAAGTCTTCTTGAACGATGCCGATTCGATCGCCTTCGACCACCATATCATAAATGAGCGCAACATGAGGCGACTGCACAAGTTGAAGTTTTGCCAAGCGCCGACGAACCGACTCTTGGTCGTTTTTCTCCCCTATCCAATCGATGTAAACCTTGCGCTTCAAATGTAGGTCTTCACAAATGCTGTAAGACTCTTTGGAACGCTCCTCTTTGTATCGCCCGTTCCCGTATTTCTTGGCGGTTGCCTCGCTCCTTCTTCTCACGGCTTCCTCGTCTCTTCATCGAAATCGACAATGAGCTGTGGTTGTTCAGCAGGAGATTTCTGCGGGCGTGCGCTGTCTTTATTGCCGGAAGACTGCCCCCGCTTCTTCGAAGCTTTCGATACCGTTGCCGTTCTTTGCACTTTGAAATCTGCCCCGGGAAGTGTTTCTCTGGGCATGCGCCCCCGCGCGCGGGGTGAGGGAATCATTTGCCATATTCGAGGCTCGTCGTGGACCCAGGCGAGAACGACCGGGCCATCTTCATGAATCAGCGCCTCTTTCTGAAGGTCGATAGCCAAGCTTGTAGCGTTATCAAGTCCTTCTTGCCAATAGGCGGCTTGCACGAGGCGCTCGACCAGCTCTTCCGTATTACGCGCATATCGACGAATCCAGGACAGGACTGCCGGATCGATTCGGTGCACTCCGTCGCTGACGAGCAACAATCGCAGAACCTCGGGAGGCACGAAAGCAATGTTGGGGCGAACGTCGGATTTGACCCCGATAGCTTGCAAGGGCTGATTCATGGCCTCGGGTGCGGGGCCCTCCAAGGCTTCGATTTGAGCCGCTACCGTGTCGTCTCGCGTTAGTTGCACAAGACCATTGTTTGCGGTGAGGCCATAAGCTCGAGCATCCCCAACCCAACCAATGACGGGCGGTTGATCCGCTGTTTCCAGATCCACGAGTGCGGTTACGAGCACCGCACCAGCACGACCTCGATACTTCTCGAAGACCCTTCGGTTAGCGACAGAAATGGCCTGCTGTATTCGAATGTCAGGCGGTAACGAAGCATCAGAACACAAGACGGCCCCCGCAGTTGCGAGGGCCAAGTCTGCAGCATCGTCTCCCGCTTCGAGCCCTCCCATGCCGTCACAAACAATGGCGGCAAGAAAGGGCCTTGTACCTCCAAGGCGACGTCCAGTCAGCACCAGCGCATTGTCCTGGTTTTCGCTTCGCTTCTGGCCTCGGTTGGAACAGAAAGCAAAGGGCTGCGCGGGCGGCGCCACGAGTCGATCACGAGCTGAATTTCGGAGCATCCGGTAAAGTGCGTCGGATCGGTCGACGTTGCTCTGGATTGGTGGCGTCACCACGGTGCTCCTTTCGAGTCGCTAGATACATGAGCTTTTCGATGATGTCCAACAAGTTGGGCACGTACTGCGGAGCTCGAGCGTTGGAGGGATGCGAAATCGTTGAAAATCGCGTCCAACGCGCTCATCGGCAGAGAAAAAACTCAACCGAGAAGGCTGTTGGTGGCTCATCGGTAGAGAAAGAACTCAACCGAGAAGGTGTTGGTGGCTCATCGGCAGAGAAAAAACTCAACCGAGAAGGCGTCGGCGGCTTCCACGGTAGAGAAAAAACTCAACCGAGAGCGCGTCGGTGGCTCATCGGCAGAGAAAAAACTCAACGCGAGCCCCTGCTCATTGCTGCTCGTACACGTCTCGCTCGTCCGTAGCCGCGTGCGTCGGCCCTTGGTTCGGCCGCTTCGCTTCCGTCGGATTCATCCACCGATACACGACATCCGGAAGTCGGAAATGCACCACGGCAAACCCCGCAAACAGCGCAATGAATAACGCCAGCGGAATCGCGAGGCGCGCACGCAATCCTCGTGACGAACGCACCAGTGGCGCCGGTTCGAGCGTCGGAGCATTACGACTATCCTCGGGCAACCACGCCGGCGTCGCCTTTTTCGTCATCACCGGCACGCGAATCGCCGGCGATACCTCCGGTGCATAAGGCGTCGGCTCGAGTCCCGCCATTTCCTTCAAACTCGATGCCGTCTTGCGCAGCATCTCTTCTTCGCCTTCTTCCGGACGACCAAACGTTCCTAGCAATTCATCCACTCGGCCCGGTGGATCGCTTGGATTGTCCAATGCAAGGAAACCAATGGGCGAATGATCCATTGCGTCATGCTCACGCGATACGCTTTGCTCCACCACCATCAAAGGCGGCTCCGTCTGCAAAAGGCGCGCCGAAAGCACTGCTTCTTCCGATTCTTTCGCCATTTCGGTCGCGTGATCCGCAATCACTACTTCCTCGTTTAATGCCTCGGCCAAGGTAGTCGTGGGCAATGCCGACGGAGTGTACAGTTGGTATTCAAAACTATGCAATGGCTCGGCGTCATCTTTGCCTCTCACTGCATTCAATACCACCGGAGCCAGCCCAGGCAGCGTCTCATTGTATTTCGGCTGCGATTGCGTTTGTCCGTCGTGGCAATCGACAAAGTCCGGCAAAACTTGATTGAGAATCGCTTGTTGCTTCGCGACGAATTCCGCCTCCACTCCTTCGGGCGTCGAGGGAGCTGGCGTGTGGATGGTTATGTCGTCACGCGGCTCGACACCCGCCGACGTCAGCGTAATTTCCGCAGGCGTCTTCACCGTATCCGGACGTCGTACACGACGATGCGTCGATACGATCTTCATCGTCAGCTCTGACGACGGAGTACGTGGCGCCGAATCAATCTTCACCTCACGAGCGGAAAGCTGCGTCGGATCGCAAGATGTCGTGCGCGTGTTTGTCGAATCGAACCCTGGCGACTCATACGTCATCGCCCCAGATGGGTTTGCCGCTTCCACGCTCACGTCCTGGCCTTCTCGAAATGTCGGCGTCGCGCCGAAAATACTCGAATCCACAGGCGCTTCCGTCGCGACCGTATCCAGTCCAAGGCCTGGCGTCGTCGGAGTCACGTATTGCGAGAACGGGAACGACACGGCTGTGAGCTCTTCCTTGAGCATCGAAGGTGGTGGCGTGATCATCGTCAGCGCTTGGTGCATCCGCAAAGGCATCGGCATGATTGGCGCGGCCAGCAGAGGTGCAATCGCGGCTGCAGCGGCAGGCGCTTCTTTCGCTGCTGCACGCGCTTGCAGATGCAGCGCCAGCGCACCCGATTCGATGGCCCGTAAGGTTTCACGTGCCAAACGCCCCAAGCTTCGCTTCCCAGCAGATCGGTTCATCGGGACGAGCGACGCTTCGACCTCGTTCGCGAATGCATCGACTCCACGCTCCGCTGAAACGTCGCGCGCTCGCGCCACACCAGCCAGTCGCGGCGCTGCACCGTTCGTCACCGCGAGCAGCCGCGCGAACAGATCACGCATCCCTCGCGCCGCTTCCGGTGCCTGCTGCACATTCCCTTTTTCCGCCACGGTGATGACACCCTCAGCGGATAACTGAATGTCCGCGTCGGCGACGGCTATCGGCAAGCATCCAATGGCGTCACAGAGCGCCAGCACCAAGTATGCCGCGCTCTCGGGAACCATGTTCGCGTGCCGAGTCGAAGCGGCGACCAAAATCTGTGGCAGCGTCACGTGCGATCGATTCACGACATTTCCCTCATGTGCTGCGCGCGGGGCGTGGGTCTCACAGTGAGCCCCCGTCGCGCCAAAAAGTTTTTCGCGTCGGCGACGGTGAACGTTCCGTCGTGAAAGATGGAGGCGCACAACGCGCCATCGGCATGTCCTTCGGACAAACCTTCGTAGATGTGCTCGAGCGTTCCCACGCCTCCCGAGGCGATCACCGGAACACTCACTGCATCCGCAACGGTGCGCGTTAGTTCGATGTCGTAACCCGCGCGCGTTCCATCACGATCCATGCTCGTCAGAAGAATCTCGCCGGCACCCAGATCCACGACGCGCTTCGACCAAACGATCGCATCGAGCCCCGTGTCCGTGCGTCCCCCGTGGGTGAACACGTTCCAACTTTGGCCTGTCCTTCGCGCATCGATCGCCACGACGATCGCTTGGCTTCCCCAACGAGCGCTCACGCGTTCGATGAGCGCAGGGTCATGCACCGCAGCCGTGTTGATCGCGATCTTGTCCGCGCCTGCATCGAGCAGCGCTTCCACATCACGCTCGCTCTTCACGCCACCACCCACGGTGAGTGGAGCGAACACTTGATCAGCGGTCGCCTTTACGATGTCGAGCAGCGTCCCGCGACGCTCGTGTGAGGCAGTGATGTCGAGGAACGTGATCTCGTCGGCCCCCGCTTCGTCGTACCGTAACGCTGCCTCTACGGGGTCACCTGCATCGCGCAGGGAGACGAACTGGACGCCCTTGACCACACGGCCGTCCTTCACGTCGAGACAGGGAATGATGCGCTTTGCGAGCACTCTGCGCGAATAGACCGGCTGATTCCAACGGGCCAACTAAAGGGCAGATTTGCCTCCCGCTCGTCGCACTCGTCGTGTTTACCGGGCGAGCAAAATCAAGCGTTCTGCGAACGGGGAAACTCTTCCCAACGCAGCCTAAGCCGGTAGTATGCGCCCCGTGCAC
>CAZETM010000147.1:14257-15694 GCA_964514885.1 uncultured Polyangium sp. | reverse complement strand
AAGCCGTGGCCATGACCAAAGACGGGCGTATTACGCAAATCGGCCAGGATTGCGTGATCGAGCCGCAAACGGTGCAATCGAATGCCCCATGGAACCTCGATCGAATCGATTCGCAGTCGCTGCCGGTCGACACGAATTATACGTACCACTACACCGGCAATGGCGTCCACGCTTATGTCATTGATACGGGCATTCGTTCGAGCCACGTGGAGTTCGGCGGAAAGGTGAGTACGGGCATATCATTCATTGGAGCACGATCCGCTTCCCGGACGTCAATGGCGACGGCAAAGCGGACGTTTGTGGTCGCACCCAAAACGGCATCGCATGCGGGACAGCCACGCCCTGACGTGATTGTCGGCTCATGAAACCAAACCAGACCGCGTCCACTGCGTTTGTCCAGGTGCGCGGTCTGTTTTCCACCGATCAATATCCGACGGTAATGCGCCGCTGAATCGCTTGCGGTCGCTCGACTTCATCGAGTACGGCAATGGCGAAATCCTCACACGAGATCGCGCTCTTTCCAGCCGCATCTTTCAACAGATCATCTCCTCCGACGCGGAAGGTATTCGTGCGTTCGCCGGGCTGAATGTTCGCCGAGGGGCTGACGTTCGTCCAGTCGAGATCCGTGATTCCTCGATAGATCGCGAGCACTTCGCCATGGGCCTTGGCAATGGGAATAATGAAGGCCGGAAAATTGGGCATGGTCATGAGCGACACGCCAGGGGCGACTTCGAGTGTGCCGGCACCGCCGACGACCACGACTCGCTTGACGCCTGCTTTGCGCAACCCTGCAATCAATCCATGCGTCGACGTAATCAACGATTGCGCATCTTCGCGATTAGGAGCAATGGAACTGATGACGACATCGTGTCCACGCACAGCATTGGCGACTTGGTCGGCATCCGTAGCGTTGGCCGTGGTTACTTGAACGTGCTCGCGTGCCGAAACGCGGTCAGGATTTCGCACGATAGCGGTGACTTCGTGGCCGCGCTGCACGGCTTCGTTCAGAATTCGCTGCCCGATCATTCCCGATGCGCCCAAAAGAGCAATTTTCATGGATGTATTTCCTCGTGTCGTGTGCGGTTGTTGGAGCGACGATATGTGAGGTCCCATTGCTTGGCAAGACGAGAATGTTCATACGTCAGAAGAGGAAGAAAACGTTGCCCCGCTACGTCGATGACCGCGGCACTCGGGGATTGGCCGCGTGAAGCGGCTTGCTCGACCGCTACGTCCGTATCCTCACCCACGCCCGCAGGTCGGCGGTTCGCTCGGTTTGTGGAGGCGCCAAGGTCCCGCAGGTCGGCGGTTCGCTGGGTTTGTGGAGGCGGGAAGGTCCCGAAGTCGGCGGTTCGCTCGGTTTGAGGAGGCGCCAAGGTCCCGAAGTCGGCGGTTCGCTCGGTTTGTGGAGGCGCCAAGGTCCCGCAGGTCGGCGGTTCG
>CAZETM010000147.1:0-14157 GCA_964514885.1 uncultured Polyangium sp. | reverse complement strand
CGGCGGTTCGCTCGGTTTGTGGAGGCGCCAAGGTCCCGCAGGTCGGCGGTTCGCTCGGTTTGTGGAGGCGCCAAGGTCCCGCAGGTCGGCGGTTCGCTAGGTTTGTGGAGGCGCCAAGGTCCCAAGGCCTCTTCAAACGCGATCGTTTCCTGCTCGTCCGGCTCGCGGAAGTGGTTGCCGATTTTTCTTGACGAGCGACCGCGCTCGGAATCAAGGCCAAATATTCACCTACGTTCAGTGAAAAAAAACGTGCTACCTTGTCCGGGCGCCTTGCGCCTCTACTTTCCCCGCCAGGGTTCTCAACATGCTCGTCACCAGACATTTCCTTCTGTTCTGCATGCCCCTGCTCGCACTTGCAGGATGCGCCGAAGCTCCAAAGGCTTTCCGAGCTGATTCCGCCGCCAACCAAGCTGCGCAACCGGCCGCCCGTTTGCCCGTGGCCAACGTACTCATGGCACAGGACCCGCTGATGGCTCGCGTTTGTCCGGACAACGCGCCTTGCCTGCTGCCTGCTTCGGCGACCGCGCCAGCGGCTTCATCCGGTCATGAACACCATCATCACCATTGAACGGAAAACGCAGATGCAACGAATCCATTACGTTGTTCCCTTGCTGTTGTTGCTCGCGACCGGATGCGCTACGCGTAATGTCTCGAGCGACGTGCGTGAGGTGAATGAATTCTTGGCGGCTCAGGGGCGCGGGACCAGGCAGCCTGCCGAACGAGTGTTGTCGGTATCGATTCCTGACGAGCAGGCGTGGGAAAACGATAGTCCCGAGACGCCGCTCATCTTGGCCAAACCGCTCACTGCCGACGACGCCGCAAAACTTGCCTTGTTGCAAAATCGCGATTTACGCGCGGCCATGTACGATCTCGGAATTGCTCGCGGTCAGGTGGTGCAGGCGGGGTTGTTGCCCAACCCGGAGCTGGATATCTCGTTGCGTCATTCGCAAGACCCATTTCAGCGCATTCAGGCGGATATTGGCATTGAGTACAATCTGTCCGCGCTGATCATGGTTCCGCAGCGCAAGGGCGTGGCCGAGGCTGAGCTGGCGGCGACGCGAGTGCGTATTGCTGGCCAAGTCTTGGAAACGGCGTTGCAAGCGCGTCTTGCGTTTTACGAAGTGCAGGCGCGCCAATCGGTCCTGGAATTGCGCTCGCGGGCTTTCGATGCATTCCAGGCAGGATATGCAGCGGCCGAAGAGCTGAATCGGGTAGGCAATTTGCTCGACATGGATCTCGCCACGCATCGGGCTGCGGTCGAAGCATCGCGTATCGACGTAGCCGAGGCAGAAAATGCATTGCTGGATGCGCGGGAGCGATTCAACATTGCGGTGGGTTTGTCCGGTAACCAAACCGATTGGAAACTGGCAGGGCCTTTGCCGCCCCCGCAAGACGTGACCTTCGATTCTGCAACGAGCGAAAAACGTGCAATTCACGCCAGCTTGGAGCTTTCCGAAATGGGTCGGCGCATGATCGTGGCTGCGCGTCGCGTAGGTTTGCATCAGACGGAAGGTGCGTTGCCGCATCTGTCGGGCGGGTTTCATGGGGAACAAGACGGCATTGCGTGGGAGCTTGGCGGACACTTGACCATTGGCTTGCCCATTTTCGATCGCGCTCAAGGTCGAATCATCAGTGCGAAAAGCGAGCTTGGGGCGTTGCGTGAGCGTTATGTCGCCACGGCCATTGGGGTGCGAGCGACGGTGAGAATGGCGCAGAACCGCGTCGAGTCTGCTGGAAAGCGAGCGAAGCATTATCAGCAAGCGCTCCTTCCGGCGCGTGAAAAAGCGCTTGCAGAAACGCTTTTGCAATTCAACGCGATGACCTTGTCCTTGTTTCAAGTGCTCGATGCGCAGCGGCGCGTCACGGAAACGGGCATTGCCTTTACTGAAACGCTGCTCGATTACTGGAAAGCACGGGCCGCGCTCGACCAAATCTTTGCCGGCGGTCGACGACCGGGAGTGTTTGGCTCGGTCGGTACCGGACAAACCTCGTCCCCGGCCATGGATACCGGTGGGGCGGCTGGACATTGATTCAAGAACGGGAGAATGCCATGGATCGTCGTGATTTCGTCAAGCTTGGAGCCGCCATTTCAGGCACGCTCGTCGCCTCCCGTGCAGCCGCGCAAGCGGTGGGGCCCACGCCCACCACGTTCAAAGCTGCGCCTACCAAACCCGGACCTTTTCCGGGCGGTCAGATTCCGGTCGTTACTCCGAATGGCGCGACGTTGCCATTAAAAGTGAAGGACGGCGTCAAAATCGGTCATCTCGTGGCCATGCCTGTCGAGCACACGTTTGCCCCGGGACTCGAAGGGTCTTGCTGGGGATACAACGGACGCGTGCACGGACCGACGATCGAGGTTGTCGAAGGGGATCGCGTAAGGTTTTACGTAACGAACCGTTTGCCCGAGCCGACGACGGTGCATTGGCACGGGATCATTTTGCCCAACGGTATGGACGGCGTTTCGGGTTTGACGCAGCGACCGATCAAGGTCGGCGAAACGCACATGTACGAGTTCACGTTCGCCCATCCTGGGACCTTCATGTACCACCCTCATTTCGACGAGATGACGCAGATGGCGCTCGGAATGGTGGGCATGATCGTCGTGCATCCGAAAAAGCCGAAAGGGCCACGAGTCGATCGGGACTTTGCGTTGATTACGCATGAATGGGCCATTCGAGCGGGATCGCGCCGTCCGGATCCGAACGAAATGAAAGACTTCAACGTGCTCACGTTTAATGCCAAGGCATTTCCGGGCACGGCTCCGCTCGTGATGGGCAAAGGCGAACGAGTGCGTATTCGTCTCGGCAATTTATCCGCCATGGATCACCACCCGGTTCATCTGCATGGATTGGCATTCGAGGTTGTCGGGACAGACGGCGGAGAGGTGCCCTTGTCCGCGCGTTATCCTGAAACGACGGTGCTGGTGCCGACGGGAAGTGTACGTGTAATCGAATTCGTGCCTCCGGAATCGGGCGATTGGGCGATGCATTGCCACATGACCCACCACATCATGAACCAGATGGGTCATGGAATGGGTGTGATCGTCGGAGCGGATGCGGCTAAAATCGATGCACGCATACAGCGTTTGGTTCCCGGTTACATGACGATGGGACAAACCGGTATGGGTGACATGGCCGAGATGAAGATGCCGAACCCAAAGAACTCGATTCCGATGATGGGTGGACCTGGGCCTTTTGCGTCCGTCGATATGGGCGGCATGTTTACCATTCTAAAAGTACGCGACAATCCCGAAACCGAAGATGGATCGGGTTGGTACAAGCATCCCGCCGGCACGGTTGCGGACAAAGCCGATCTGGCAAAGATGAAAGCGGATGGAGTGGATCCGGACGAGAAGTTTTGAGGCGTATGGTCGCCATAAAATATGGCGAGTTGAAAGCTCGTCGTGGGCGCATGGCTCACACGTCCTCGAGCCGCTTCAGCCAGGCATTGAAGTGCTCGCACATGGAACGGATGGTATCAAGCCCGATCCGTGCAGCGATGTTTGGTCCGTGGAGCGGTTTCTGATAGCGGCCCGCAAATAGCCTGCCCAGTCGTTTCGAAGGATGTGTTTCCGGACCGTCATTGATTTCCTCTGGTGTGCGCACGTTTTTCGCAATCTCTCTCAGCGCTTCGAGGGGCTTGTCATCCATGAGCACCGTGGCGATGGATTCAGGTGAGCAGAATAAAAGCGTCTCGAACTCATGGAGCATGAGATTTGGAATGAAGCGAGAATCGCCTATATCGTTGGCAAGCGCTGTTTCGAGATGGGTCACACGTTCGAAGCACGTGCTCTGGGTAGGTAACGTGCCCCAGCCCGGGAAATCGCGACGAAGTGCGTAATAATCCACCATCATCGTCACCACGTCTGGCTTCGATTGCAGCAGAAGCTGCAAATCTTTGCGAAATTTTCCGTAGCCGAACCCGCCTCCGCGGAATTGTCGCCTACCCTCTTCGCGGCGACTGCACACCAAGGTCACCTCGGGCCATTTCCCGAATGTTGCCAAATGTGGTGCGAGGACCTCCTTGACAAAGGTCTCTTCCGTCGATCCTTCGACGAGGACCAGCACCCGCTTCATGGTCGACCTCCCAGAACGTTCTTTTCCCACAATTCGCCGAGCGAATATTCCTTCAGCCAGCCTTCTAGCGCCGACTCATCGAGGCGTCGGAAAACCGATTGTCGATCGGAGCGTTCTACCACGACGATGTTGGATGGTTCTGCCAGCTCGTCGAGCAAATTGATGGATTGGGTAGAAACGATCACCTGCGTTGATTGCGACGCCGCGCGGATCATCGCTGCGAGAAGGGTAATTGCATAGGGGTGAAGGCCCAGCTCGGGCTCGTCGATCACAATCAGATCCGGACTGTTCTGATGTTCTCGCGGCTGGTTCAACGCTGTCGTGAGCGCCATGAATCGGAGCGTCCCATCGGACAGATGGTGCGCGAGAAAAAGAGACTCCTCGCCTTTCTCGCGCCAGGCGAGACTGATCATATTCCGATTCAACGCGTCGGGCTCGAGGACGAAGTCGTCGAAGAAGGGAGTCACCCTTCGAATCGTGTCGCGAATTTGATCATAATGTGCCGGGTACGCACCCTTGAGCATATGAAGAAATGCGGCGAGATTCGCGCCGTCTGCCTTGAGATAACGATTGTCCAAGATCTGGCACTTCTGCTTGATGGCCGAATCGGGCGACGTATCGTGAAAATGGTATGTTCGCCATCGATCCACCGTCCATTTCACGGTCCGTGCCGTGAGGTCATTGCCGCGGATCGCTTCTGATAGCCGCGATTCACGATGGCCGCCGCCAAGCCGAGTTGCGCGTTCCGGGCCTAGTTTGGGCTGGTGTTTAACCTCTTCGTCTGCAAACAGGAGGTCGTCGGGAGCCACGCCAATCAGCGTCAAATTGTATGAATTGATGCCGGTATCGATGTCGAATGTCATGGCTGCCTGTAGTTGGGGGGTGCGCTTTCTACCGTAATGAAGCAGCGAGTTTGCGCCCCCTTGTCTACCGACGAATAGCTGGAGCTTTTCATCTGTTACGGCATTGAGCATTCTGAAGAATGAGAGGAAATTTGACTTTCCAGCACCATTCGGTCCAATGAACACATTCAACGGACCAAGCTCGACCGCTAATTGCCGGATCGACTTGAAACCCGCAAGGGTCAGATGTTTTAGTGACGGCATCGTTCGAATCTCCGCTGAGTGGTAACTTCTGTCATCCGGCAGCGGCGACGATACATCTACATGACGCCTTCGTGCAAGGGAGTTGCATCAATCAGTGCCGTTCATGGTAAAACATCGACCTCCCGACGTATCCCGTCCACGGTGCAACGACGCACATCGGCATGACTCGAGCGGCTCATTGAACGCACCTTGCTACAGAAATCATGAGCGGTGGCGATCGTTGCCATTGTCACGCCTTCGATGTTCGTGGTACCGTCGCTTCGATGCGTTTCGATCGCTCCGCCCGCTTGACGTCAGTGCTTGTCGCGTCGCTGCTAGCAGCGGGCGCGTGTGCGCGTGGCCCATCGACAGAAGCCACGGATGTGCCGGCGCAAGCTCCGACTACCAAGGACGAACCGCGTTCTGCGGAGCCTCTTCGCGTGACCAAGCCCGTGTCGAGTCTCGCGTTTGCTCCTGCGGAGACGACGATTCGCGGTGCCGTGAAAGGAAAACACCTCGCCGACGGAGGCGAGTGCGAAGGATGTCACAGCGACGTCGCAGCGGGATTTCAAGCCAGCGCGCACGCTTTGGCTTCATTCAACAATCCCATTTATCGCGGATCCATTGATCGTTTTCGAGCGGACGCGGGCAATAAAACCAGCCGATTTTGCGGCGGTTGTCATGACATCGCACTTTTGGTCGATGGCGGAATGGACGTTGCCGTCGAGCCGTCCGACAATCGCGCGCATGCGGGCATTGGTTGTAAAACTTGTCACGGTATCGTTGCCGCTCGTATTGACGGCAATGGCAGCTACGAGCTTTCGGCCGATCCCATTCCTGTACCCGTGCAAGGAGATGCGCAAAGCATTGTCGTGCACAAGGCGGGAGCGGCGTCTTCCGTGCTCCGGACGAATGCACTTTGTGTCAGTTGTCATCGAGCATTTCTGCACGAAGGGACCGGCAACGCGCATTTCTTGATTGGCCAGGACGACGTGACTCCGTGGCAGCAATCAGCTTATGCAGGATCGCGCGTGCATCTCCTGGACGAAGAAGTGCCCATGCAAGATTGTCGCGGTTGTCATATGCCGCGTGAGCGCGCCGATCGAAATGACCCGGCTGCGAAAAACGGCACTATTGCCTCGCATAGGTTCGTCGGGGCACACACCTGGTTGGCTGCCATGCGTGGCGACGAAAAAACGTTGGCACTCACGCGAACGATGCTCGAAGGCGCCGTTTCGATTGACATTGCCGCGGTGATTGCCGCTGACGGCAAGCGAGCGCTACCCGCGGATGGCGCGCCCGTGAAGGCAGGCGAACGTCTCACCATTGACGTTGCATTGCGTAATGAGCGCGTGGGACATCGTTTTCCCGGCGGCGTCATGGACGCGCAAGATACGTGGATCGAAGTCGAAGTGCGCGATGCGAAAGATTCGTTCATTGCCGAAGCGGGCCTTCAACACGAACGTACGGGCGACGATCCCACTGCACACCGATTGCGATCGCTCGCGGTCGGTGACGATGGTTTGCCGCGGCTCGAGCGACAAACGGAACAATTCCGCGCGGGCGTCTTTAATCACACGATGCTCCCGCGAGCCGCGCAGGTCGTCGAATATGCGCTCGATGTCCCCGCGGATGTGGCTTTCCCTCTACGCGTCGTGGCGCGCTTGAGGCACCGAACGCGCAATTTGCACGTGCAGCGTGTCGCTTGCGAAGCGACGCGTGATGCGCGCGGACGAGCATTTCAAAAAAATGGCGTGAAGCTCGATGCGTGCGCGCCGCAGCCGATCACGACCATTTCCGAAACGGAAACTTGGATTGGCGCCGGTGCAGACAAACTTCGCGCAGACAAACCACATTTGCCAACGTGGCGCCGGTTGTATGACCACGGGCTGGGTTTGGTGGGCGCGCTTCAAGAGCGACGTGACGAAGCTGGCCCCAGCTTTTTGGCTGCGTTATCGGCGCTCGAAGGCACCGCAGATCCTCGCCCCAAAGCCGTGGTCATGGCGGGCTTGGCCATGCTGGCTGGCCGGCAAGGACGCGTCGATGAAGCCACACGCTGGATTGATGCATTGTCCAAGCTCGCACCTGATCATCCGGCCATTCCCTATTTACGCGGTGAGGCATTATCGCAGGTTTGGCGCTTCGAGCAGGCGGCCGGACCGCTAACCGACGCTGCTGAACGAGCGCCCGCCGATGATGCCGCATGGGTTATGGTGGCCATATCGCGCGCAAGTGCGGGAGATCCGCGTGGAGGACTCGACGCAGCCAAACGAGGGCTCGTTTTCCAGCCACGCGACCACGATCTGCTCCGTATTCAAGCCTTGTCGCTTGGAACCCTGGGCGCGACCGAAAAGGAAACGTCCGCGGCCTGGGAGGCTTGGCAAAACGTACGTCCGGCCGATAGCATTCCGAGTGTCAAAGCCAAGTGCAGCAAGAACGTGCCCGGATGTGCGCTCGAGCGAAGCCCCGTCCACGTGCACGTCATGCGCTCGAAATAGCATTCGTTTGGGGTAGGGTCACCGTAAAAGTCGAGCCAATTCCGGCCGTGCTTTCGAGAGCAATCGTTCCTCCGTGCGCTTCGACGATCTGTTGGCAAATGTAGAGCCCGAGCCCCAATCCACCATAATGGCTATTCGAGACGGCTCGTTCGAATCGTCCGAATACGCGGCTTTGACGATCCCGTGGAATGCCAATCCCTTTATCTTCGACGCTAAAATACGCATGTGCATTCTCCGACCAGATGCGCACGTCAATGGGTTTGCCGGCGCCGTACTTTACTGCATTGCCGAGCAAATTTGAAATCACTTGTCCAATACGTGTGCGATCCCAGGAGCCACAAATGGCTCCGTCGGCATGTACGGACAGCACCGAGCCGGCGCGCTCTGCCTCCTCGCGCAATTCTGCCGCTGCATCTTTCGTCACGGCCACGAGATCTACGTTGTCGAAATCGAGTTCGAGGTGCCCCGTTTCCAGCCGCGAAACATCCAGAAGCCGATCGATGAGATTGAGCAAATGTCTGCTTTGCCGATCGCTCGTGATGAGCAATCGTTCGAGAAACGCTGGCGATATTTTCGATATCGTTTCGTTGCGTATGTGACGCAGTAACACTTCGATGCCTAGGCGCAGTGAAGTGCAAGGCGTGCGCAACTCGTGCGATGCAATCGACAAGAAATCGTCGCGAGCAATGATTGCATTCTGCGCCTCTTCATATAATCGCGCATTGGACAAGGCGAGCGACGCATGATGCGCAAGGTCTTGGGCAAGCTTGAGATCGGCTTGGGTGAGCGGCGGAGAATCGGGTTTTCGGGCCAGCGTAATCGCTCCGAGCATCCGGTTCCGAAGCATGAGCGGAACAGCGATGTAGCAGCCCAATCCAAGCGTATCGACGATGCACACCAGCTCGCTATGTTTCGAGCCGATTGCGGCAGGCTGCTCCGATTGCGTCACGCAAGTCGATGGGTCGCATAAAATGGATTCACGCTTGCGAATCGCGCGGGCGACACCTTGCATGATGCAGGTATCGACGAGCAATTCGGCGGTTTTCTTGCGAAGTTCGTCGGAGAGCGGGTCGACTTGGGCCAGCGCGCCCAGGCGAAAGGAGCCGTCGGCCATGGCAGTCCATACCGCACACCAATCGGCGGCAAAAGGAACGCACAATTGGGCCAGACGGCTCGCTGCGTCGTCATAATTGAGCGTTTCGAGCAGAATGCGGCTGGCATCTGCGAGGAATGAAGATCGCCGTTCGGCTCGTTCAGCAGCGGCTCGCGCGGCCTGTTCTTTTTCGAGCAGCCGATCGCGCTCTGCTTCCGCTTGCTTACGGGCGGTGATATCGCGGCCCAGGACCACGAGTCCCTTACGGGTGCCGTCTTTGTAAAAGAGTGGAACCTTGAAAACGTCGTAGAAGTGAATAGTGCCGTCCGGGCACATCACGGCTTCTTCTTCACGAGACAGCCCCCCCGTTTTCCATGCTACGGCATCTGACTTTTGGCAATAAAGGAGCGCTTCTTTGTAAAAAGGGGTAAATTCGCCCAGCTCGTCTTCCGTTTTTCCGCGATAATCAATTCGTTCGAGCTGAAACAATTCGAGGCCCGCTCGATTGACCTCCAGCCACCGGCCCGAGCCATCCTTCATGAATATGGGATCGGGCGACGCCTCGATGAGCGAACGCAGCCGCTCCTCCGTCGTGATCGCCCGCTGGTCGTCGAGATCTCGTTCGGAATCGACTCTCATCGACTTCGCGTTTTAGCGCAGCATTTGGTGAAGTCCAATGCTTCGGGTGGTTGTCGCGGAATACTCGACGTCGTCAATGCGAACGAGCGGGCTTGGTCTCACGTCGATACAGCCACCACATGCCTACGTGCTCGACCGGGACAATCGTGGGATCGGTTCGAAACAAGCCTGCCGGTGACGTCCCGCTACGCACCAGGAACCAATCGAAGAACCGGCCGTGCTCGAGCGCTTGGAACCGGTGCGGGGTCCATTCCCATCGCAATGGCACGGGCGGTGGAATGACCGCTCCCGGCGCAGCGGGATCTCGATACAATATGGGAGATGCACCGAACATGGCAAAATGAAACCCGAGCCACCCGCCCTTTTCGGCTTGAACGTACGCCGGTAAATGGATGAATGGCGTGTTTTTCTTTTTCGTCCCGCCGTGGTCGAGCACCAAATACATGAGCTTCGGAGCTATCGGAATTTCTCGCGTGATCTGGTGAAAATCAGCCGTAGCGCGGTCGAATGCTTGATAGTTCGTCGTAATTGCACGAGCGATTCCAACCGGGGCAAGGCCGAGCGCCAAGACGATGGGCACACGTAGCAATGCCGCCCGGGGCAAGTCGGGCAGCAGGCCGAGCGCCAATGCCGCAGTTGCCACGGCTTCGCGCGGGTAGATATACCACCATAGCCCGATTTCCATCGGCAAGAGCAGAAACAACAGAAAAAACGCTGCCGTGCATCCAAGAACTACCGCCACTGATCCCGCAGCCCATGCCAATTCACGTCTCGTTCGGTGAAAAAGGCGTCCGTCCAGGATTAGGACCGAAAACAGCACAATCGTGATGGCGCCGAGCACTCGATAACTGGTCAAAAGGGCTCGGGCTTCTTCCGGGTCGTGAAATCCACCCTCGCGCAAGTACGAGACAAACTCCGGGAATCGTGCCGTGCTGAGCTTTCCGAGTTGAATCGGCGCACGCAAGGTATCCGGACGCGCTTTGAGCCACGCTGCGAAAAGTGCCAGCGGAACGACGAGCGGAGGTAATACCGGCCAAACCCTGCGCGTGGCCGGGTACATGACGATCGCCACACCGATGACGCCCAAAATGGCAAATGGAAAACGAAAAACGTGGGTAAAAAATAGCAATACGAGCACCGCCGACAATTGCCATTGACGCGCGAACGTTGGTTTGTCCAAAACCATCAGCGCTAGGCCCATCGCCATGCAAAACAGGCCAATGGCTCCCACGAAATTCAAAAATCCCCAATGCGTCAAAAAGCTCCACGCCAGCGGCAATGCCGCCAGCCCCAAAAGCGGGCTCTTTTTCATTCCGTGAAACATCACGGCAAGACCCAAGGGCAAAAGCGCAAGCATCACCGCCGCCGAAATTTTCACTGCAACCCACGACGGCACAACGAACATCAGTAGCGCGCCAAGCACGTACGTGGACATGTAAGGCACGGCGAGCGGCGAGATCTCGAATTGCTCGCGCACGTGGTAATCCGGATCGAAGTAGTGGTGCAGGATGCCCGAGTTTGCCGCGTGAAACGGCACATCGGTCATCGGCACGTAGCGCGTCACGCTGAGCGGGTAGGCGATGACGTATGCGCTCGTGATGATTGCGAAAAGCGCGAGCAGCGCCGACACGGGATGGCGCCTGATGCCGCGTTTGATCCGATCGAGATGACTCACGTGGCCGCAACTTACCACGGCACACCCGCACGCCATCCGCTACCCTCACGCCCCGCATGAAACTCCGCACCTCGCTTCGTCTGCCTCGAGGCTCGGACGGTTTGCCGATCTCGAGCGCCCTTGAAGAGCGTTTCTCGCGCGTGGTGACTGCGTTTGCGACGTTGTGGATGACGCTCGTCGCATCGTGGGAAATGTTTGGCCCGGTGCTCGCTGGACATTGGGCAGCCGCCGCGAGCATGGGCATCATCGCCGAGAACATGGTGCGCTGGGGCGTCGTGGGGCCGGTTTGGGAGTACACGGAATCGAGGCCAGGACCGGAGATGTTCTATTGCCATCACCCTTGGGGCATCTTCTGGGTGACGGCGTTTTTCATGAAGATCTTCGGCCGCCACGAGGTCATTTGCAGACTGCCGGCGATTCTCTTGTCGGCCGCGACTCCGCCACTTCTTTACGCCATAGGACGATCGATCTGGCGACCTGCATCGGGCGCTGCTGCTGCGCTCGGGTTTGTCGTTCTACCCATCACGCTCGCGTTTGCAAACTTCAACGTGCTCGAAGTCCCGCTGATGACGTGGAGCCTCGTGGCCATCTGGGGCTACGTGCGACTGTCCCAGACAAACCGGCGCCGGTATCTCGTGGCGAGTGCCGTGGGCCTTGTGATGGCGCTGCACACGGACTGGCCTGCCTATGTGCTTGCAGGGCTTTTCTTGGGGTTTTGGCTCGCTCGTGGGTATGCTGGAGGTCGAGGGTTTTTCGGGCCAATCCATGAACGGCGTTACGCCGAGGCATGGATCACGTGGGCCACTTTGTCCGTGCTGTCGGGGCTGTTTTACCTGGCCATGTTTCAGAAGGCCGGCAAGCTTGGCGAGCTGCTCGCGATCTACGGTTCGCGTTCGTCTGGGAACAACGTGCCGCTGTCCGCGGTGCTGGCGAGCCGGCGGTACTGGATCGAGCTGTCGTTTACGCCGATCGCGATTGCACTGGGAAAAGCAGCCGCCGTCGTGAGTGTCCTGCGGCTCTTCGTCACGCGTACGGAGTTCGAGTTCGTCCCGCTCGCGGTCCTCGGCATGGCGACGTTTCAGTACGTGGTGTTCAAACAAGGCGCGGACATTCACGTCTTTTGGCCTCAACCTTTCGGCGTATACTTCGCGCTGGCGATGGGCGCGCTCGTCGCGACGCTCGCTCCAGGGATCGAGTTTGTCCGGACGATGGTTCGTCGGGGCCGTGGTTTGCCCACAGAAACCGCGTGGCATCACGGCGGGATCGTGGCGTTCGCGCTCGTGTCACCGCTCCTTGCGGCCGTGCTCCGTGATGGTGCACCGGCCGTCGCGTACGCGCGAAGGACGGGAGGTCGTTTCAACGAGAAGGGTTTGCCCATCGCATCCGATGGCGACAAGACCGCGTTTTTGCACGATCTCGCGAAGCGTTTGCCCAAGGAAACGGTCGTGGAGATGCACGAGAGCATGCACGGGAATTGGTCGCAGATCTGGGCGCTAGGTGGTCGCGTAGTGAAGATGAATCAGCGGCTACCAACTGCGGCTGCAGGTGGCAAAGACAAACCTTACCTCTTGAGCAGTCGTTTCGCATCGGAAGAACATTTGGCCACGGTAGCTGGTCGTTTTCACGTGACCGCGGTGGGACAGTTCTGGATGGTCGATCCACGAAAACCCGCTGCGCCCATCGATGGTTTTTCCTTCGACGAGCGCGAGCCCTCACTGCTCGAATGGATGTTTGTCTCGGCCACTGAGCCCGTGCGCACGATCGTCCCCGACCCGTGGCTCACGTGGGAATTGCGCACGCACTGGAGCCAAGATGCAGCCGTTCCCGATGCTGCGCCGGTGACGTTGGAGCACAAACGAATTGCGCACAACGTCGCGGTTGCTCGTGGTGACGAAGCTCGGGCTGTGGCGCTGTGGGCTGACATCACGCGTGAGTTGCGTCCGATTGGCGCGACGTTCGAGGGCGGACCGGAAATCGTTGGCGTACAAACGATATCCGGAGTTCACCCACGTCTCGATGTGTTTTTCCGCGTGCCTGCAGCGCTCCCGGTGGGATCGTCCATGACCGTACGATCGAAGGTGCTGGCACCTGCGCGAGCATCGACGACGATGGCGGATCCGACCTTGCGCGAAGTGGGACAACCCATGTCGATTCCGCTCGCGCGGATGCGCCAAGGGTTCCTCTACGTGAATCCCGTGTCTGTGGTGAAAAGGCCGGGAACGGAAGTGTTTTCCGTGTCGTGGAACGTGCGTTCCCGAGGGGCAGGGCGCGTCGTTGGTAGTGGTGCGACGACGGTCGAGGTGTTGAAGCTGGATTGAGGGTACGCTGCGCACGTGATGCAGAAGCTCGACATCCCGGCCAATGCGCGCGTGACGTTTTTGACCGGGGCCGGAGTGTCCGTTGCATCGGGTATTCGCCCGTATCGCGGTCCTGGTGGCTTGTGGAACGAAGTGGATGTGCAGTCTTGGGCAAGTGCGGCGGCGATGACGCGTGATCCGAGCGCTTGTTTTCGTGAGCATCGGAAGTTTGCCGAAATCGTCGCAGCGGCCAAGCCAAACGCCGCGCATCTCGCCATGGCCGAGTTTGCCCGGGTGCGTGGACAGAGCCGCGTTACGGTCATCACGCAAAACGTCGATGGACTGCATCAACGTGCGGGCAGCGAGCAGGTCGTGGAGATCCACGGATCGCTCTTTCGGTTGCGGTGCCCGGACGAAGCGTGTGAGACGCGGGTTTCGTTTGACGAACCTTCGTCTCGTGCGGACGCTCCTCCGGTTTGTCCGCGGTGTAGCAAGCCCATGCGTTACGACATCGTACTATTCGACGAGTACCTCGATCCGCGGGACGAACGAGCGGCGAAGCAGGCGCTTCGACATTGTGATTGGTTTATTTCCGTAGGAACGAGCGGCGTGGTTTTTCCGGCAGCATCGTACGTACGTGAAGCAGATTTTGCTGGAGCGCGGACGGTATTCGTGAACATCGAGGCACCGTCCCCGCCAAACCCGTATTTCGACGACGTGGTGCTCGGGCGTGCGGAGGAAGTATTACCGGTGCTCTTGGACGTAGCGATACCGTGACGGGTTGGAATGCAATG
>CAZETM010000146.1:0-15708 GCA_964514885.1 uncultured Polyangium sp. | reverse complement strand
GGCGAGCGTCGTGCCAATCCGCGGATCGTCCGGAGGGGTGCATTCGGTCATCTGACCGGAGGCGGTGGTGTCACTCATGCGTCTAATTCCGTGCCAAAGGCGAAGTGAGGGCCGTCACTGCGGCAGCGACCTGCGCCAAGATGGTCCGTGCGTGCTCTAGCATCGTTTGTCCGGCCGGCAAAAGACGAACGCCCCGCGCCGTACGTTCGAACAAAGTGACGCCGAGTTCTTGCTCGAGGTTGCGAATTTGACGCGTCAAGGGTGGCTGTGAAATGTGCAGCCGCGCTGCAGCTCGGGTCAAGTTCCCCTCTTCTGCAACGGCGACGAAGTACTCGAGCTGCGCTAGGCTCATGCGGTATCGCTACCATGGCTTTTCGGCGGTGCCAAGCCCCGTGGCAGTCATATCGAAATGGTATTGGACGCTGCGTGCTGCCTCGGAGCATCTTCGGACCATGTCCGTCGAGATTTTTGGTCCGCGATCGATCCAATCATTACGGCTCGCCGGTCGAGTCGCCGCCCTTACGCTTGCAACCGTGGCTTCCCGGCTCGAGCCTGGCATTGCCGCCAGTCAAATCGACCAATGGGTTCGTGAAGACACAGCTCGTCGCGGAGGGCGCCCGAGTCAGCTCGGCTATCAAGGTTTTCCTGCGGCCGTATGCGTCAGTCCCAACGATGTCGTTTGTCATGGAATACCAAAGGCATCGGTCGTGCTCGGCGATGGCGATATCGTGAACATCGACGTGACAACCGAAATCGACGGCCATCATGGCGACACATCGGCGACGCTCATCATGGGTCGCGCTTCCGCCGAGGCCCGACATGTCGTCGACGTGGCCCGTCGTTGTCGCGATGCGGGCATTGCGCAAGTACGCGACGGCGCTCGTCTTGGCGATATTGGCGCCGCGATCGAAGAGCTTGCGAGACGCGAAGGCTGCTCGGTCGTGCGCGAATATGGCGGGCACGGCATTGGGCGCACGATGCACGCGCCTCCACATGTGAGCCACGTAGGAAAACGCGGCAATGGTTTGCGTCTGCGCGCAGGAATGGTGTTTACCATCGAACCCATGATCAATCTCGGCGGTCCGGAAATCCGTCAGCTCGACGACGGGTGGACCGTGGTTACCGCAGACGGCTCTCTGTCGGCACAATTCGAACATACGGTCCTCGTGACCAAAACCGGCTATGAGATTCTGACGCCAGAGCCTGACTTGGGACTCAATTCTGGCTGAGAGGTGTTTGGGCACGAATCCTGCAAGCCCTGTATCTGAATCAACGCGGCACCATACCTCGTTCAGGAGCGCCCATGTCCTTTCTTCGCCATCTCTCCTTGCTAGCTATTCCCCTCCTTGGAGGTTGTTTTCTGGGGGATTCACAGCCTCAGGCGGTGAGCTACAGTGCGGGCTTTTTTGGCGCATTCGATCTCATGGTCGATGACACCATGGCTCGAGGCTCCGAGGAGGTGAAAGCTACGACGTTTACCACCGAATTCACCTCGCGGGTGAACCAAGGCCCGAGCTGGGACGAGGTGCATGCCGTCGGCTCTACTTGGGACAAAGTTCGCGCATTTCTCGATATTGGCCTGCTTTCGGCGGAGGTCATGGCCACTGTTAACGATTCGGCACACCCTCGTGTGGACATTTTTACCGACGCTGCCGATTGGGTGCTCCGGAGCGACTACCAAGCCATTACGTCCTGGAACCAATACGTCAGCAGCCAGGAGCAATTGCGCCCCACCACAGAGATCGTGTGGGAATCGCTCTACCTCGTGCTCACACAGTCCGCGAATGCGCAGCGCAAGATACCCACTGCCAAGGGCGAATCGGTCGAAGGGCATTGGACGCGAACGGCAGGATCGCGACGAGACTTGTGGGTGAATGGATATAATCAAACCGTTTGGCATGATGAAACATGCTACGACGAGTACGTCGGGACGGAATGTACGACTTATTGGGTCGAAGAGTCGTGCACCGAGGTATGGATTGACGATGGATATTGGGATACCGTGTGCTCGGCGTACGACGAAGACGACAATTGCGTGGAATTGACGGACGAATGGGTCGACACGAGCTATTCCGAGACGCAATGCGTGGAGGGATATTACGAGGAACAATGCGTCGACATGTACCAAACGGTATGCGATCCGGCGTATTGGGAGGACATTTACATTACCGCGCATACCGTAGAAGGAGCTTGGATTCCTGGTGGGCTATCCTGGGTGGAGCCCTATCAAGCGGACGCGGCATCCGAGCGGGTCGAAGTGCTCCCTGAGCAAGAGGCAACCATTTTGGCGCTGGGGATCGAATACGTGTTGTCGTTCGGACCTGATTATGTGCAGGGCCCGTGTCTCACAGAGCTCGAAGCTGCTCATGAAGCCGTCAAGGCTCAGGCCTCGGAAGACTCGATCAACACCTCGCGAGCTGCCATTCTGTATTGTTTGTCGCGGCATTGATCCGATGATCACGCTTGCCCGCCCTCGACCCGACTTCATGCATTGATTTCCGGTCAAAACCATGCGATGTGTCTGGTCCCATCATGTCGGACCCCACATCGAAGCCCAAGACTACAAGAAAGAAAGCCGTCAAGACACCCGCCCCTGGCGTGGTCATTCCGCCGTGGCCGGGGATTTCTGACAAAGCTTTAAAAGGGCTCGCCGAAAAGCTCGACAAGGTCAAGGATTCCTATCGAGCTTCAAACATGATCCGCAAAGTCAATGGTGACGATTGGGGATCTCGGCAGGCCATAGCTTGGCACTTGGTTGCGTGCCGGGCCATTCATCCCGAGGCAAACGTTCATCTATTCGAGCTCGTCAGCGAAGCGCCGGAAGAACCGACGCCGGAAGTGGCGCTCGAATTACTGATTCGCGTATCGAATGCGTTCGGATCGTGGTTCAAGCAGACCACATGCATTCTCGACCGGTATTCCCTCACGATGGACAAGCTGCTGCTCGCGACGTATCGGCGTGCGCCCGAGCTGGTCAAGTCACGTGAAGCAGAGATGTCCACAGGTCTTCGATTGGGTTTGTCGTTCATTCGTCGCCGATTGGGTGAAACGATTGCTCCGGCAGCATCGATGACCATCTTGAAGCAGCTTGCAGAGCATCAGGCCACCTCGTACGGGATTACGCTCAACATCGAAGTGCCCACGGTCGTAAATGGCGAGCTAGTGGAGCACCGTTTGGGCGATCTGGCAGCATTACGCAAGTTGGCGCTTCTTTTCGGCACAGATCAAGAATGGGACGCAACACTCCTTGCTGCGGCACTCGATGGGGATTGGCAAGACCCACGAAATGTGCGCGACGTCTTTCGGACGGCATCGACAGAAGAATTGGCCAAATTGTTGAATCGCTCGTCCATCGATATCGACGACGCGTTGCGTTTGCTGCTCGAAGTGATACCCGTACGCGGAGATGACCCGCGTGCTTTGCTCGAAGCCGCGAAGACCTTGACGGAGGAACCGAAGTGCCGCGAAATGCTGCTGGTGGGCGTCATCTTGCGTTGCGAAAAAACCGGCGTTTCGGTGCCGGACGAGCTTGACGAATTGCTCACGTGTGAATTGCTCGATTCGACCTACGAAGGCGTGCGGGAAGGGTGTATCGAATGGTTTTCGTGCTTCCCACGCGAACGAGCGCTCGTTATTGCACGCAGGCTCCTGCAGGATGAATACCAATATTCACGCGCAGTGGGGATTTTGGCTGTTTATTTTGACGAACAGCTCCTGCATGCCGCATTGGAAAAGGACGTCGAGAAAAACTACATTGGGCAAGAAACCCTTGGTGGTCTCGGCGCTGTCGCATTGCCGCAGCTCGAGTGGGCGTACGAGAAGGCTGCAGACGACAAGCGTCGAGCGCGTCATCGCTCTATTTTGTTTGCGATGGCCAAAACTGCAAAAACGCAGACACTCGACGAGCGCTGGGAGCGGTTCATCGATTTCGATCGCGAGGGTACCGAGGCATTGCCCTACTACAGCTCGAGCGATGCGAAGTTGCGCGAATCTGTTTTGGCTGGCATTCCCGAGCCGCGCAAAAGCTCGTTGCTGTCCAGGCGTGCGCTCGAATCAGAGAACCCCGAGCGTCTTCTACAATTGGCGCATCTCGCAGCCGGTGTGCATGACATCGTCGACGTTGCCATCCGGCGAATGGTCGAGCGGCGAAACTTGGGGAGCGGATTTCGCGAAATCGCGGAACGCCTGGGTGAACCAGTGGTCGAGGCATTGTGCCGGCATATTGGCTTATCGGAAGGTGACGGGGCGTTTCTGCAGTCGCTCGAGTCGGCATTGTCCACGCCGGAATACGAGCGTATCGAAACGGCCCTGCAAAGAGCCGGGGTCAAAAAGGAAACGCTGCGCGATGCGCTCATGCGTATTTGCGCCCAAGGACCCGAACCGAAAACGCGGGTGTATTCGCTCCAAGTTGGCAAAGACGGGTACGAGCCCAAGCCGGGCACTCTCTCGCGCTCCGGGGGAACACCTCCAGGCATTGCCGAGGCCGACTATCCCAAGGGTGATGACGGCGAGGCATTCACGCACCTATTTACGCTCGATCTCGAAGAGATTCCCGAACTCATGATTCGATACGGCGGCGCGCGAGCGATTGCTGCATTTTGCCCCGACCCAAATTCGGGTGATCGGACGGATGAGTTCACCTTCGTGCCGATTTCGCAGCAGGCCGTGGACGCACTACCGAATACGGTGTCGGGAGATGATGAAGACGAGGACGATGTTGCGGGAAGTCCGATTGCCGTGTTACCGCTCGATGTACCTATGGAGGTATTCGAGAAATCGGACGATGCTCCATTCAAAGAAATCCACAAAATGCTTTTCAATGCGGCAGGTCACGTCCTGGGCGAGCCCTTTTGGATTCAGGGTGACGAAGGCGGTGACGACTTCGTGATGCAAATCAACGAGGGATTGGCTGAACTCAACCTGGGCGATTGCGGTTCGCTTTACGTCTTCGATTCTGGCACTGTTTTCCAGTGCTACTAGCGCAATTCACGCCTGCCAACGCGTGACGCGTTTGGTCAGCTCGGGCATTCCCAGCGATTCGCACAACGTTTTCAATTCGGGTTTCGCCCCACGCCATTCGAGATCCTCGAATCGTTCGGTCAAGGGAACGTCCGTGCGCAGCGTCGCGAGTTTTTTGAACAGCAAAGCATCGGCAGATTGTGCGGCCAGCGTTTTGGCAAGTTTGTCCGCGCCGCGAACCGCGGCTTTCCAAGATGATGCATCGGGCGGAATGTTTTCAATGGTCCCGTACATCGAAAGCACGGCCGCGGTGGACTTTGCGCCCCACCCGGGCAAACCCGGATACCCATCTGCGGAATCACCCACGAGCGCCAAGAAATCTGGAATGGATCCAGGACGAACTCCAAATTTGGCCGCCACACCGTCTTCATCCATTACCACGTTGTTTTTCCGGTCCAGCATCACGATCCGCGTGCCCACGACGCATTGAGCGAGATCTTTATCCGGTGACGCGATCAGCACTTGCCCCGCGGACGAGACAAACTTCACAGCGGCTGCCGCCAGTGCATCGTCCGCTTCGAATTCGACCATGGGCCAAACGACCAGCCCCAGCGCGCGCATGGCGTCTTCGGCCAGATGAAACTGGGACGAAAGCTCCTCGGGCAAACCCGCGCCGGTCTTGTATCCAGCGTAAAGGCCGTTCCGAAACGATTCGATCACGTGGTCCGTTGCGCAGCCGATGTGCGTGGCCTCCCGCGTGAGAGCAATCAAGGTCGACAGAATTCCGCGTACGGCCCCGACCTCACGACCATCGGGACTCGTGCGTGATGGCTGTGCGAAAAATGCGCGGAACAGCTCGTACGTGGCATCTACGAGGTGCAGGCGAGGTAGGTTCGGATCGGCTTGATGCATGGTGTTTGGAGTTTGGAACTCGGACGGACTGATGTTTGGAGTGCATAACATGCCTGTGGCGTTGCGGTGCATCTTTTGACATGATTGATGCAAGCCGGATGTTCCGGACCAACCCTACAGGAGGGCAAACATGATTGCTGTTGGAGAAAGGGCTCCGGATTTCAAGCTTCCGGATCACCTCGGACGCACCGTGTCGCTCGGACAGTTTGTCGGTAAGCAACACGTTGTGTTGCTGTTCTACCCGCTCGATTGGACACCTACCTGAAGCCTCGAAGTGCCTGCTGTGGAAGCGCTCTTGGCGCGTTTCCGAGCGGCCCACACCCAGGTTCTGGGTGTCAGTGTCGATAGCATCTTCAGCCATGCCAACTGGGCTCGTGACCTAGGCGGGGTTTCGTTCCCGCTGCTCGCAGACTTCGAACCGAAGGGCGGCTTGGGCCGTGCGTACGGAGTTTATCTCGAAAAACCCGGCATCGATGATCGCGCGACCATCATCATTGATAGCTCGGGAATCGTGCGGCACGCCGCGTCGGTGACGCCATCGGGGCAACGCAATATCGCCGACTTAGCGGCTCTGTGCGAAGAGATCGATCGGTCTACGAACGCGCCCAAGCAATTGCCAGACGGTGGACCGGGACTGCCAGCGGATGCAGTGCTCTATGTCAAGAGTCGTTGCGGATTTTCAAGGGCCGCCTTGTTAGCTCGCGACAACTTGCATCTCGAAACCACGCTGCGGGTATGTAATGTGTCCGAAGACGAATCCGCCAAGGCGGATCTCGTTCGTTTGAGCGGCAAAGAGCAGGCTCCGTGCCTCGTTCTATCAGGTGAAGTGGTGCTCGAATCCAACGACATCATCAAACGGCTCGTGCAAGCCGTGGCACCAATTTGATCCCCCAGAGTGTGTTTAACAGGCGTTGCGAGCGAATCGGGGCTAGGGAGGCCGATACGAAGCGTACTTCAGTACGCTGAGTGAGGCCGACCGAAGCGCCGGTTCGCGCAGCAGACTGTTAAGCACGCTCTAAAAAGCATTCTCGTCTGCTGAGCACCTCATGTATACTCGAGCCTCCCCGCCGCGCCGCGCAGGGAAAGGACGAGCCATGAGCGACTTCATCACGATCTCCTCCAGCGCACTTCCAGACGATACGCGTGTCGCAGCCTTTCGCGCTGTCGAGGCGATTTCGCGTCCCTACGAAGTCGAAGTGTTTTTGCTGGTGCCGAGCGAAGGGCTCGAACTCGCCGATGGCATCGGTGCAAAAGCTCGTTTGATTCTCGATCGTGCACACGACAAAATCGTACCGTTTTACTTCAGCGGCGTTTTCGGATCGCTCGAGCTACTGCACGAGTTCGACGGTCGAACGCTCGTACGTGGCATCATCGTTCCTCGCATTTGGCAGCTCGGTCTTTCGATTCACAGTCGCATCTTCACGAAGATGAGCGTGCGCGAAATCATCGAAGCCGTGCTCGATGACAACGCCCTGACCGACTACGAATTGCGCCTCGGAAGTTACCCCAAAGAAGAGCACGTTTGTCAATATCGCGAAAGTGACCTCGCGTTCTTGTCGCGATGGATGGAACGAGAAGGCATCTTTTATTTCTTCGAGCACACGGACGAAGGCGAAAAGCTCATCATCTGTGATGACAAGTCATACGAGAAAGATCCGATCGGCATCCCCGTTCGTTATCACCCGCAATCGGGTGGAGATCATTCTGCAGGGGCATCGTTCCGTTCGTTCCGTTGTCGTCATGCAACGCTTCCAGCGACCGTCAAGCTCAAGGACTACGATTATACCAAGCCAAACCTGGACGTCTCCGGCACGGCATCGGTCAGCGACGCGGGGACGGCGGAAGTCAGCATTTATGGCGACCGATTCTTTACGCCGGGCGATGGCAAGCGTCTCGCGCAGCTTCGGGCCGAGGGATACAAGGCTCGTGAAGTCGTTTATCAAGCGGCGGGCACGCGGCTACACATTCGGCCGGGGTACGTTTTCGAGCTGGAAGAGCATCCTCGCGCGCCGTTTAATGCGGAATACGTCGCCACTGAAGTGACGCACTCGGGCAATCAAGCGACGGGTGGATCCGGATTTCGCGAATTCATCGAGCTTGATCACGAAGACGTGTATTTGGTCGAAGTGTCAGCAATTCCGGGCAAAAAACAATTTCGAGCCGAGCAGAGCACTCCGTGGCCGCGAATTTACAGTTTCGAGAATGGAATCGTCGATGGCGCTGCGGACAGCGAGTATGCGCAAATCGACGACCATGGTCGTTATTTGGTCAAGTTCAAATTCGACGAAAGCGCGCTAAAGAATGGCAAAGCATCCACGTTCATTCGCATGATGCAGCCGCACGGTGGTGGCGTGGAAGGCTTTCATTTCCCGCTGCGCAAAGGCACCGAGGTCATGTTCAGCTTTCTGGGCGGTGACCCCGATCGCCCCGTGATTTCGGGCACCGTACCCAACGTGCTCACGCCAAGCCCGGTGACGGGCAGTAACCACACGAAAAACGTCATTCAAACGGGCGGACGAAATCGAATCGAGCTGGAAGATCAATCCGGTCAGCAATGGATTCATACCTCGACCCCGTATGAAACCACCTTCATGCGCATGGGGCTGCCGTTTGGCACGCATGAGCTGCATTTGCAGACGAACAAGAACACGTTGCTCAATGCCGGAGAGAATTACGACTTGAAGGTTGGGCAGATCGAAGGCTCGGGTAATTGGAATGCGCTCATCAAAACTGATTGGAAAACCCACGTAGAGAAGGGTGGTTTGTCCATCGGTGTCGTCACCGGACCGGGCAGTCCGCAAGTAGGTGCTTTTGGTCTAATCGCCAATACGCATATCTCCATGCAGGCGGAAACGGGCAATTTCGCGCTCCATGTCGATAAGGGCACGGCCACGATCAACATCAAGAAAGACACCACCTTCACGGTTTCCGCGGGCAAATACGAGCACACGGTGACCGGTGGCCCGACGCATATCAGCAATACCGACAATACGACGCTGATCGACTCGAAGGGCAGGGTCAAGCTTCATAGCAAGGAAGGCCCGATGTTCATGCGGGCCAGCAAGCAAATCCTGATGAAGTCGGAGACCGACAAGATTGATATCGAGGCGGCCAAGGACATCACGATTAGTGCGCCCGGGCAGACCATCAAGACGGTATCGAAGGAATTCAAGAGCGAGTCGGACTTCACTTGGATTTCGACGGGTGAATGGAAGGACTTCACGAAAGGCAAGTTCACCGCATTCAAGTTTGCCGACTGGATCGAAATTGGCATGTCGGCGAAGGCCGAATTGAGCGCGAGCATTTCGCTGGCAGCGAAATTGAGCGTGACGCTCGAGTTTGCTCATACGATCGACTTGAAGACGAAGTTTGCCAAAAAAGAGACTTGCATGACGATGATGCTCGAATCACCGTGGATCGATATGAAGGCGATGGCAGTCATGATCACGACTCCGCTCCTTCAATCCACGAGCGCTCTGAAAGTCATTTGACGTGCAACGATTCGGACGAACCTGACCCATGCGCACGCTCAAACCCACGCCGCTCACGCTGCTCCATGGCCCGTTCGAGAATGACGGGAAAACGTATCTCGTCGTCGCGATTGGGGTCATGGTCGATGTCGTTCGTGGCGGCGCCGAGCAAGAGCAGACCTTGTGGCAGATTTTCCCCAAGGCTCCGGGGTCGACTGGCATTCTTGATGAAATGCGACCGAAGGTCCGAGGTGAATGGTTGGTCCTCGGCAGTGCGTTTGCCCCCAATAAAAAGCCAACGAATGTCGTCGCCGTAAAAGCGACCGTGGGGGGCTCGAAAAAAGAGCTTTGGGCCGTTGGAAATCGAGTATGGAAAGGCGGCGTTCCAAGCGATCCTGCGCCGTTTCTCGAAATGCCCCTGACCTGGGAAAACTCGTTCGGTGGGGATGGGTTTGCCCCCAATCCCATGGGCAAAGGTTTCAAACCTTTGAAAACCGATGCGGGCGAGGTTCATCCGTTGCCGAATATCGAAAACGCCGGCAAGCTCATTACCTCACCTCGTGAGCGCCCTCGTCCAGCTTCTTTCGCAACGCTCGATCCCTCGTGGCCCGATCGCGCGAGCAAGGCGGGCACGTACGACAAACGCTGGCTCGAAACGCGTTATCCTGGATTTCCCGAAGATTTCGACCCTACGCATTTCAACATGACCCAGGAAGACCAATGGATCCAGGGCATGAGCTTTTCGCCCGGCGTGAGTTTCTCTTTCGAGAACATGCACCCGGACAAACCCAAGGTCGAGGGCACATTGCCTGCCGTGCAAGCGCGGCTCTTCGTGACGCGTCGTGATCCGAACGACTCGATGCAAAACGGCCCGATGCAAGACGTGCCATTGCGTTGCGACACGTTGTGGTTTTTACCGCATGTCGAAAAAGCCATCATGCTGTTTCGAGGCTCGATCGAAGTCGAAGACGAGATGCTCGATGAGCTGGCTGATATCCTCTTGGCGCTCGAATGGGCCGATCGTCCGAAACCGCTATCGCATTACAGCAGGATTCGGGCTGAGCGATTGGACAAGAAATTCGGTCCGGTGTATTCGCTTCGCGATTCGGACTTGATGCCCGAGGGGATGCCCGTTTTATCGTCCGATTTGGTCAGCGAGCTCGAGGAACTCTTGGAGAAAGAGGGGCTCATTCGGGCGAACATGCAGCGCCAGGTTGAAAAGAAATTGGCGCAATTGCGTGCGGATCTCGAAGTGGAGGGCATCGACCCCGACAAATACATTCCCGCGAAGCTCCCTCCAGATCCGCCTCCGCCGAGCAAAGGAGACATGGCCGCATATTCGCTGGCGCTCGAAAAGCAAGCCGAAGAATTGACGACCATGGGGCAAAAGCGCATTGCGGACGCGCTCGAGGAAATCGAGAAGGAGTGTCGGGCGCAAGGACTCGATTTCGAAAAAGTCAAGCAAAACGCCAGGAAGCAAGCTGCAGGGCCTCCCAAGTTCAATGCAAGAGCGGAGCTCGAAAAGTTGCGGGACATGTCCATTCTCAGCAACAACTCGGGTGTGCCCATTCCGGGCGTCGAGGAAAAGCTTTCGGATCCTCGGTTCCTCGAAAAGCTCGATGCGACGGAGCGAGCGATGAAGGACATGTATCGCAAGGGGGCGCATTTGATGCCGCCTGCCGACTCGAGCACGGGTGACGAAGCGGCTCGTGTGCGCGCGGCCGTGCTCGAAGCACTCGCGACGCACAAGGATTTGCGTGATTGGGATTTGACGGGCGCGGACCTGGCGGGCATCGATTTCAGTGGTGCGAATCTCGCGGGAGCGTTTCTCGAAGCGGCGAATCTCGAAGGATGTGTTTTTCGCGGCGTGAACGTCGAGCGAGTCGTGTTTACCCGGGCGCGTTTGGTAAAAGCTGACTTTGAAAAAGCGCGTATGGTCGAAACAAACCTCGGCGAGGCAAACTTCGAACAGACGCGGCTATGCGGAGCGGACCTGACGGGGGCGATCCTTTACAAGGCGCGGCTCGTCCAAACGGATCTGACGGGCGCGCGACTCGATAAAGCGGACCTTTCGGAGGTGGTGCTCGACAAACCAATCTTTGCCGCAATCAAAGCGAAAGAGACGATGATCTGCAAAGCCGATTTGTCCGGTGTGGACTTTCGCGGTGCGGATCTCGAGCAATGCACGTTCATGGAATCGAGCTTGGAACGAGCCGATTTCTCGGGTGCGAAGCTCAAGGCGACGGCATTCATCGACGTGGCTGGAGCGGATGCACGGTTCGATGGTGCGGTCATGACAAACGTGCGCCTGGCGCGACTCGAACGGGGGACGAGCTTTGCGCGGGGGCAGTTTGGCGGGGCAGACCTTTCGAACGCAAACCTTCGTGGCGCGGATCTGACGGGCGCGTCGTTCCGCGATGCGATCTTGAATCAAGCTGACTTGTCGTCATGCAAGCTTGCCGGGGCAAACTTCGAAGGGGCGCGGGCGGTGGAAAGCCGCTGGATCAAAGCCGACTTGACGGACGCGAACATGTGCCGCACGGACTTGATGAATGCGCTGCTCACCCGAGCCATCGTGCGTGGGGCACGGTTTGAAGAGGCAAACCTATTCCGTGCGGATGCTGCGGCGGCCAAAGGTGACAATCGAACCAGCTTCCGCGGAGCCAACGTGAACCAGGTGCGTTTCGTACGCAATCAGGAGAACCGTGGATAAGGCCGATCTCGAGCAAATGGTGCGTGATGGTGAGCCGCTCGAACGGCTCGTGCTCGATGGCCTCGATTTGTCCGGCGCGGATCTTGGCGGGATCATCTGCGCAGAGTCGTCGTTTCGTGGGACAAACCTTACGGGAGCAAAGCTTTCGGAAGGAACGTTTGCCCTGACCGATTTGGAAGGCGTGAAGCTCGACGGGGCAAACATCAAACACACGACGTTTGCGCGCTGCAAATTCCCACGATCGAGTTTCGTGGGGGCAAAGCTCATTGGGGCACAATTCAGCGAATGCGACTTCGAAGATGCCGACTTGACCGATGTCGACTTGTCGATTGGCAGCATTCTGCGCGGTAATCTGAAGGGCGTTAAGCTCGTGCGCAGTAGGTTCGATCGCGCGATGATTGCCGAAGGCTCATTCGACGGGACGGATTTTTCGGGAGCCATGCTTTCCCGCGCGACACTATTTCGCTCGGACTTGAGCAAAGCGACGCTCACCGGAGCCGATTTGCGCAGCACGGTGCTCACCGAGGGAAGCGTTGCGGGACATGACTTTTCCGGCGCAAACCTCACTTCGGTGCTTCTCGTCGATGCGGACTGCCGAGGGTGTTCGTTTGAAAAGGCGACGCTCGTCAAGGCAAACTTCAAAGGTGCGAAGCTCGATAAGGTGAGTTTTTCCGGGGCGAATGCCGAGCAGGCGCTTTTCGTCGAAGCGTCGCTCGTACAGGCTTCCATGACGAAGGCACGCTTGTTTCAGGCGATCTTTCAAAGCGCCGATGCTACGGGAATCGATATGCGCGGAGCCATGTTGGCGCAATCGATTTGGCAAAAAGCGAAGTGCGTCGGAGCCAAGTTCGTCGGCGCGGATCTAACCTATGCGGACTTCTCTTATGCGGACTTGACGCGAGCGGATTTTCGCGATGCTTCGATGTTCCGTTCGCGTCTGCATCGAGTGACGCAGAAGGATACGATGTTTTCCTCGAGCAAAGCAGTGGCATTGGGTGACGAGCCATTATTGGCCGAGGCCGAAACATTTTGGGAAAAGCACAATCGGAAGAAAGGATGAGCGGCATGAATAACGCAGCACGCAAAATCGAGCCGAGGGTGGTGTTCCAGGAGTTCGGCGAAGTCCTGGGTGTGGCAGGACAAACAGTGACCGTGCGAGGAGCGCTCGCCGACGTGCGGGCGCGCCGGGCCATCAGTTGTTTGGTGGCGCCGATGGTGGGCGATCGAGTGCTCGTGACCGTCGAAGAGGGCGGCGATGCGTTTGTCCTGGCCGTGCTCGACCGGGCGACCGAAGCACCGACGTCCATTGAAGCGGACGGCGATATTGCGATTCGCGCAGCCTCGGGCAAAGTGACGATTGCGGCGCAAGACGGCGTGAATGTGGTTTCTCCGTCGCCGGTGCACATTGCGGCATCCGAGGTATCCGTGACGGCCGCTCTCGGGCGACTACGCGTCGAGGCGCTCGAGGTGCTTGGGCAAGCGGTCAAAGCAGAGTTTGGCCGGGTAAAAGTATTGGCGACTTCCATCGATAGCGTGCTCGAACGGTTTACGCAACGAGCGCGGTATAGCCAAAGGCGCGTGGAAGGCGTGGATCAAGTTCAAGCCGGGCACATCGATTATGCGGCGGCAGGCAATGCTCACTTCCGAGGCGAAAACGCCATCGTATCCGCCGAAGACCTCGTCAAAATGAATGCCGACCAGGTACACATCGGCTGAGAAGGGAAACACGAATCATGTTTGCGAATACTCAAATGGGCGGCGTGAATTTCGGTTTTCCTGACGTGTGCCTCACGCCGGTTCCGCCTGCGCCTGCTCCGGTGCCGATTCCGTATCCGAATGTGGCAGTGGGGCCGATGGGCGTCCCTGCGGCATACAATGTCCTAATGAGTTATGCGCCGGCGCATAACATGGGCACGACGATTCCCCTTTCGAACGGGGACAATCCTGGTCTTGCGACGGGCGTCGCATCGGCGACGGTCATGGGACCGTGCCGGCACGTGACTGCGGCGTTTACGGTGCTCGTCAGTGGCATGCCGCTGACGCGCCTGACCAGCGTATCCATTCAAAACAATACGAATTGCCCTGGAATGCGCATTGCGCCGAGTCAGGTGCAGGTTCTGGTCTTGTCGGCGTAACGATTCTATTTCTTCGCCGGCACCACGAAAAACTCGCCAAACATCTCCCGCCGAGCCACCCAAGGCGTCTGCTTCCCATTCGATGCTGCGCGTACGCGTTCGGTCACGTAATCGACCAGCTCGCCCACTTCCGTCGCTCCACTTCGATCCCGATCCGGCGCGTCACCTTCGAGCGCTTCGAGCAGCGCGCTTGTGAATAGACCATGCCCACCTGGCAATTCACGAGACATCGGCGGCGGCTTCTGCGCTCCCCAAGCCAATTCGAGCCCGCGACTTGCGCTGCCCAACCCCTCGGGCGGTACTTCGAAGCTGAACTGTGATCCGCGCGCTGCGGAAAACACGAACACGCCCGCGCGATCACCGGCCGCAAGTTGTCGTGCGAGCTCCTCGTTTGGCGCGACAACCTCCGTCGTCAAATAACCGGAGTGACACGCGTCGAGCATCATCAGCACTCGTCCTCGTACGGACGACAAACCCGCGTGGATCTTGTCCCAACCGATGCCGTACTTCTCCGCGGATGCACGGTTGAACGCCGCTTGGTTGGTCATGAACACCATCTTGCCTTCGGCGAGTTTGGCGCCGTGACCCGCGAAGAACACCACGCCGAGATCGTCCGGACGCATGGCTCGAAGGCTTGCGATCGCCTTCTCGACGGACCCCACGGTGACTTTGTCGTCGAGCAATGTCGTGGAGAAAATCTTGCGGAACGGTTTGCTCGCGCCTACTTGGTGCTCAAACGATTCGGCAACGGATCGAGCATCGTCGTCGGCATATTCGAGCTGCTGATCGGCCGTCATGTTCGGGTATTGGCTCACGCCGATCGTGACGACGTAGAGATCGGGACGCTCTGCGAGTGGAGACGTCGACACGACGTCGAGGTTCTGCGTGTTGCTTGCTTGACCTGCAGCGTCGTACGCCACCAGCCCCACGCGGTTCTGCCCGGCATGCAGCGGAATCGTGAGCGTCGCGTTTCCCTCTTTGGCGCAGATGAGTTTGTCCGCGACAGGACGACCATCGACGAATGCACGGACGCGATCGACTCGCGACGCACTCGTCGCTGTCGTGTTCACCGTCAGAGATCGATCTGCGGTGCGTACGACACCGCCACGAAGCGTATCGAGTTGCAGACGCGGAGGTCGCGCCAGAGACACTGAAGAAGGCGACGGTTCACCCATCAGTCTACGGGCAATGACGTCGGGTTTGTCGAAGCGTGCCGCGAAGCGCTCGAAGGAAAAACCTTCCAGCGGTGAAGTAAAACTCCACGCCACGCTGCGCGCTCCATCGATGCTGGATCGGTAAACACCATCCGGCGCAGCCGCCATCCATTCACCGTTCGGAGTGGACACGAGAGTCGCTGTGATCCCGCCGCGCTCGTCCACGAACGACGTGGCACCGCCGTCGCCGCCGATGATGAACAGATCACGCGTGGGGTGAAGCGTCACGGCACTGATCGTGTTGTCGGGTGCAGCAAGGCGCGCACGAACGGTCATGCCCGGTGCATCGAGCAGCACGGGACGAG